>CAMWKV010000184.1 GCA_947174915.1 uncultured Porphyromonadaceae bacterium | reverse complement strand
CGTGCTTGCCGACATCGACACACGACTGCATATTGACCTGGATGCCACTGTATCTGCTCAGTGTGCGCACATATCGAAGTTCGCCCTCAAGAGCGGGAATGTCATATCAATGAACATTTCCGGCGAGGCTACAGGCTTCACCCATCCCGACAGTCTTCAGTACAAGCTCTCCAACGGTCAACTCGACATCAACGGGCCCGCGATAACATCGCTACTGGGACGCTTCATCCCGCGGAATGGACAGCAGACTCTGCGACGCTTACCAGAGCTATCATTTACTGCCGTCGCAAGCGGTACCGCAAGCTCGGGCAAATTCGAACTCACCTCAGTCGGAACGCCGGGTAGCATCGAAACAAGTGGCACACTCAACAGGACTGCCCGCGGCATAGCTCTCAACTCCTCGCTCACATTCGCCGACCTCAATCTTGGCGTCATCACCGGCGACAGCCGACTCGGCACCACTGACGGAGACGCAGAATTCAGCGGGCTCATAGGCTCCCGTACCCTACAAGGCAAGGCTCAGCTCAACGTGTCCGACATCAGCTACTTAGGCCAAACATACAGCGACATCTCGCTGCAGGTCAACGCCGAGAGCCGCAACAACATTGAAGGCACACTCACCGTAGCCGACCCGAAACTACCCGTCCGGGCCTATGCTCTCTACACCTACGCCGACAACCGTCCCACATTCACCGCCAATGCCACCCTGTCACACGTCGACCTTACAGCGCTCGGCCTTGACAAGCAGCACGATGGCGCCCGACTATCCGCCAAGCTGCGCATTGAAGCCGACAACGCCGACCTCAAGCGTCTGTCAGGCCGTGCCGAGATATCTGACTTCGCTTGGACCGACAGCAGCGGTGCCGGGCTCACTTTCGATGTACTGCGACTGATAGCGGACCCTGAGAATATCCAGCCGCAGATGTTCATCGAATCGCCCTTCGTGTCCGGTTCGCTTAAAGGCAACTACGACTTTACCACACTTGTGCCGCAACTGAAGGACGCATTCTTCACACTCATGCCCACAATGCGTCCGGCCAACTATCGTCCGTCCGGAGCGAATAACTTCAACGACTTCAACTTCGACCTCACCGTAGCCCCCGATCGTAAAGTTGCGCAGTTCTTCAACTCTCCCGTTGAGCTCCTTGATACCGTGTCCATCTCGGGGCGCGTCGATACGCGTGTCAACTACGCTTCGGTCGAAGTAAGTGCGCCGTACATCCTCAAGGGCAACAAGATAATCGAACAGACTTCCGTCTTCGCGGCCCTCGATCTCCCCGCCGGAAAGGCCTCCGTCTACGCCTCCACGCAGATGCCCACCAACAAGGGCGACATGGTACTTGCAACCACTATCGACTGCGCAGACAGTAAGATTGACACGCACGTCGACTGGTCGCTCCTCCGCGCTATCCCCCTCAACGGCACCCTTGACTTCTCAGCAGAGATACGCAGCACGCAAGTACTTGCCGGCTCACGATTCCCGCTCGATGCCTCTATTGATTTCCTGCCGGGGACCATAAACTTCGGCGACGAGACCTGGACCATCGAACCATCTACCATCGACATACGGCCGGAAAGTATATTTGTAGACCGCTTCGCCCTCCGTACCGGCGAACAGCGCGTAGCCATCAACGGCACCATATCCACCGACGCCGACGACTCGTTGCGCGTCGACCTCAACAAGGTGAGCATGCTGCCCATCTTCGAGACTCTTGAGATTAACAACGCCCTGATAAGCGGGCGCGCCACCGGCATCGTCACAGCTTCCGACCTCTTATCCCCCGCGCCGCGTCTGCACTGTCCCGCTCTTCATGTTGATTCTATCGGCTATAACCGCTGCACAATAGGCACTGCCAATGTAATGGCCGACTGGGACAATGAGCAGCAAGCTGTCTTCCTTGATGCCGACATCACCGGACTCGAAGGCCGCAAGTCGCATATTGCCGGACACATATTCCCCATGAAGGAAGCCCTTGACATCAATTTCGATGCCGATAGTATCCCTGTCGGATTCCTCAAGCCCTTCATGGAGGCTTTCACATCAGATATTTCCGGTCGTGCTTCGGGACACTGCCGACTCTTCGGCACATTCAAGGATATTGACCTCGAAGGCGATATCTTCGCCGACAACGTGAAGCTGAAAATCGACTTCACCAATACGTATTATATAGCCACCGACAGCGTGCACATACGCCCCGGTATCATCAAGCTCGACAACCTCACCATCCGCGACGTCGACGGACACACGGCCACCCTCAACGGCGAAGTAGGTCATACATTCTTCCACGACCCTACCTTCCGTTTCGATATCACCGACGCTCGCAACTTTCTGAGTTACAATGTGACCTCGGCACAGAATCCCGACTGGTACGGCACTATCTATGGCAACGGGTCGGCCGCTGTCACCGGACGCCCGGGCGTAATCAATATCGACGTGAATATGTCCACTGCTGCCGGCTCATCATTCACTTTCGTGCTCTCCGACCGCCTGGATGCCGAGGAGTACACCTTCCTCAATTTCCGCGACGTCACACCCGAGTGGATGAAGGCCGCCAACACCATCGTCGACGATACTCCGGAGATTG
>CAMWKV010000183.1 GCA_947174915.1 uncultured Porphyromonadaceae bacterium | reverse complement strand
CTGCTTTCACTGCGAAGGTGGGACGATGAAAATGGCTGTGCCGTAGGGAAAAATTACGGCGCAGCCATTCAATCTACAATCTCTGTATGTGCGTGTCAGGCTTTGAGCTTGGTAAGGAGCACCTTAGATTTCTCAAGAGCAAGGACGGTATGGGGAGTGTTGGCGGGGAGCACCATGGCGTCGCAGCAATCGAGCTTCTGGCGCTGGTTCTCTACCTCGAATTCCACCGAACCTTCCAGTACATATACGAGTACGTCGCTATCGGTCTGATGGCGGGCTATCATGGCCTGAGAGTCGAAGGCCAGAAGGGTCACAGAACCGTTGCCGTTCGACACGACATCCTTGGTTACTATCTCTCCGTCCTTGTAGTCAAGTTCTCCGCGGAGATTCAGAGGTGTTTTGATTTCTTCTTGAGTGTTCATAAGTATGTAGTTTTAGCTGTTGTTCTATGGTAGAAACAGCCATTGCGCCGCGAAAGTTGCGCCTTTAAGGAAGTTTAAACCGCGCCGACATCGGCTCCTGCGCATCTTCATCCGCCGGGAAATACTGACTGAGTATTGCCCAAGTGACAGAAAAATGCGAACTTTGCAGCTTAATAACCCAATCTGATGAGACCAATCACATATATCTGCATTTTTATCACCTCCTTATTCCTATCTTTCAGCGCATTAGCAGCATCTACGGATGCCAATATCGGCGGTCATGTGCTCGATGGCGAGACGGGCGAACACATGCCCTACTGCCTCGTCTCCATCAAGGATAGCCGTCTGGCAACGATGACTGACGCCTCCGGCCACTTCGTTTTCCGCGACCTCGCCCCGGGCTCATATACCGTAGAAGCCTCATATACCGGCTACAAGACAGAGACCCGCACCGTCTTCGTCACCGCCGGACAGAGCGTCGAAGTGAACTTCGAACTGATGCCCGATGCCTTCATGCTCGACCAGGTAGTGGTGACATCGTCCAAGAGCGAGATAAAGCGCCGCGAGAGCCCGTCGCTCGTGAGTGTCCTCCCCGGCAACATCTTCTACCAGGTGAGCGCCTGCTCGCTGGCCGACGGCCTCGCCTTCCAGCCCGGCGTACGCGTGGAGAACGACTGCCAGAACTGCGGCTTCACTCAGGTGCGCATCAACGGCCTCGACGGTCACTACTCACAGATATTGATGAACTCTCGACCCGTATTCTCGGCTCTCACCGGTGTATACGGTCTCGAACAGATTCCCGCCAACATGATAGAGCGCGTCGAAGTGATGCGCGGCGGCGGCTCGGCTCTATTCGGCTCATCCGCCGTGGGTGGCACCATCAATATCATCACCAAAGACCCGATGGTCAACTCTGCCCGAATAACCCACTCCCTCACCTCCATAGGCCCCTCGGGAGCGTTCGACAACAACACCACCGTCAACGCCTCCGTAGTGACCGACAACTCTCGCGCCGGCATGTTCATCTACGGTCAGAGCCGCAACCGCGACGGCTACGACCACGACGGCGACGGATTCACCGAGATAGCCCAGCTCAAGACGCAGACCATCGGTACCCGAGCCTTCATGCGCCCCTCCGATATATCGCGCATCACCGGCGAGTATCACACTACTCACGAATACCGCCGCGGCGGCGACAACCTCAAGCTGGAGCCCCATCAGGCACAAGTGGCTGAGCAGACCGACCACAATATCCACGCCGGTGAGCTCACCCTCGACCTGTGGCTGCGCGACCACCGCGACCATCTGTCCGTCTTCGCCGCCACACAGATCACTCGCCGACAGAGCTACTACGGCTCCGACTACGACCCCGACGCCTATGGGCGCACCTCGGACGCCGTAGTCACTGCCGGCAGCCAGTGGACACACCCCTTCGACCGCCTCCTGTTCATGCCCTCCGAGTTCGTTGCCGGCGTGGAATACAGCTACAACCGTCTCCACGACGTCACCCTCGGCTACAACCACAATCTCCTGCAGAAAGTCAATATCTACAGCGCCTACGCCCAGAATGAATGGCGCAACAAGCGGTGGGGATTCCTCATAGGCGCACGCCTCGACAAGCACTCGCTCATACACAATCCCATCGTGTCGCCGCGCGTCAACCTGCGTTTCAATCCCTCCGACCGCATCAACTTCCGCCTCTCCTACTCCACCGGCTTCCGTTCACCCCAGGCCTACGACGAAGACTTCCATGTAGCCATCGTCGGCGGCGAGCGCGTAGTCACCGTCCTCGCTCCCGGCCTCAAGCAGGAGAGCTCTCAGAGCGTCAGCGCCTCGGCTGACCTCTATCACCGCTTCGGCAACGTGCAGACCAACCTCCTCGTCGAAGGCTTCTTCACCGACCTGCGCGACGTCTTCGCCCTGCGACAGCTCGACGAACCCGATGCCGCCGGCAACGCCGTCCTCGAACGCTACAACGGCTCCGGTGCACGTGTGCTCGGCCTCAACATCGAAGGCAAAGTCTACTTCAGCGCCGACTACGATGTGCAGGCCGGCGTCACCCTCCAGCAGTCGCACTACAAAGAGCCCGAGCAGTGGAGTGACAACCCCGACGTCCCCGCCACCCGCAAGATGTTCCGCACGCCCTACACCTACGGCTACCTCACCGGCAACGCCCGCATAC
>CAMWKV010000182.1 GCA_947174915.1 uncultured Porphyromonadaceae bacterium | reverse complement strand
TATGATATTTTGTGAAGTTATGTTTTACAATTATTACAACAAACCCCGAGGGTTTATTCACGAGACAAAGGTACGAAATAATTAAAAAATGTAGTGTGTTTTAAGATAAATTAGGAAAACGTACAGGTGCAAAAAAGGTCTACATCAGAAGAAATTCACACGGCCGGCGGCAGTTTCGGCGATTTTGAGTAAATTTGCAGTCGAAAGTGGCTCTGAGCAGTCTACGAAAACAACGCGATATTTTATAGAAATGATGAGTGACAACTACATAAAACCGTCTTTACGACAACTACCCGTTTACGTATTATATCTCCTTCTTGGCCTATGCTTCTCGGCATGTGGCGGAGGTGCTGACAGTACTGTCGATGAGAATGCCGTAATAGCTGATACGCTGACACATCACGCGCGACTGCTGACTATTGCCGTGCGCCCCGACAGCGTGGTGCTCGTAGATATTCGTGACCCATGGCAACCGGAGCGAATTGCATGGCGCTATGCGCTGATTGACAGTGGTATGGCCATGCCCGATTCTCTTCCTCCCGGTGTCGTGGCAGTGCGCACACCTATCGACCGCATGGCTGTATTCTCGTCGGTGCATACCTCGGCTATCGCCGAACTCGGAGCTATCGACGCCATGCGAGCAGTTGCAGAGGCACACTACTTCGCCACCGATGATACCGTACAGGCTCTCGTCGCGGCCGGAAAGGTGACGGATGTAGGCAAAGCCACGCAGCCATCGACGGAGCGCCTCGTGGCTTCCGGTGCCCGCGCTGTGCTCAACTCACCCATGCAGGGCACGACGCTCAATCTACCGGTCGGTATGACCCAGATACCGATGGCCGACTACATGGAGACTACGCCGATAGGCCGCGCCGAATGGATTCTGTTGCTGGGCGAACTCACCGGTCGCCGGGATGAAGCACGAGCTATTTTCGACAGCGTCATAGACAATTACTCCGAGCTCGTGTTCAAAGCCTCCGGAGCTGAGTCTCCGAAGCCCAAGGTGCTTACCGACACTGAATATTCCGGCGTGTGGTATGTTCCCGCCGGCGATAGTTACATGGCGCGTATGATAGCCGATGCCGGGGGTATCCTGCCGTGGGATGATATGCCCGGCTCCGGATCGCTGGCTCTCGGGCTTGAGACTGTGGCCGAACGTGCTCTCGATGCAGATGTATGGCTGGTGCGCAGTTTTGGATATGATACCACCCCCGAGTCGCTCGCTGCTGTCAATCCCCGCTATAAGACATTCAAAGCCTGGCGAGAGGGTAATATCTACAGTTGCAACAGCGCGGAGCGCAATATCTTTGATGCCACAGCATTCCATCCTGACGAAGTGCTGGCCGAATATGTCGCTATCTTTCATCCCGATGTAATGCCGGGCTACGAGTTGAAGTATTTCCGCCGCACGGGAGGTAAGTGATAAAGTCTTGTGAGTGAGGCGAATTAAACGGTCTTTTCTACAATGAATAAATCCCGTACAACAATAGTTCTGCTGAGCCTTGTAGTAGCTGTAGCCGTCCTGCTCCCGCTCGCCGTCTTGAGCGGTAGCGTGCGCTTGTCCTTATCCGAAGTGTGGCAGACGCTCTGTGGTCACGGTACGGAGATGACTGATTTCATCGTCCTCGGCAGCCGATTGCCCGCAGCCGTTACCGCTCTCTGCGCCGGAGCCTCGCTGGCAGTGGCGGGTCTACTCATGCAGACATCCTTCGACAATCCCCTCGCCGGACCTTCGATAATGGGTATCAGTTCGGGTGCCAACCTTGGTGTGGCCATAGTGATGCTCGCCGGCGTGCCCCTCGTGAGCGCCTGGGGGACGGCCGCAGTAGTAGTCGGAGCTTTCGTGGGTGCGATGGCTATCCTTCTGGTACTCTTGGCTTTGTCATCGGTGTTGCGTTCGAGCGAGGTGCTGTTGATAGTCGGTATTCTTATAGGTTATTTGGCGTCTTCGGCCATATCATTACTCAATTTCTTCGCTCCCGAGCGAGCCGTACACGGCTTTGTGATGTGGGGTATGGGCAACTTCAACGGAGTAACGACGGAGATACTTCCCGTATTTGCTGCGATTTGCGCGGTGCTGTGCATAGGGTCGGCATTGTATATCAAGAGCCTGAATGCTATGCTTTTCGGCGCTGACTATGCGCGTAGTGTGGGGCTGTCCGTAGGTCGTGTGCGTGCCGGAGTGCTATTCATCTCCGGAGCATTGACTGCGGTAGTTACAGCGTGGTGCGGTCCCATAGGTTTTATAGGTCTTGCCGTACCACACATCGCCCGCATGCTTGTGGCTACATCCAACCATCGCGCAGTTCTTCCGGCAACAATCCTCTCCGGAGCCGTCGTCGGCCTTCTCTGTCAGGTGCTGTCGTCGATGCCGTCGCAGTGGTACGCGGGTCAGATACCCATCAACGCCATCACGCCGCTCATAGGTGTGCCTGTGATAGCGTATGTGCTCTTCAACCGTCGAAAATTACTGTATTTCAACTGATGGCAAGTTCTGAAACAAAATATCCGCTCTCATGCAGCCGGCTCGCTGTAGGCTACAACGGCGGAGCTGTGCTCGATAATATTAATATTGAGCTCCTTGATACCGTGTCCATCTCGGGGCGCGTCGATACGCGTGTCAACTA
>CAMWKV010000181.1 GCA_947174915.1 uncultured Porphyromonadaceae bacterium | reverse complement strand
CCGTCATGGGGTTATCATCCCGGCTGGGGTCATTACCCCGGCGGCTGGAATCCGCGCCCACCCTACCCCGGGCATCATCCCGGCGTAAATCCGGGTAATCGCCCCGGCAACCGTCCCGGCGGCTGGGTATCGAACTCTCCCGGCGCATCCCGTCCTCACGGTACATCCTACGGCAGCAGCACTACCGCCAACCGTCGCCCCGGCAATACATGGGACTACGACCGTCCCGGCAACGTCAGCTCCGGCAGCCGTCCCGGGAATACCGTCAGCAGCAGCACTCGCCCCGGCGGTACTGTATCAGGAACAGTCTCCGGCAACACCTCGCGCCCCGGCTCGGCATCAAGCACTGCTCGTCCGTCGAACAACTCAAGCCGCGGCAACGGTAATTACGGTACATCTTCGTCGTCGGGTTCATCGAACCGCAACACCTCTACCCGCTCGTCTTCAAGCTCTTACCGTTCTTCCGGTTCAAGCAACAGTTCGAACAGCGGCTCAAGCTATCGTGGCAGCTCGTCCGGCAGTAGCCGTGGCAGTTCCTACGGCGGCTCTTATGGAGGCTCTACCGGCGGCAGTCGTGGCGGCAGCGGAGGCGGCGGTCGCGGACGCAGATAATGCCGCAAGCGCCCTATGCCCACACCATGCAATATTGACAACTAAAAGACATCGAGAAGTCCCCTTGCTCTAATATTCAGTATCTCCTCTCAATATCTCTTGATCAATCTCTTGGTCATCAACCACTTCAACTATGAACACTCGATTTTTCCTTGCCCTGACCACCCTTGCCGCTGCCTCGACAGCTATGGCTCAGTCGGCTATCGACGCATATAACATCACTCCTCACGAGCTTCGCGGCACCGCCCGCTTCATCGGTATGGGCGGCGCCTTCACCTCTCTCGGCGGCGACATCACCTCAATGTCGCAGAACCCAGCGGGCCTCGGCCTATACCGCAGCAGCGACATCGGCCTCACCTTCGATATCAGCATCCGCAACTACAACTATAAGACGGATGTCTCGAACAACTCCGACAACGCCACCAAAGCCTACTTCGACAACTTCGGCTATGTGGGAGCCATGCAGCTCGGCGGAGCCATGAAATTCTTCCAGTGGGGTGTGAGCTACAACCGTCTGGCATCCTTCGACCGCATCTCCGGCGGCTACAACCGTCCCACCGGGACGTCGCTGTCGAACTACATCGCCGGATATACCGGCGGCGTACCCTCCGGAGCCCTCCTCGACAGCAAAGACCACGATCCCTTCTTCGACTCCTCCGAGGACTGGCTCTCCATCGTAGCCTATAACTCGTACTTCATCAACAACACCCTCGGTTCGGACGACCAATACACCGGTCAGTTCCAGAACGGCACCGAGAGCGATGCTCTCTACAAGTACCACGAGAAGGGCTATCAGGATGAGTACGATATCTCATTCGCCGGCAATGTGTCCGACCTCGTCTACTGGGGCTTAGGCGTAGGTATCGTCGACATGAGCTATACCCGCGAAGGCTTCTACTCCGAAAGCAGCTCCGGTGCGCTCATCTACAACACCGACACCGACCGACTTGCTACAGGCAACTCCGCCTTTGACCTCTACAACACCCGCTACGTAAGCGGCACAGGCGCCAACCTCAAATTCGGCGTCATCATCCGCCCGGCCGACATGTTCCGCGTGGGTCTTGCAGTGCACACCCCTACCTGGATGCATCTCACCCACAACGGTTATGCCGACACGGACTACCGTTTCACCCCCGACAATGGCCGAACTACAGAAGGTTCTTTCAGCACACCTACCTATGAATATCGCTCCCGCCTCAACACTCCTTGGCGTCTTATGGTAGGTGCCTCTGTCACCCTCGGCTCGTCGGCTATCGTCAGCGTGGACTATGAACGTGTGGCCTACAACGACATGAAGATGAAGGAAGAGGCCTACGGCATCGACGGCTATCTCAGCGGCGGTTTCACCGACAACAAGTACGCCAACGAAGACATCAAGACCATGTTCCAGGCTGCCAATATCATCCGTATCGGTGCCGAATTCCGTCCCACACGCAGTATCAGCCTCCGTGCCGGCTTCAACTACCAGACCTCCAATGTCACAAGCAAAGCAGCCGACACAACCGGCAATCCGCAGATCTACACCTCCGGCACGGACCCCTCTTACAGCTTCGACAAGGATACATATAATGTATGCCTCGGTATCGGTTATCGCTACAAGGCTTGGTATGCCGACCTTGCGTATCAGTACACCCGTCGCTCGTCCACGCTCCATGCCTACACACCCTTCAACGGCGTGAGCACTCCATCGGCCGACCTCACCGACAGCTACAACAATATCGTCATCTCCACCGGCTTCCGCTTCTGAAGCTACCCTACACCTTATAATATATAGCGAGAGGCTACGCGGTATGCGTGGCCTCTCGCTGCATTTGCCTATTCGCCCTCGCATGCCCTTCTTTGGTGTTTTTCCGAAACTATAATAATGCGCATCCAGGGGGAGGCAAAGGTGACCGCAGGCTGTAGTTTTGTTGTGACAATTGCGCATTGTTTTGTTACATTTCAGTGTCTTTAATCGGTATTATATGTGTATGTAACAATTGTGTAACAGTTTGTATCATTTGTATTTCTTTGGTTTATAG
>CAMWKV010000180.1 GCA_947174915.1 uncultured Porphyromonadaceae bacterium | reverse complement strand
GTGTTGTAGTATTGTGGTAAATTTCTCTCGGAAGAAATCCGAGAGAAACTTGTAACCTAAGGTAAAGTCAGAACCGTTCAGGCAGACTTAAAAGTGAGGGGGATTAGTTTTTGGTGCCGACGAGGCGGATGGTGGTGACGGGGTGGGCGGGGTCGTTGGAGATGATGTTGAGGCGAGCGTTGAGGAGGGCGCCGGGGAGCTGCTCGGGGTGTACGGTGACGGTGGCGGTGGCTGTCTTGCCGGGCTTGAGGTCGGTGTGGTCTATGCTTACGGCGATGCCGTCGTCGGCGGTGTAGACGCGGCGTACCAGTAGCTTGCTGCGGCCGATGTTGCGGAGCTCGACGGTGCGGGTGACGGCTTCGCTACCGAGGGTGCCGAAGTCAAGGCTGCTGTCGGCAAGAAATATCTCCGGAGCTTTGGCCAGCTCCTTGGGTGTGAGGCGGCTGAAGTCTTCTTCGACTACTGCCACTGTGGGTATCGGCTGACCCATGACGGTGACGGTATCGGCGACGAGGCCGTAGAGGTCCGAGCGGCCGGACTTGAAGTAGCAGATGACGGAGAACTGTTCGGCGGGGGGCACTACCTCGGGGGCTATGGTGACGTCGATATGTGCGGGAGCGTCGTCGACGGTGGGGCGAATGGTGTCGGTGCTGCCGTTGTAGGCGTTGATGGATACCATGCGTACGGCGCCTTTCTTGAGTTGGCCGAACATGATGGAGGGTCGGTTGAGGCGCAGTACGGGTCCGGCTTCGATGGGGAACTGTCCGGCGACGCTGCGCGGCGAGCCTACGACGGTGCCCGATACGGTGAGTTTGTCCATGCCTTCGATGCCGGCGAAGGTGATGCCTACATATTTTGAGAATCGGCCCGGTCGTCCGGCGGGGTCGTATATTACGCGTATCGTGCCTGTGTCGCCGGGGGCTACGGGTGTGCGGCTGTACTCGGGGGAGGTGCATCCGCAACTGGCGCGTGCGGCGAGGATGGTGATGGGACTGCTGCCGGTGTTGACGTAGCGGAAGATGTGCGATACGGGGCCGTCGTTCTCGTCGAAGGCGCCGAAGTTGTGCGACAGTTCGAGCCACTCGACGGAGGTGGTGGCGACGTCGGTCTGAGCGGCTGCCGCGCCGGCAGTGAGGGCTATGGCAGCGAGGGTGGAGAGTAATGCGGTTTTCATCATTTGCGGGATTTCGGTGGGGGAGGTGTGCCGGTGAGTAGCAGGCTCAGCAATGGCGAGGGAGCTATGAGTGCTGCTGCGCCGAGGGCGAGGGCTATGATTCCGGCTGCCACAAATGCTGCCAGGAAGAAGGTGGGCACGAAGCCGAGGGAGAGGTCGACGAGTGTCTGTCGGCAGGTCCACATGGGGAAGAGGAAGAAGTAGTGGAGGAGGTAGATGGCGAGCGACTTGCGGCCCAGTAGCTGCCAGGTGTCGGCTATGCGGCGAGCGGCGCCGGAGGCGGCGGGGCTGTAGACGCGTTCGCTCCATGGCTTCACTACGGCGATGGCCACTACTGCGAGGCAGGCGTGGAATAGTGTGCGGGCGATGGAGAGCGCTATGCCGTTGCTGTCGGTGAGGGCGGGGAATTCCCAGGGCCAGCAGATGAAGTAGGCGAGGCATGCTCCGAGGAGGAGGCATACTGTGACGGTGCTGCCTCCGGCGACGATGGTGGCGAAGCGGTCGCGGTACTTGGCTGCGGCTGCACCGAACATGAACACGGGCCAGAAGGAGGCTGCGAGGCCGAGGCTGGCGTAGTCGGTCCATACTGCTGGGAGGAGTGCCACGGCGGTGAGGAGGAGGGCCCAGGAGGCGAGGATGATGGTGAGCCAGCGGCCTATACCGCCTTTGAGCAGGGGGGTGACGGCGCAGTAGAGTGCGAGGATTTCAAAGAGGACGAGGGTGAACCAGTAGCCGTTCTTCCAGGGGCTGCTCCAGAGGCCCTCGAAGGTGGAGGTGAGTGGCGACTGCAGGCCGCTGTGGGGGAAGTACCATATCCACAGGCTGCTGACTACCACCATGGGTATGAGGAGCTGTACGGCGCGGCGTGCCATGTCGGGGCGTCGCAGGCTGCCGTCGGGGGTGGCTTTGTAGGTGAACCATCCGCTGATGAAGAAGAAGAGTGGCATGTGGATCTCCTGGATGAGTTTGAATACGAGGGAGCGGTCGATGTCGCGGATGCAGAATGTGATGACGTGGCCCATCACTACCATAAAGATAGCGAGGCCTTTGAGCATATCGAAGTAGTGTAGGCGTGGGCGTTTGGGTGTTGTCGGGGCGGTATTCGTTGTATCGGACATGATAGTGTATTTGGGGCGGTGCCGGGCGCCGCAGTATATTCACCGACAAATTTAGCGATTTTCTCGGAAATACATGGCAGGTTTTTAATTAAGTATGAGTTATGGGTTATGAGTTATGAAGTGGGGTTGCTTCATGGAGTGGTCGCTTCCTGGCAATGCTCTCTGCGTATCTCTGCTCCTCTGCGCTTTCTCTGCGTGAGCCCCTTCCATCCAGGGCGGAATAGGTGCCGCGGGAATTTGTCTCACGCAGAGGACACGCAGAGGAGCAGAGGAACGCAGAGAGCGGTGCGGAAAATGCGCCGCGGGAATTAGTCTCACGCAGAGGGAGCGCAGAGGGGCAGAGGAACGCAGAGAGCATTGCGGAAA
>CAMWKV010000179.1 GCA_947174915.1 uncultured Porphyromonadaceae bacterium | reverse complement strand
TGACAAGGCAAAGGGTAAGACGAAAAAAGCCAAGGACAAGACGGATAAGTCTCGCAAGACTAAAACCAACTCCGAAAGCTCCGACCCTAATGACAAAAAGCGGCGTAAATAATTCACTGTCAAAATTGTCTGAAAATGTCAGTTGCTACCTATAATTTCGCTGCGGCTCTTGCACGCTACGCCGAGCGCACCGGGCATCCCTTCTGCCGTCCGGCCGTCGTACTCTTCGACATGGACGGTATCCTCTACGACAGCATGCCCGGCCACGCGCAGGCATGGAAGAAGATGTGCGACACCGCCGGCATCGACTGCACGCCGGAGGAATTCTTCGCCTACGAAGGCCGCACCGGTGCCGACACTATCGACATACTCATCCGACGTCAATTCGGCCGCCCGGCCACCGATGCCGAGAAGCACGACCTCTACCAAGTGAAAAGCCGCAACTTCAAGACCATGGGCTTGCCTCCGATGATGACCGGCGCCCCGCGTGCCGTTGCCGCCGCCGAAGCGTTGGCGCCATGTGTCATCGTCACCGGTTCGGGGCAGCTATCCATCCTCGACCGTCTCGACACCGACTATCCCGGCGCTTTTCCCGCCGAGCGACGCGTCACAGCCTTCGATGTCACGTACGGCAAACCCGACCCCGAGCCCTATCTCAAAGGTATGGCCAAGGTGGGCGCGCGCCCCGAGCAATCTATCGCCATCGACAACGCTCCCCTCGGCGTCGAGGCCGCCGTCCGTTCAGGTGCATTCACCATAGGCGTCACCACGGGTCCTCTGCCAGATGGCGCACTGGAAGGTGCGGGAGCCGACATTGTAGTGCCCTCCATGGACGCCTGCGCCGATATCCTCGCAGCGTTCGGCCGCCTCGGCCACGACAGCGAGGCCGGCCGCTTGGATTGACGCACGCCGGTGGCACAGCATACGGCACACAAGGCCTTGACGACTCAGCATCGAACACGTCTGCGCGGCAGCGCGTTATACATATAAAATATTACACCATGAAGCAGAAACTAATCTTCACCAACCTCGTAGGCGAGGCCATCGACGGGCTCATTGCCGAACTCGGTAATCCGCAAGTCGCTGTCGTCGCCGATACAAATACTGCCGCGCTCGTGCTCCCCATCCTCGTCAACGACTCCAAGGCCGTTGCCGACGCCACTGTCATCACCATCCCTGCCGGCGACGGCAGCAAGAGCATCGAAGGACTCAGCGAACTGTGGCAGAAACTGTCCGACATGGAAGCCTCGCGTAGCACTGTCGTCGTCAACCTCGGCGGCGGTATGATAGGCGACCTGGGCGGATTCGCCGCCGCCACTTACAAACGCGGCCTCCGTTGCATCAACGTGCCCACAACTCTCCTCGCCGCCGTCGACGCCTCTGTCGGTGGCAAGACGGCCATCAACTTCAACGGTCTCAAGAATCAGATAGGCACATTCACCGAACCCGTGGCTGCCATCATCTCTACCATCTACTTCAACACCCTCTCCGACCAGGAGATACTGTCGGGCTACGCCGAGATGATAAAGCATGCCCTGCTGGAGGACGATGCTACCCTCGGTAAGGTGCTGGCATTCAACCCTGTCAGCCCGCTTAAGAACACCGTCGGCCTCATGCCTCTGCTCGAAGCGAGCGTCGATGTGAAGCGCCGCATAGTAGAGGAAGACCTCACCGAGAAGGGCATCCGCAAAGCCCTGAACTTCGGACATACCATAGGCCATGCTTTCGAGAGCTTCGCCGCTGCCGCCAAGAGCCCTATACCTCACGGATATGCCGTGGCATGGGGTATGGTGGCCGAACTCGTGCTGTCGCAGATGAAGAAGGGATTCCCCTCCGCCACGCTGCACAGCGTAGCAGCCTATGTACGTGATAATTACGGCGCCTTCCCCATCACCTGCGATGACTATCCCGCACTCATCGCCTCCATGCGCCAGGACAAAAAGAACGCCTCCGCGGAGCAGATCAATTTCACACTCCTCGAAAGCACAGGCCACCCGGTAATTGACTGCACCGCCACCCCCGAGGAGATAGGCGCCGCCCTCGACATATACCGCGACCTCCTCGGCCTGGCATGACACACAGCGCCCCTCGGCGTGAGCCCCTTCCATCCAGGGCAGAATAGCAGCGCTGCGAGAATAAGGCTCACGCAGAGGGCGCGCAGAGGAGCAGAGGTACGCAGAGAGCATTGCGGGAAGCTGTACAGCGAATACATCGCCCCCAAAGCAAAAAAGTAATCCGTGGACATCCTCCCGCATAAAGGGGAGAAACCACGGATTATAACGATGGAGTATGAATAAAATTTACGTAGGTTGTGCCGCGTGCCCAGGCGCTAAAAGCAGCCTCCGAGCGCCGGAGAAAAGAACAGGCCTGACCCGTCACGGGTCCCAGGCCTGTTCTACCTATCGATAAAAACTATTTATTTCTATACTTGACTATTCTTCCGCCGGCTGTACTGGCAGGGATGCTGATAATTGCTTCAATCACCCCTCTTTCTTGCTATATTGCAAACTAAAGGGCCAGGCGGAAGCCCCGGCTGAAGTTCGCGGTAGAGCTGGTGCTGATGCTGCGGTTACTAACAAGGAAGTGGGAGGCGGTGTTGTTGTACCAGCTACCACCACGATTAGGACGGTCGGAGCTATACCAAGCACCGTTACTGTCCAAATAGCCAGCCGTAGTCTCATGCCCC
>CAMWKV010000178.1 GCA_947174915.1 uncultured Porphyromonadaceae bacterium | reverse complement strand
GGCGGGGATTATTCGGGCTTTTCGACGGGGATGCGGACGAGGGTCATTACCTGTTTGCCCTTGGCGTCGAGGAGGAGGACGGTATTGGAGTTTTTGCCGGCGATGGCTGAGGCCGCACCTTCGAGGGCTACCATAATCGAGCGTTCCTGGTCCTCATTGGGGCACATCATGCGCGTGAGGGCCATATTACTGAAATCCACAGCGTTGCTGCGCGACGGGTCGAGGTATAAGACGCCGTTGAAGTAGTTGCAGCCGGTGTTGCCATGTACCTTGAGCTCGCGTACGTCAATGAAGATGTTAGCTTCGTCGGATTCAATCTTCGTACCCTCGGCAGAGGTGATGCGCCAGTTGCCATTGAGGAATTCCATATTGTCGCGACGCAAGGTAGCTACCGCCATCCCGCGGCCATCCTTGAGATAAAGGTATGTATCCTGGCCGATGCGGCGGCAGTCCGCGGTGTATGCATCCTCGGTGGCGAATACCGAAGCTATCGAGGGAGTGAAGTCGAGTTCGGGGCAGTATTTCATCGTGGATAGGACGTTGCTGAAGAGCATCTTACCATCAGACTTCACGGCATAGTCGCCGTTGATGATATTGCAACCGTCGTTGGCATAGAATCGGCCGTCGGCATCGAAGTTGACATAGGGCTGATCGTCTTCGAGATTAATCTGAGTCTTGCCGACAGCGATGATTGACCACTGTCCGCCGAGGAGTTGCTCTTTCGTGGGTGCCTGAGCCTTCACTTCTGCTACAGCGGCAGTATCGGAGGGCTTTTTCTTGCCTTTCTTGGACTTGCCGTTGACTTTGACGGGTGATACCGAGACGGTCTCCGAGGGCTTGGAGGCGGGAGTGGATGCAGAAGTCGAACCGGACTCGGACGCGGGAGCTGACGGCGAGCTCTTAGACCCTGTAACTTTCTGAATAGCAGAGCAGGAGCTGAGTAATGCGAGGGTGGATATAGCGGCAATAGTGCTGAGGTGTTTCATGTTGTGTGGAGTATTATATATTGAAGATAGAACACCGAGGTGAGAAAAAATGTTGCGATGAGGGTGCACCTATCCGATGTCAAAATTACGAAATAATACACAAAACTGCAAGTCTGAAAAATTTCGTTGTTTCAAGTTTTTTTCGTACCTTTGTATCATAAAACCAAGCAACGACATACCATATAACCCAAGCAACAATATGGCAGAAGATAAAGAGGAATATAGCGCCAGTAATATCCAGGTGCTTGAGGGCCTTGAAGCGGTCCGCAAGCGTCCTGCGATGTACATAGGCGATATTTCCGAAAAAGGCCTCCATCACCTTGTGTATGAGGTGGTGGACAACTCCATCGACGAAGCGCTGGCCGGCTTCGCCTCCGAGATCTTCGTCAATATCAACGAAGACAATTCCATCACCGTCGTCGATGATGGTCGCGGTATCCCCGTGGATATGCACGAGAAAGAGCACAAGAGCGCCCTGGAGGTAGTACTGACAGTACTGCATGCCGGCGGTAAGTTCGACAAAGGCTCCTATAAAGTGTCCGGCGGTCTCCATGGCGTGGGCGTATCGTGCGTCAACGCCCTCTCCACCTACCTCCGCGCCGAGGTGCGCCGCAACGGCAAGGTGTATGTGCAGGAGTACAGCTGCGGCAAGCCCACCAGCGAGCTCCGCTGCGAAGGCGAAAGCAACCACACCGGTACCACCATCACCTTCAAGCCTGACGGCAGCATCTTCACCACCACCGTCTACGACTACTCTATCCTCGCCAACCGTCTTCGCGACCTCGCATTCCTCAATGCCGGTATCACCCTGCATCTGACCGATATGCGCAACCTCGACTCCGAAGGCAAGCCCCATAGCGAGACCTTCTTCAGCAACGACGGTCTGCGCGAATTCGTAGAGTACATCGACTCCAACAAGGAGCCCCTCATCAACGACGTGATCCACCTCAACACAGAGCGTGCCGGCATCCCCGTTGAAGTGGCGATGACCTACAACACCACCCAGAACGAGAACATCTACTCCTTCGTCAACAACATCAACACCATAGAAGGCGGTACACATCTGACCGGCTTCCGTCGCGGCCTCACCACCACGCTCAAGAAATACGCCGAAGACAACAACCTGCTCAAGAACGCCAAGGTAGAAATCGCCGGCGACGACTTCCGCGACGGCCTCACCGCCGTAGTATCCGTCAAAGTACTCGAGCCTCAGTTCGAAGGCCAGACGAAGACCAAGCTCGGCAACAGCGAAGTAGCCCCTGCCGTGAGCGCCGCCATCAGCGAGGCCCTCGGCAACTACCTCGAGGAGCATCCCCGCGAGGCCAAGACCATCGTGGAGAAAGTGATACTCGCTGCTCAGGCACGCCACGCCGCTATGGCAGCACGCCAGAAGGTGCTCCGCAAGTCGCCCCTCTTCGGCGGCGGCCTCCCCGGCAAGCTCACCGACTGCTCCAGCCACACTGCCGAAGACTGCGAGCTCTTCCTCGTCGAAGGTGACTCCGCAGGCGGCACCGCCAAGCTCGCCCGCGACCGACGTACCCAGGCAGTTCTGCCTCTCCGCGGTAAAATCCTGAACGTGGAGAAGGCGATGGACCACCGCATCTTCGACAACCAGGAAATCACCAGCCTCTTCCGCGCCCTGCGCGTAACTGTTGGCACGGAGGACGACCCCAAGGCGCCTAACCTCAGCAAGTTAGCTTACCACAAGGTAATCATCATGACCGATGCCGACGTCGACGGCGCCCACATCGCCACCCTGCTGATGA
>CAMWKV010000177.1 GCA_947174915.1 uncultured Porphyromonadaceae bacterium | reverse complement strand
TTGTCTCTTTGGCTCGGTGATGTGTATAAGTGACAGGCCGGGGCGACCGATGTAAAGACGGATAGTCGTTTGCATAATGCGGTTGTAATACAACATGGAGCCGTTGATGAGTCCCGGAGTTTCGTCGGCATACTGCTTGAGATTGTGATAGTGCGTGGTGATAACACCCCACATGCCGCGAGCGTTGAACTGCTTGAGCACCGCCTGAGCGAGAGCGCCGCCTATCTGTGGTTCTGTGCCGGTGCCGAATTCATCTATGAGCGCCAGCGTGCGCCCGTTGCTGTGCGAGAGGAAGAATTTCATATTCTTCAAGTGCGATGAATAGGTACTCAGATCGTCCTCGATGCTCTGGTCATCGCCGATGTCGATGAAGATATTCTGGAAGAAGCCCATGTGCGAGTTGGAGTACAGCGTGGGCGGCACACCGCACTGCATCATATACTGCACTATGGCTACTGTTTTGAGTGTTACCGATTTACCACCGGCGTTAGGCCCCGATATCAGCAGGATGCGGCCTTCCTGATTCAGATGAATATCGAGCGGTACAATGCTCTTGCCTTGACGTTCGAGGTTGAGCGCCAGGCCGGGATGACGTGCCCCGTACCATTCCAGTTCGGGCTTGGTGCCGAGTTCGGGCTTCTCAGCTCCTGTCAGGCGTGCGTATTCGGCCTTGGCATGTATGAAGTCGAAAGTGCCCAGGAGCTCATAGGCGCCTAAGATATCGTCGATATGCGGACGTATCACATCCGCGAGTCCCTGAAGGATGCGCACTATCTCATGACGCTCGGCAATGTTGAGCTCGCGCAGACGGTTGTTGGCCTCCACCACCTCTGATGGCTCTATGAAGAAAGTCTTGCCTGTGGCGGATTCATCGTGCACGATACCGGGCACCTTGCGTTTGTACATCGGTGCCACGGGGATGGTGAGTCGTCCGTCGCGCATGGATGGCTTGGCGTCCGGTTCGAGATAGCCTTCGCGTACAGCCTCAGCCATGACGCGGCGCAGAGCCGAGCCAATGCCGGCCTGTGCCGATGCCATCTTGCGGCGTATCTCGGCAAGTTCGGGCGATGCGTTGTCCTTTATCTCGCCGTGACGATCCACGATTCTGTCAATGGCAGTCGTTACGGTAGGGAAGGAGAGTATGCTCTCAGCAAGGCTGTCGAGAGCCGGGTAGAGGGAGACTCCCGTTTCCTTGTTCTTATTTTTTGAGAAGAACGACGCGATGTCGGCCATCGTCGCGAGGGAAGCCCTCAGACCGCCAAGCTCGCCCTCGGAAGGCCATGTGCCGGGCACTCGGAGGCTTAGCAGCAATGCGCGGCGGTCGTGAATACCGCCGGCAGGGAAGTCGTTGTTGCCGCTGATGATGGCGAGCATCTCGTAGGCGCGGTCAAGTTCGCGGCTCACTTCGGCGAAATCGTCACTGAAGCGCATCTCCGAGCAGCGGTCGGCACCTATGGGTGAAGTGCATAGCGATGCAATGTGAGAGCGCACTGCATCGAATCCAATCTTGTGTTCGAAAGAGTCGGGGTATATCATTATTTATGCATCATCCTGGCCAGCTGACGCTTGTCTTCGCGTTCCTTGATGGCCTGACGTTTGTCATATTCTTTTTTGCCTCGAGCTATGCCTACAACGAGTTTGGCCAGACCGCGGTCGTTAATGAAAAGTCGCAGAGGCACGATGGTGTAGCCCGGTACCGAGCCTTCCTTGCTCAGACGTGCTATCTCGCGTCGTGTCAGCAGCAGCTTGCGGTCGCGACGTGCCTCGTGATTATTATATGAGCCGTAGAAATACTGGGCGATATTCATATTCTTCACCCATACTTCGCCCTCGGACGACACATAGCAGAAAGTATCAACGAGCGAGGCATGTCCCTCGCGGATACTTTTGATTTCGGTGCCGGTGAGCACGAGGCCGGCGGTGAAAGTATCGACGATTTCGTAGTCGAAGGTCGCGCGGCGGTTCTTTATATTTATTTCTTTGGGTTTCATTAGATTACAATCAGGAAAATAATATAGTATATAAGGAGAGGCAGCAGCACTATCACGCAGGCCGAGAAAGCCGTGAAGCGCATCAGTGCGCGGCGGGGCACTTGCATGTAGCTTGCACCCTTGGCCAGTATCAATATAGCGTACACCGGAAGAAATTTGAGGAATACTATGTTCCACGGCAAGCAGTTCTCAATAATCTGGAACACGAGCATTATGCCGAGACCCATGATGATGAAGTTGCTCTGTCGTGTCAGATCCGATTTTACGCCGGTGATACGCTCGAAGTACAGGTCGAAGAACAGGCGCCCGGCATATATTGCCAGAAAGTATGAGCCGGCGAGCGTGATGGCGCAGATGAGAGTTTTGCCGAAACTCGTGTGGTCATATACCATGCCGAAGAATACCGTGATGACGGCAATTCCCAGCAAAGGCATCAACCCGTCGCGCTTCAATTCATCAGGCGACGGCGACTCCTGAGCGAAGTCTTCCCACCCATTGCCCGGCGAGAGTAGTAGTTGTAATATGTTTCGTAGGAATCTCAGCATAGTAGTTGATGAGTGCGGAGGGGGATGAATATATGGGAATCAGTGTTTTTGACAGGGGGCTTTTTCTTTTCTGACTACAAAGTTACAAAATTCGAACTGAAATTCAGACGTAATTGTTAATTTTGCAGTCACAAACTGCATAATCCCATCGGACGAGCAGTCGAGCGCCGGACTTTCCGGCCTTTATATGACATTAAAAATCATAAAATATTGAACCTCAAAATTGAATAAAATGTTTAAAGGAATCATC
>CAMWKV010000176.1 GCA_947174915.1 uncultured Porphyromonadaceae bacterium | reverse complement strand
ACCGGCGGCGGCGGCGCTTCCGGTGGCTGGTGATTCAACTCGCACTATTGCTGGCGGTGATTGTCCTGCGAGCGGTGATTCAACTCGCATGTCTGCGGCCGGTGATTCCTATCAGAGACGCCCGGTAGCGGTAAGGATATGATATACAAGTTCCTGGAAGAGGTCGATGTCCTGCCGACGCGAATCAACACCCTTGTTTTGAGCATCGAAACGGCGTATAGCCGATATTATTTCCACTGCCTGCACGTGCGTATAGCGTTGCATGGCGGTGGTCATTCGTCTTAGCGCCAAGGTCTTAAATCCGAAAGTCTCTACGAGTCCCTTCTCGGTGCGGTCCGGCAGGAAGTAGGCTGTCAGCAGGTCGGCAAAGAAGCCGAATATTGCTGTAGTAGCCATCACCACAGGGATAGCCTTCGGATTCGCCCTCATATATTTCAATATGCGGAAAGCTTTAGCTCCGTCTCGATAGGCCAGTGCGTCGACGAGCTCGAAAGTATTGTACTCACGGCTGATGCCGATATTACGCTCCACTACTTCGGGAGTTATAGTGGCGTTGGGAGGCAGAAGTGTAGCGAGCTTGTCTATCTCATTGTATATACGGCTCAGGTCAGTGCCCACGAAGTCGCGCAGCATCTCCTGCACTTTCTGGTCGGCATTGAGCCCTTTCTCGCGGATATAGCGGCCTATGAACGCAGCTACATTCCACTCGGCTATCTTCTTGGATTCGAGCACTACGGCACCGCCCGACTTGGCGGCCTTCTGTACATCCTTGTCCTTGAGAGCAGCGCCGCGGAGCGCTATTACGAGCACTGTTGTCGGCACCGGTGCTGCGATGTAGGGGGCGAGTTTCTTGAGCTTGTTGGACGCTTCCTGCGCTTCCTTCACTATCACCACCTGTCGCTCAGCCATCATGGGAACACCACGGCAAAGATTGATGATGCGCTCGGGGTCGGTCTCGGGAGCGTAGACAACATACTGATTGAACTCGCGGTCGGCCTCCGGTAGAAGCTCTTCGAAGTCCTTCAGTAGTTCGTCGGTGAAATATCCTTCCTCGCCGTGCAGTATGTATACGGGAGCTATGTCGCCTGCTTTCAGCGATTTACGAATACCGTCGAATGTCGGTGCAGCTGCCGTTGCCATGTTCTTTCCTTTGTTGTATTGAAAATATTGCGTAAATTTACACATTATTTTTAATAGTAGGCGGAGTTTATCAACAAAAAACACGTCTCATAGCAAGTAGAAATGGATAAAAGTCAGCTACCGGTATTGAATCTGCCACCGTCATCCTTCGACATCCGTCCCGATGCCGATAGTCGCCGCGACGGGTTGGAGGTGTACGACACCCTGCGGCAGCGCTGGGTCGCTCTCACACCCGAGGAATGGGTGCGTCAGAACTTTGTACGTTTCCTCATCGGCACACGAGGCGTACCTGAATCCCTCACAGCCAATGAGGTAGCCCTGACTCTCAATAACACCTCGCGCCGTGCCGACACCATCATATATACCCGCTCGCTGCGGCCATTGTGCGTGGTGGAGTACAAGGCACCATTCATCCCCGTCACGCAGAAGGTTTTCGACCAGATAGCCCGCTACAACAGTGTATTCAATGCCCCCTATCTGATAGTGAGCAACGGTATGCGGCATTACTGCTGTGCCTACACCGGCACGGGATATACATTCCTTCGTGATATCCCCGGCTACGAGGAAATGAATAATAAAATGCGTTAAGAAGCGGTCGAAGTCGAATTTTTTCCTTAAATTTGTCGGCGATATAAAAAAGATTCATCCACAAGCCACTATGAAAAGACTCAGTGCCCTTTTCCTCCTCCTTGCCGCCGTATGCCTTGGCGCGGCAGCACAGTTCCGTGTAGCTCCCGTCCTTGGCGTCACCATCTCTGACCTCAAATTCAAGCAGGATCTCTTCAATGTCGACAAGAACGTCGGCGTGCAGGCAGGTGTCATGACTGAGTTGATGTTCCCCGGCATCGGGTTCGGTATGGACATGGGCTTGCTCTACACCACAATGGGAGCAAAGACCGACCTTGGCAGCCGACTTATCTGGTCGTCCGATGGTTTCGGTAAGGAGAATACCATGCTACACACCTTCCAGATACCTCTGCACCTTCGCTTCAAGTGGACACGCATGAATGGCTTCGAGGATATCCTTGCCCCCTTCGTCTATGGCGGTCCCGACTTTGACTTCATCTTCGCCCACAACAGCATCAAGGGCAATAGCGGCGTGAAGAACCCCTACCAGTATGCCTTCGGCGAGCTCGGCCTCACCTGCGGCGGTGGTGTTGAGCTCTTCAAGCGCTGGCAGATATCGGCACAATACACCTGGGGTATGACCTATGTAGTCAAGACACGCAAACTTGACAATGAAAGTGCCCGCAATCGTATGTGGGTAGCCCGCGTGGCCTACTTCTTCTGATTGTAATTAAGCTACTTCACATCTATACAACCCCTGCTACAGACCCCTGTTGCAGGGGTTTTTCATGTGTCCAGACGGAGAGGAGAAGAATGTTACAGAAGTGAGGCAATGTAATTTCAAAACATTCTATTAAGAAATATTAACACTCGGGGGGGTATTTTTGTGCGCTTTGTAGTATCTTTGCGAGTCTTTTTCCAGATAGGAAATAGATTATAGATGGCATATGTTTCACAAATTACTTCGGTAATTTATTCAAACAATTTAATTTATACATGTTTAAACATTTTCTTACGGCATGTCTGGCCGTGCTGCTGAGCGCAGGCCACATGCATGCATTGAAGCCGGAGGATGTACCTGTCCCCGACGGAATGGTAACCGGCTTCATCGGAGCACCACTTCTAAAAACAACAGGCTGGAAAGCTGAACCTGGTGCATTTAATATCAATCTGGGTATTGT
>CAMWKV010000175.1 GCA_947174915.1 uncultured Porphyromonadaceae bacterium | reverse complement strand
CTCCTATAAGGCTCCGTTCAGTAAGATAGCTTTCCTCGACTTCCTCACCGGCAATGTTGGCTACAACGCCACCTACCGATGGGACCGTGGTGCCACTATCGACGGCATCCGCCTCGGCAACAGCATCGCCAACCAGGCAGCATGGACTGCCGATGGTCGTGTCAACTTCGAGACTTTCTACAACAAGATTCCCATCCTGAAGAATGTCACCAAGCGCTTCGCCAACACCCGCCCGACCACGACGGCGCCGAAGAAAGCCAAGAAATTCGAGCGTACCTATCAGCTACTCGAAGACACCACACTCACCATCAAGCATAATCTGCGCACCAATAAGGTGAAGGTGACCGGTGTGACGACGGACGGCAAACCGATAGCCATCAAGTCGCGCGTTGTGGACAATAATAATGTGGAGATTCTCACGCGAGGCACGCAGAATGTCAAGTTTACCATCACTGAGGTACTCAAGGATGAACGCAGTCTGCTTCAGAACATAGGCGAGTACGCGCTGCGTTTCGTCATCTCGCCGCGCAACGTATCCGTCCGCTACCGCAACACCAAGTCGCTGACACTGCCCCTCTTCCGCCCCGATATCGGCAACATCTTCGGACAGTCGCGCTCGTACGGTCCCATGTCACCTGGCTTGGATTTCGCCTTCGGTTTCGTGGACGAATCCTATGTGGATCGTGCGCTTGATCGCGGATGGCTCATCACCGACGACGGTCAGACATCACCCGCCGTATGGTCGAAGAGTAATGAACTGAATATCGAAGCCAATTTCGAACTCTTCAAGGGCTTCAAGGTGCAGCTTACTTTCAACCGCACCGACAACCGCAACTCGCAGGTGCAGTTCATGTATGCCGACATGCCTACGTCGCGCTCCGGTTCGTTCACCATGACGCACTGCGCCATCCTGACGAGCCTCAAGACGGCCAAGGCCGACAACGGGTACTGGTCCGGGGCCTTCAGCGAATTCCTCTCCAATATACCCGAGGTTCGTCGTCGCGTGGAGATGCAGTATGCCGGTCTGTCGTATCCCACCGGCGGCTTCATGAGCGACAATGTCCTCGCCGGACACCCCTTCAGTCCCGACAACGGTACTGTGATGGAGACTTCATCGGACGTGCTCATCCCAGCCTTCGTGGCGGCTTACTCCAAGCGCTCCGCCGCAAAGCAGACCCTCGATCCCTTCCCCTCCTTCGCCTCCGTGCTGCCGAACTGGCGCATCACCTACGACGGCCTCATCAACATGGGCAATATGCGCAACATATTCAAGTCCTTCTCGATCAACCACGCCTACCAGTGTACCTATTCCGTGGGCTCGTACAGTTCTTACCTCAACTGGGCGAGCTCGGAAGGTCTGCTCGGCTTCACCCTTGATGAGCTTACCGGCCAGCCCGTGCCGTCGTCGCCCTACAATATCTCATCGGTGGCTATCACGGAGAAGTTCGCTCCTCTGATTGGTTTTAACGCCACACTCAAGAATGAGGTACAGGTCAAGGCCGAGTACCGCGACCAGCGCACGCTGACGCTCAACAGCGCAGCCGGCCAGATAGTGGAGGCTACGCAGAAGGGTATCACCATAGGCGGCGGCTATAAGATTGTAGGCTTCAATACTTTCTTGAAGATGAAGGGTTCGCAGCGTGGTGTGAGCAACGACCTCACCCTCAATGCCGACTTCTCCTACGCCCACAATCAGGCGCTCATCCGCCGCATCGAGGGTGCCTATACTCAGCCCACCAGCGGCACACAGACGGTCAACGTGAACGTCAGTGCATCATACGTGCTCAGCAAGAGTCTCACAGTGGCGGCTTACTTCGACCATCAGGTGAATACACCCCTGGTGACCACTTCGTCCTATCCGACCACAAATACATCATTCGGCTTCTCGTTCAATCTGAACCTTGCCCGCTAATCCGTTAATATCTAACCTTCAAATATATGAAAAAGTACATCATCCTTCTTGCCTGCGCCCTTGGTTTCAGCGTCGGCGCAAAGGCCCAGGCTCAGCCCTTCGTGGCTCCTGTCGGCACTGTATTGAGCTACAATGTAGCAGCCTTCAACGAAAAAAAGAATGATACCATCCGCATCACATCTACTCACACAGTCAAGAGCGCCGATGTGGAAGGTGACGTGACCAAATACACCATCGAGGAAGTGACACAGGTACCCGACTCTCCGCTTGGAGCACGCTCCGAGATGAACACCACGCTCTTCAATGCAGCCGACGGTGTGACTACCTTCATCATGGAGGAACCCGAATCGACCCGCAAGGACGTCATCGAATCTATCGTCACCATGTATCAGGAGGCCGGTCATCCTCTCAGCACAGGCGACCGCGAAGACCTCGAAAAGCAGGTGACAGTACGCGGTCAGATCGACCTTGCTATCAGCCCCGACATGGCCGAGGGTACAGTGCTCCCCAAGAAGAGCCTCAAGATTAATGCCGGTCCTACTCAGTTTGCCTTCAATATGTGGGAGGGCAAGATTCTCGGCAATGAAAAGGTGACTACCGAAGCCGGTGAATTCGATTGCCTCAAGCTGTCCTATGTGATGAAGATTAATGCAGGCGGACAGAACCAGCGTTATACCGTCACCGAGTGGTATGCCCCCGGCGTAGGCACTGTCAAGTCCGTCAACACCGACAAGAAAGGCAAAGTCATCGCCCACGAAGAACTCACCAGCATCAACAAGTAATCGCGCCGGCCGACTGCCACAACCCCCGACACCTACAACCACAATGCGGCCCTCCGGCCGCATGGCCATAATAAACAATTAATGCAACCGCCGTTACTGTAACGGCGGTTGCATTAATTTTGGTCGATATGTCATTCTCGGCAAAAGTGGATATTCTCAACAAATTGACCCCCTAAGGATTATTTAAATTGACCCCCG
>CAMWKV010000174.1 GCA_947174915.1 uncultured Porphyromonadaceae bacterium | reverse complement strand
GGGCGGGGGAGGGGAAAGTGAAATATGTGGATTAGCCGAGGGCGATGGCGAGGAGGATGGCGGCGAAGGCGAAGAGAAGCATGGCGATGATGAGGATGGTGATTACTGAGGCTTTGCCTAAGCCTTTGAAATTGAACACGACAGAGAGCGCACCCCAGGAGATGAGACCGAAGAGGAGCATGCCTACGCCGAAACCGGAGAATGCACCCGTTATTGCACTCCACATGTGGGCCATGGGATATATATCTAATCCGGATAGGATGGTGGGGGAGCCCGCAATGCCGTAGGCGATGGCGCCGGCGCCGAGGATGAGGATGCCCAGCAGGCAGCAGAAGGATATTGCTCCCGTGGCGAGGCCGAGGATGCCCATGAGGAGTTTGCCGAGGACGGAGAAGAAGCCGCGGATGAATCCGCCGTCGCTTGTGGCGGGTGTCTCGGTGGCTATGACGGCTTCGCCGACGCTCTGGACGGTGCGCGGATCACCGTTCATATCGAGTCGCTGCTGGGGTGTGACGGCGGCGGGGATTATCATCCATGCCAGTAGATAGATGAGTGTGAGGGGCCAGAAGTGTGTGAAGAGGGTGAGGACAACGTAGAGGAGGCGCATGATGTTGGCGTTCCACCCCAGGTAGAGTGCGAGGCCGCCGAATACGCCGCCGAATACCTTGTTCTGAAGGTTGCGGTATAGCTTTTTGTGGCCGGGCATGTTGACGGATATGAAGGGTGGCTGTGTCTCATTTTCGGGCAGGGGCGGTGGTACAGCGCCCGGGGTTGAGTCGTCGCCACCGAGGTCATAGGGGCTGCCCATGGTCTCTATCATGGTGCTGACGTCGTTGATGGTGATGACGTGTTGACCGCTGTCGGTGCGCGCTGCGAATATTTCGGATATGCGGCCTTCGATGTCGGTTACTATTTCGTCGCCCTCATTGCCGCGGAATACGATGCGGAGCTGTTCGAGGTAGTTGTTGAGGAGGTTGAAGGCGTCTTCGTCGATATTGAATATGCGGCCGTTGATATTGGCTGTGAAGGTACGTTTCATTGCTCAAGGGGTGTTTGATTGGCGGGACTCATGCCCTGAAGGGTGTTGACGGTGTGTTGGATTTCGGCCCACGACGACTGTAGCTGAGTGAGAAACTCTTCGCCGAGGGGAGTGAGGCTGTAGTATTTGCGTGGTGGTCCGGATGGCGACTCCTCCCAGCGGTACGCCAGCAGTCCATCGTTCTTCAGGCGGGTGAGCAGTGGGTAGAGAGTGCCTTCCATCACTATGAGGTGGGCGCTCTTCATCTTGTCGATGATCTCCGAGCTGTAGGCGGCTCCGTGTTTGAGCAGGAGCATCACGCAAAACTCCAACATCCCCTTTCGCATTTGCGTTTTCAGGTTTTCGATATTCATAGTCCTGAGTTGTCTTTAGATTGTAGATTATAGAGGGTAAATAGGGATTGTTTTCGTTTGACGTTGCAAAGGTATAAACAAACACAGTACTATGCAATACATAGTACTGTAATTTAACACACATTAACCATTTGATGCCGGTCTGCGGCCCGTGAGAGTATATCAGACTGCGGCTGCAGGTTCTTCGGCAGGCCGGGCGATAGTCTGCACGAGGCGTTCGCGCTGGGCGTCGGAGAGCATCAGCTCGTAGATGCTGATGGTATCTTTGGGAGTGATGGTGCAGTAGGCGCCGATGGTTTCGCCCTTGTTGGCGTGGAGATTGTCGGTGAGTGTCTTGATGTCGGGATTCTCGATGCCGAGGTCTTCGAAGGTCTGGGGCATACGGAGCACTACGGAGAGGAAAGCCTTGAAGTGAGCTACGGTCTCGATAGCTGCCACGCGGTCGTCCTTCTCGTCGACGCCGAAGATGCGACGGCCGAGCTGAGCCACCTTGCTGGGTTTGTGATGGGCCATATATCCGAGGTAGGCCGATACCACGACAGCCATACCGTCGCCGTGGGCTACCTGCGGGTAGAGGGCGCTGATTTCGTGTTCGAGGTAGTGCGATGTCCAGTCCTCCGTACGTCCGCATCCGAGGATGCCGTTGTGCGCCAGGTGTGCAGCCTGCTCCAGGTTGGCGCGACCTTTATAGTCCGAGGGGTCGGCGAGCACACGGGGCGTCTCGGCCATCAGACCCATGATGAGGCCTTCGCAGAGACGATCCGTCATCTCTACACGCGAGGTGGGTGAGAAATATCGTTCGAGGATATGAGTCATTGCGTCCATCACACCAATGGCAGTCTGTCGGGCAGTAAGGGTGGCCGTCATCTCGGGGTTCATTATGGCAAAACGCGGTTTGAGGATGCTGTCTGTGCGTACAGACAGTTTCTGATGTCCTTCGCCGCCGGTGATAACGGCGCTGCCGGAGCCTTCGCTGCCGGAGCCGGGAATGGTGAGGACAACGCCTATAGGGAGAGCCTCGCTGATGGTAGCCTTGCCGGTGAAGAAGTCCCAGAAATCACCTTTATATGGTACGCCGGCAGCGATAGCCTTGGCTGTGTCGATGGCCGACCCGCCACCGATGGCTATAAGGCCGTCGACATGTGCGGTGCGCGCTTTCTTTATGCCTTCGTAGACGAGTGTGTCGGTGGGATTGGCTTCGACGCCACCGAGTTCTACATAGTCGATGCCGATGGTATTCAGCGAATTCTCCACGCGGTCGAGCAGACCGGTAGTGCGGGCGTATTTCTTACCATATACAATCATTACTTTGGTAGCGCCGGTGAGGAATGTAAGCATACCTACTTTTTCTTCGGCACCGCGGCCGAAT
Source organism: uncultured Porphyromonadaceae bacterium (assembly GCA_947174915.1). Lineage (GTDB taxonomy): Bacteria > Bacteroidota > Bacteroidia > Bacteroidales > Muribaculaceae > CAG-873. Next base: position 425 of record CAMWKV010000174.1, on the reverse strand, counting down.
TCTACCAATGTCGGGGAGTAAAAGCTGAAGTTTTCCATAATGGGGTGAATTTATGAGCAGAGGCTCTATTGTTTGGTGTGATATACTATTAATCTTGTAATCTTGCTGATTGTACAGATTTAACACAGAGCCACCGCCAAAGTTCGGATTTTTGTTCTCACGATAGCTCTAAAATGGCATAAATTCCTGATATACATCGCTGTTACAAAATTGTAACACTTCCTCTCGCCACCTCCGACAAACCTGCTCCGCGTGCCCCCCCGCATTATAACTCTCTGCGTACCTCTGCTTCTCTGCGCGCCCTATGCGTGAGACTATTTTTCGGTACGCCTCGCTTCTCCATGTGCGGGGAATTGTCTCAAGCAGAGTAGTCGCAGAGGAGCAGAGGAACGCGGAGGTTTTTGATAAGTATGAGTTATGGGTTA
>CAMWKV010000173.1 GCA_947174915.1 uncultured Porphyromonadaceae bacterium | reverse complement strand
GTAATATCATTATTCGACCGATATTCTTGTACTCCTCCCCTATTATTCACATTATACCCTGACACATACGGCGGACGTCGCCACAGCACTTCCTCTGCGGACAATTGGTCCTGCGGAGCGATTCGTTGTGTGCGTACGTAGGAACTAATCCAATCCCCATATTCTGACATATTGACATCCCGGGCTTCTGCTCGGGCAGGTGAGCTACATCCTGTAATGACCGTAGGTGAGAGGCTGCAAATGTTGGGCGCTCAAATATCGGTTTTAGTCGGAACTTACAGGGTATGAGGGAAATAACATGGCATATATTATCAACCAACCTAATGAGATATGAAACAAACATTATTAATTCTGATGGCAGCGGCTGCTATAGCTCCCGTAGCGCGGGGTGCTGATACGGAGCTGTCGTTAGTGGTGCAACGAGACGGCTTCTTTGTCTTCAAACAGCCCGTATCGCTCTACAGCAAAATCAAACTCAATCCGAACGATTCGGAGTACACCCTGGTGTCCAATAATCCATCGGAGGGTCAAGACATGACACTGCGCTATGGATTGAATCCGATAGTGTATTTAAAGGACATCTCTACAAATGATTTCCAGACCTCAGTAGAGACAGTCGGCGCGGATGAGAATGCATCCTTGAGCTATAAAGGTAGTCCCGAGGCTCTCGTATGCGCATCTACAGAGGCTCTTGAAGTAGTGGTATGCAATGTAAGCGGCCGCGTGGTGCTGACTGGATATGTCGGAGGAGACTTCGGCGAACTACCGGTGTCGAGCCTTGCAGATGGCGTCTATATCGCCACAGCACGCGGCGCATCCTCGGTGCAAACGCTTAAGTTCGTGAAGCGCTGAGAATCTCGCTGCTAAGCAGATAATAAGCCGAAAAAGAAAAAACAACAATAAGAAAGAATAAAGAAAAACGATGAAAAAGACATTATTAATTAAGGCCATTGCAGCTGTTCTTGTGCTGATAGGCTGCGTAGTGGCACAGCGCGTGAATGCCAAGATGATTCGAGAGGTCACGGTGCACGGCGCTAATGGTCAGGTACTGAATACTTATAATGTGAGTGACGTTGACTATTTCGAATTTGGGGAGCGCGAAGTTGACGACTATCCATATGCAGAATTCGCTTCAGACAATAAGAATAACATTGTGTTCCATCTTAGCAAGAATGTTAGTTTCAAGATGATTAAGGTGCAGGGTGGTAGTTATGCTTTGCAAGATGCCGGAATAGATTGGGCTGATAAAACTAAAGTCTTGTCGGATTATTACATAGCCGAGTTTGAGTGCACTCAAGGTTTATGGAAGGCTGTCAAGGGTTCGGTGCCTTCAGGGCAGTCTGCTACCGGAGATAATTATCCTATGGCTAAGGTATCATGGAATGATGTAGCAGGAAGCGGGAGCACTACCTTCCTGAAGCTACTTAATGCAAAGATGTCGCAGATAAAGGCTAATAGTTCGGCTGATGTGGTAGCTGCACTTGGAAATATGGAATTCCGCTTACCTAATGAATGGGAGTGGGAGTATGCGGCTGCGGGCGGCCCGGCTTGGAATAACTTGAAATATACTTACAGTGGTACTACAGGTACTGGCGGTACCATACTTAATACTGTGGCGGTGAACTCAGTGAGTCCTAACAAAGCCACTTCAGTGGCCCTGGTAGGTAGCAAGCTGCCTAATAATCTTGGGCTATATGATATGTCGGGTAATGTATGGGAGTGGTGCAGTGGACTCGGCTATTCGGACCATGAGACTACGCCTGGCTATATGAATAATAGCGGTACTTGGGTTAACTCCCATCGTCCTGTCCGTGGTGGTAGCTGGGACGACGACTCTCTGTCCGGCTTCCTTGTTAGAAACCGCTTCTACTACGAAACCGCTAGCTCGTACGAAGCTAGGGGCTTCCGTCTTGCCCTTTAGTTTGCAATATAGCAAGATAGAGGGGGAATTGAAGCAATTATCCTCGTCAGCAGTGGCTCCATGTAGTGGACACAACTCCTTTACTCCCCTCTGTATGAAATTATTCCTGAGCCATAACCGTTCGCGGAATAGTCAAGAGCTATAGCAATAGATAAACAAATAGTTATTTATCGATAGGTAAGACAGGCCTTGGGCCCGTGATGGGTCGGGCCTGTCTTTTTTTAAGTCATCAAGAACGTGCCGGCACCACTCCATCTCCCCGCCATCCTAACCTATTGGGTTGTTACCGGCACGTTCTTCTTTTTAAGCAAAACAGGCTCAAAGACTCCACTTGGCCTATTGTAAATTTTATCATATACCATCTTTTAAATCCGTGCTATTTCATCTGCTTTATGCGGATGGGATGCACGGATTTTTCTGCATAGCAGAGCCCTCCAATCTCCCTTAGCTCCATTAGCGTAGTTTGTGAGGGCTTTTTTCGAAAAAATGAGTGGTGGGGATGTAATAAATGGGGTGGGGGAGGCGTTAATTATTGAGCGACTGTTGTCCCGCGGTGGGCTTGTCGTGTCTGCAAATGGATAAAAGGATAGTAAACCGATATATTACTTCGCTGATAATAGCAGTGTTATGCCTGCTTGGTGTGACGGTCGGAGCCGGGGCTCAGAGTCCCGATGCGCCGCGCGTCACTCCGCCCGCGCCTGCCGGTTTTCCCACCGCTTCCGCCCCCGCCGGCGACCCTCTGCCGATGCCGATAGCGCCTACCGTGCCTCAGAGCTACGACGATCTGATGCGCGACGAGCTTGCCTATGACCTGAACATGCCTTCGAACATCACCACGACGGCAGACTACGACCCCGCCACGGGAATGTATACCGTGCATACGCGCCTGGGCGATATTGACATAGCCCCGACATTCCTCCTCACGCCGCAGCAGTACAACAACTGGCAGTTGCGCAAGTCCATGCAGCAGTACTATCGTGAGCGCAATATGGAGCTTGTGGAGGGCAAGGAGAAGCAGCCGTTCAACGTATTCGATATGAACTTCGCCCTGGGGCCGCTGGAGAAAATTTTCGGTCCCGGCGGTGTGTCGCTCAAGACACAGGGCTCCGTGAAAATCAACATGGGCATCAAGAGCAACAAGACTGACAACCCGTCGTTGTCGCTCTCGGCGCGTCGCAAGACCTATTTCGACTTCGACCAGAAGATTCAGGCCACTATTCAGGCCGGTGTCGGCGACCGCATGAAGTTCAACATGACCTACAACACCGATGCTACCTTCGACTTCGACTCCAAGAATCTGAAACTCGCCTACGAGGGCAAGGAGGACGATAT
>CAMWKV010000172.1 GCA_947174915.1 uncultured Porphyromonadaceae bacterium | reverse complement strand
CTCCCCGCGCATGTGAGTACCGTGGCCGGCGAGCCAACTCGCAATGCCGAATATGCCGATGCGCCTGTTGCCCCCGACAATTCCCGGACGATAATATTCCGCTGGGACAATCCGGCTGTATCTTTTGCCGACATCATCGCTGCCATAGGCGAAATCCCCATTCCGCCCTATCTATGCCGCAAGTCGGAAGAAAGCGACTCTACTGACTACCAGACAGTCTACAGTCATATCGACGGTTCGGTAGCCGCCCCTACCGCCGGACTGCACTTCACCCCGGCTCTGCTTGATGACATCCGTAACCGCGGAATAGACATCCGTGAGGTGACACTTCATGTAGGCGCCGGCACATTCCGACCCGTAAAGACCGATACCGTGGGCGAGCACGACATGCACAGCGAATTTATCGCCGTCTCGGCCGAATTCATACGCGAGCTCAGCGAAGTCGCCGAACTTCGACCTATCGTCGCCGTAGGTACCACCAGCGTGCGCACCCTCGAAAGTCTCTATCACGCCGGCCGCCTCATGGCTGCAGGGAAGTGGAGCGGCGAAGTGCCCCAGTGGAGCCCCTACGACACCAGCATCCCCGATGTAGACGTCGCGACTGCCCTGCGCACCCTGGCCGACAGAGTGGAGGCCGATGGCGACAGCGTCTTCGTAGCCCGGACACGCATCATCATCGCTCCCGGCTACACCTACCGACTGGTAGACAGGATGATAACCAACTTCCACCAGCCTGCGTCGACACTGCTGTTGCTCGTCAGCGCATTCATCGGCGACCGGTGGCGAGACATATACGACCACGCACTCGCGGGGAGCTACCGTTTCCTGAGTTATGGCGACGCCTGCCTATTCACCCGCACAAACAATAACAAACCGACCGAATAATTCCGTCCTAAACTATGGCCGAATATCCACTACTTGAACGTCTCGACGGCATCGAACAACGCTTCGAAGAGGTATCCACCCTCATCACCGACCCTGCCGTCATAGCCGATATGAAGCGCTATGTGCGTCTGACCAAGGAATACAAGGACCTCGAGCGCCTCTGCAAGCTCACCCGTCAGTACCGCACTCTGACCGAGAATATTGAAGAGGCCCGTATGCTGCTGGCCGACGAGAGCGATCCAGAGATGCGTGCTATGGCCCGCGAACAGCTCGATAGCGCCACCGAAGCCCTGCCGGCACTTGAAGAAGACATCAAGCTACAGCTCATTCCCGCCGACCCGGAGGATTCGAAGAATGCCATAGTGGAAATCCGTGGCGGCACAGGTGGCGACGAGGCAGCACTCTTCGCCGGCGACCTGTGCAAGATGTACATCAAATACTGCGAGAGCCGCGGATGGAACGTTGCAGTGACATCGGCCAACGAAGGCGCCGCCGGAGGTTTCAAGGAAGTGGTGCTCTCAGTCACCGGCGAGGGCGTCTACGGCATCCTCAAATATGAATCCGGCGTACACCGCGTGCAGCGCGTACCCGCCACCGAGACCCAGGGCCGAGTTCATACATCGGCCGCCACAGTAGCTGTGCTTCCTGAAGCCGAAGAGTTCGACGTGGAAATCAACGAGGGCGAAATCAAGTGGGATACCTTCCGCAGCGGCGGTGCCGGTGGCCAGAACGTCAACAAAGTAGAATCCGGTGTACGACTGCGCTACATGTGGCGCAATCCCAACACGGGCGAGACCGAGGAAATCCTCATCGAATGTACGGAGACCCGCGACCAGCCCAAGAACAAAGAGCGTGCCTTGAGTCGTCTGCGCACATTCATCTACGACAAAGAGCATCAGAAATACATCGACGACATAGCCTCGCGCCGCAAGACACTTGTAAGCACCGGCGACCGCTCGGCAAAAATCCGCACCTACAACTACCCCCAGGGGCGCATCACAGACCACCGCATCAACTATACGGTGTACAACCTGCCGGCCTTTGTTGGCGGTGACATACAGGATCTCATCGACCACCTCATCATCGCCGAGAACGCCGAGAAGCTCAAGAACGCCGAACTCTAACATATAATCAACCAAAACAACGATAACAATATGAAGCGCACTGAATTAGTAGAACAAATCTTTGAAAAGGGCACCTTCCTCTGCGTAGGTCTCGACCCTGACATCAAGAAAATCCCGGCATGCATCGAAGGAACTCCCGGCGAACGCATAGCCACATTCTGCTGCGCCATCGCCGACAGCACCGCCCCCTACTGCGTGGCCTACAAACCGAATACGGCTTTCTTCGAGAGCCTCGGTGCCGAAGGTTGGGAAGCCCTTGCCAAGGTGGTGAACCACATACGCACCAATCACCCTCAGCACTTTATCATAGCCGACGCCAAGCGCGGCGATATCGGCAATACCGCCGCCCTCTACGCCCGCACATTCTTCGAGACTATGGACTGCGATGCCGTGACCCTCAACCCCTATATGGGTCTTGACTCAGTAGAGCCCTTCCTCAAATATGAGGACAAGTGGAGCATCGTCCTCGCCCTTACCTCCAATCCCTCGGCAACAGACTTCGAGACCGTTGCCGACCACAAGGGCGTACCCATGTACGAGCGCGTCATCCGCCGTTCGCGCCACTGGGGTTCACCCATCAACATGATGTACGTCGTAGGAGCCACCCAAGCCGAGCACCTGGCCGCTATCCGCGAGGTAGCACCACGCCACTTCTTCCTCGTACCCGGCGTAGGCGCCCAGGGCGGTAGCCTCGAGGAGGTGGCCAAGGCAGCCCTCATTGATGAATGTGGCCTGCTCGTGAACAGTTCGCGCGGCATCATCTATGCATCCACAGGCGAAGATTACGCAGAAGCCGCCGCCAAGTCTGCATCAGATCTGCGCAACCAAATGCTTGCACTCCTGCAGCAGTACTGCGCACAATAATTAACAGCGTGCGCGATAATTTGCAATTACGGAAATTTTTCACTAACTTTGCAAGACCAAAAAACAGGTAATCCTATTGAGAATGGATAATTGCACCCAAGAGATTGATTTGTTATTCGAAGTTAGCTGGGAAGTTTGCAACAAAGTCGGCGGTATCTACACCGTATTATCGACTAAGGCCAAAACCCTACACGACATATACGGCGACAGACTGATCTTCATCGGCCCCGATGTGTGGACGGAAGAGAACCCATCGCCTTATTTCAAAGAATCGCGCACGCTGCTCAAGAAAATCCTTGATAAAGCCATGCTCCCCGAGGGCGTCGACGTACGCGCCGGGCGCTGGGAAATCCCCGGCAAACCAATAGCGCTCCTTGTATC
>CAMWKV010000171.1 GCA_947174915.1 uncultured Porphyromonadaceae bacterium | reverse complement strand
TGGTCATTTTACCGTTCTTTCTTTGTATTGATATTTCCTAATAAAGAGCCATTTCGACTCAATTTTGCCCGCAAAGGTATAAACATTTCCCCATCCCCGCAACACCCCACCCACATTTTCTTCCATTTTTAACATTTCCACCCCCCTTCATAACTCATAACCCATAACTCATACTTATCAAAACCTCTGCTCCTCTGCGCCTACCTCCGGCACCATGCGGCATACACAGCCATGTATTCCGCAGGTAGGGAACGGAGCGGATGAGACGCGGCGCTTACAGAGATGTTACATCTCGGTGACATTTCGTTTTTTTCTTAAAATCATTCAACAAAACCGCCTCTCATGAGTTAATATTTCAGATGCTTCACCAAGCGCTTTTCATCACTATAACTACCCCAACTGAAACTACCCCAGACTGAAAATGATAACCCGCAAAGTAATCGACACTCTCTACAAAAAATACCGCAAGCTGCCCGAGAGCCCGGACATGCTCGACATCCCTCTGCTGTTCGAGTATGCCGCCGAGCACCACAATATCACCATCGATATGGAAGGTCCGGTGGATGCTCTCATCATCAACAGCATCGACTCCGATTCGCCTTTCCACCGCATCCCTCTGGAGCGCATCCACGCCATCGTACCCTTCGAAGAGTGGGTAGCGATAGTACTGCACTCGTCCATCATCTTTCTCAGTCGTGAGAGCTCGCGCGTGAGTGTAAATATCCGTACAGAAGCGCCCTCTATGATGGAGCGCATCAAGGATATGTTCGGCAAGAACTGACCGACAAGGGGTTATCATTCATACAATACAGAGGACATGTCGTATTACCGGCATGTCCTCTGACTATATAGAAGGTTAAGGCCATGTTTCCCAACACTAATTCGGGAACGGGGTCTTATATCAACAGGTCGCGGATGATGGCATCCGAGAGGAGCCAACGGGCTTCGGGGATGACAAGGCGGTCGTCAGCGCTGCGGGTGAGGGTGCCTCGACGAAGGTGTGCATCGGCTGCCGCAAGGACTTCGGCCCGATATGGTGCCGGGATGTCGGCGAGCGATACGCCTTCGGCGGTACGCAAGGCGGTGAGTATAAGTTCGTTGACGTGTTCTTCCCTATCGACCGGATCGGGGGTGAGCACGGATGCCGGAGCGGAGATGTATGCCCGCAAATCGGAGCGGTTGTAGCGCCGCAGTCCGTCAACGTCGAGGCTGTGAGCTCCGGGACCAAGGCCAAGATATGGGACTCCGCGCCAATATGCACTGTTGTGGCGCGCTCGTCGACCGGGTAGTGCGAAGTTCGAAATCTCATAATGCTCAAAACCTGCCTCAGATGCCACACGGCACAAGTCGCCGTAAATATCGGCGATATCGTCATCGCTCATCTCGTCCACAAGCCCTTGTTCACGTCGACGCCACAGGAGTGTACCCTCCTCATAACTAAGGCAGTATGCAGACAAGTGTGTGATGCCGCTATCAACGAGGCGACGAAGACTGTCGGCAAACGAATCGCGCGTCTGGCCGGGGAGACCGTAGATGAGGTCGGCGCTTACATCTGTTATCCCTGCTCGATGGATGGTATCGATGGCTTTCAATGCTCCGGCTGCATCGTGGCGTCGGTTGATGGCTCGCAGTTCGGCGTCTTGCAGACTCTGCACACCGAGGCTCACACGGTTGACGCCGGCATCTACCCACCGGCCAAGGAGCTCGGGCGTGATATCATCAGGATTCGCCTCGGCGGTAAACTCCTCCACCTCCGGCGTGTGAAGCAAGCTTGCCAGGTCACAGAAGATATCGGGCGGCAACTGCGAGGGCGTCCCTCCGCCGAAGTAGAGAGTTGTGACGGGGGCGCAGCCCAGTTCTCCACGCCTCGCAGCGAACTCCCTGCCTACGGCTGCGGCATAGGCCCCGGCAAGTTCGGGCCTGGCGACGCTGTAGAAATCGCAATAGGCGCACTTGCTGCGGCAGAAGGGTACATGCAGATATATACCGGCCATGCTATCAGATTATTATGACTGATTCAGTTATCACGGCATCAATAATCCGACGGGCGCCGTCCACAGAGCTGCAGGAAGGGACAGTACTTGCAGTTCTTATCGTTGTCGGACTGCCTGAAGGATACGGCGGGGTCGAATATTTCCTCAAAGACAGCCACCATGCGAGACTCGAACTCAGAAGCAATCTGCGAATATCGGTCGATGACGACAGCGACATTCTTCTCCTTACCTTTGCTGTCGACACCCGTGGCGCCATCCTTGATTGTCATTGGCGTCAGGGGCATAGAGGCCGACAACTGACGCATAGCATGCAGGCGCGGCTCAATCTCTTCGGCCGGATTGACGAGCGCCCGCCAAGCCATGCTGTAGAGAAGAAGCTGGAAGATGCCACTCACGGCATGGTCGCCGGCAAACATAGCGGTAAATGTTCCCTCGGTGCTGTCGGTACCGGACTTGAAGTCAACGAAGCGCAGGGTCATGTCATCGATACGGTCGACACGGTCAATGGACATGTAGAAATTGACAGCCAGGTCCGGAGTGAGCTGCCACGGGCCGTTTTTCTCCGGCGTCACCTCGTACTCATTAGCCAGCCAATAGAAGGGACGGCTGCCGTAGGCATCGGCCTCGCTGAGAAGGTTGGACTTGACGATATGCTCGATAGTCTTGGCTGCGACGCGTACCTCGGCGGTATGTTCGTCGAGAGTGCCCGCACCGCCGCCCTTGTAGTGCTCCTTATTGATGGCGTTGACAAAGAGCGGCATAAGGTCGCTGTCGTGCCAAGTCATTATGACACTGCGGTCGATGAGGCGCCCCCGGCTCTGTGCGTAGAGCTCCTGCACGACGCGGTGCAGGATATTGCCGTACTCTGCAGATGTGAGGTTGTCCACAATCTCGTCGGACGAGCGCATGGAGCGTACATACTGTAGGTAGAAGCGGAAGGGGCATGCAAGATAGGCCTTGAGCGCCGTGGCGGAGAAGCGCAGTCGTCCTCCGGCTCTGAATTGATCAAGGGCACGCAGTACATCGTCCGTCTTATCTATGACGAAGCTACCCTCCGAGCCGGCGGAAGTGTAGAGCATCACGGTACTCTCTGTGCCGCGCAGCGATGGCAGCAGATGAAGCGTCTGAGTGAGATAGCGCGACGGTTCGGCCGGGCCCACCCCACCCCCGGCGGCGGGGGGGGGCCAAGGGGAAAGAACGGGGCGGGGCAGCCGGGGGGAGTTCCAGTCGGCGGAGGGGCCCGCCGGGGAGGCGCCCTGGGGCAGCCCCGGGGCGGTG
>CAMWKV010000170.1 GCA_947174915.1 uncultured Porphyromonadaceae bacterium | reverse complement strand
CGGCATGAGCATACGCCTGATGCAAGGCGTCCCGGTGGGCGACACGCAAGTGTGGTGCAACCGTGGCGTGAGCGGCATCGATGGCAGCACATCGACGGCCATGGGCGCCGCCGCTGCATGTCCCGACCGTCCATTGCTGCTCGTGACAGGCGACATGAGCGCCGCCTACGACATCGGCGCACTCGCCGACCCCTCCACAGCCGGAAACTTCAACATGCTCGTGGTGGACAATGGCGGCGGCGACATCTTCCGACGCATCAAGCCCACCAGCGATCTGCCCGAGCGCGAGCAGTTCCTCGCCGCAATGCCCCTCTTCCCCCTCGCGGCCCTGGCCGACGCCTACGGCTTCGCTTACGTCCGCGCCACGGCCGCCGAGTGCACCGAGGACATGCTCACCGATATCCTGCGCAACGACAAGAAAACGATAATACACTTAATTACAGACCAATATACAGCATCATGAGCACACGTCAATGGACTCCCATCAAGGAGTATACCGACATACTCTTCGACTTCTTCGAAGGCATAGCCCGCATCACCATCAACCGCCCGGAAGTGTACAACGCCTTCCGTCCGCTCACCAATCACGAAATCCTCGATGCCCTCGACTATTGCCGCGACCATGCCGAGGTGCGCGTGGTGGTACTCACCGGTGCCGGCGACAAGGCTTTCTGCTCCGGCGGCGACCAGCACTATAAATCGCGCGGCGGCTACCGCGACAGCGACGGCACTCCACGCCTCAATGTCCTCGATGTACACAAGGCTATCCGCTCGCTCGTCAAACCCGTCATTGCCATGGTCAACGGTTATGCCATAGGCGGCGGCAACGTACTGCAGGTGGTATGCGACCTCTCCATCGCCTCCGACAACGCCCGTTTCGGACAGACAGGCCCGAAGGTGGGCAGCTTCGATGCCGGGTTCGGCTCGAGCTACCTCGCCCGATGCGTGGGTCAGAAGAAGGCTCGCGAGATATGGTTCCTCTGCCGTCAGTACACTGCCGACGAGGCGCTCGAGATGGGCATGATTAACAAGGTAGTGCCCTTCGACCGTCTCGAAGACGAGGTGGTAGAGTGGTGTCAGACCATCATCAAACGCAGCCCCTTCGCAGTCCGCATGATCAAGCGCGCCCTCAATGCCGAACTCGACGGTCAGCACGGCCTGATGGAATTCGCCGGCGACGCAACGCTCATGTACTACCTCATGGATGAGGCTCAGGAAGGAGCTCACGCCTTCCTTGAAAAGCGCGACCCCGACTTTGACCAGTTCCCCCAGTTCCCCGGATGAACACGGCGAACACGGCGAGCTCGGCATCTTCCGGCAACATTATGCGCTCCACTACACCGCAGGAATTGTATATTCCCGAGGGCTCTGTGGCACAGTGGCGGAGGGGAAGGTTGCACTTCTCCTTCGTCGCCCGCACGTCGCGAAGCACCATGCGCGTGAAGGACACCTATTATATTTGTGTCACCACTCCCGACGGGCGCACGGTCTATGCCGAGGTGCCTCTCTTCGCCGGACTGTCCGCCGAAGGACTTACCCCTGCCGCCATTCCAGCCTTCGAAGCCGCCCTCTCCGACGCCTGCGCCGACCCGTCGAGAGCATTGCAGGCGGGTGCGACGACGGAACGCAACTCCGATTCGGACACCCGGCAAACTCTGTTCTCGGCAATAGCCTTCGGTCTCGAAAGTGCGGCGATGGCTCTGGGCGCGCTCCCCGACACGCCGTGGCATCGCGGCGAGACATCCATCCCCATCAACGGACTCATTTGGATGGGGTCGAAAGACATCATGCGCAAGCGTATAGCAGAGAAACTTGATGCCGGATTCCGCGTGCTCAAACTAAAAATCGGCGGCATCGACTTCGACGATGAGATAGACTTGCTCACCCATATACGCCGACATTTTCCAGCCGCAGAACTTGAGCTGCGCCTCGACGCCAACGGTAGTTTTACCGCCGACACGGCGCTTGAACGACTCGACCGCCTCGCCGAGTTCGAAATTCACTCCATCGAGCAGCCCATCCGTGCCGGCCAACTCGATGCCATGGCTGATATATGCCGCCGTTCGCCCATAGCCATTGCCCTCGACGAAGAACTGATAGGCGTACGCGATACTAAGGCCAAACTCGCACTGCTCGAGTACATTAAGCCTCAATATATCATCCTCAAACCGGCTCTCTGCGGCGGTTTTCGTGCGGCGTCGGAATACGCCGCTCTTGCCGGCGACGGTCACTGGTGGGCTACATCGGCCTTGGAGTCGAATCTGGGACTCTATGCCATCGCCCGCTGGCTCGACGGGCTATGTCCGCAACGCGTTACCGAGGGCGAGCTGTCGAGCCAATTCTCTATGCCTCAAGGTCTTGGCACCGGACAGCTTTACACCGACAATATCCCCTCCCCTCTCACCATGCACTCTGCCGGGCTATGGTACCGCCCCGATGTACCATGGCAGACGGAGAAATTTTTCAGCGAATGGGTATGACAGGCGAAGAATTCATGACACAGTGGCTCGATGACAGCCCTTACATCGAGGCGCACACCTCCGGGTCGACAGGCAAGCCGAAGGACATTCGGCTCCTCAAGAGCGACATGCTGCAATCGGCACGAGCCACGAATACCTTCTTCGGCATCGAGGCGGACTCCCTGCTGGCGTCGCCGCTGTCGCCCGACTATATAGCGGGCAAAATGATGTATGTGCGGGCCTTTGCCGCCGGCTGCCGCATGGCGCAACTACCTGTGAGCAACAACATTGAGTTCCCGGAGGCTAATGGTACGTGCACACCGGCAGGCTCTACCTTGGCGCTCGACCGACGCGTGACGCTGCTCCCCGTAGTGCCCTCACAACTGCAGTCGCTCATAGCGCAGCCGCATCTGTCGGCACGTATAGCGAATGTACTTATCGGGGGCGCCGCTCCCTCGGCGGCTCAATGCCGGGCCTTAGCTAAGGCCGGCTATAGGGCTTTTGTAAGTTATGGCATGACAGAGACTTGCAGCCATGTAGCACTCGCGCCGGCCGACGGTGGCCAACATCCCTTCCGCGCAATGCCCGGCATATCATTCGACACCGACACCGACGGACGACTCATCATCAATGCGCCCACTTTCAGTTTCGGAAGACTCATCACTACCGACATCGTCGACCTGCACGACGAACACACATTCACCTGGCGCGGGCGTGCCGATGGGGTCATCAATAGCGGTGGCATAAAACTCTTCCCCGAAGAACTCGAAACAGAATATACCCATATTCTCAGCGCCGGGGGCGTCGCCGAAAGCGGTCGCTCCATGGAGCGACCCTACGTCCTTTGCAAAGCATTTACAGAGAGCAATG
>CAMWKV010000169.1 GCA_947174915.1 uncultured Porphyromonadaceae bacterium | reverse complement strand
GGTGGCGAGGCCTTGGCGGAAGTAGGTAGCGGCGTAGTCGGAGGGGCGCAGGATGGCGCCGTTGAAGACTACTATGTCTATGTCGATAGCTACCGTATCAGCGGGGGCGTGGTGACGGTGGTGGGTCTCATAGGTCTTGCAGGCAGCGAGGAGTGCGGCGTGCGTCATGGGCGTGCGCAGGACTATTATCTGGTTCGTGTAGGGGTGTACGGTCTGCACCTTCTCAGGCGCAGTGGGATAGGGGCGCGTGCAGCGGCATACGGTGCCGAGGGTGGCCAGGAGCGCGAAGGCTCGCCGGAGTTGTGCCGCAGCGTCGGGCGAATTGGCTCCCATGCAGATGATGGCTTCGTTGGTGCGAGTGATGTCGGTGCTGCTGCAGGGGATGAAGGTCATGTCAATGAGTGGATTAGCTGCGTATCGATAAGGGTAAGCTCACGGTTATTGCCCTCGGCGCAGGGTGAAGAGTGTCACCTCAGGTGTGGCGCCTATTCGCGCCGGCACGCCTACCTCGCCCGTGCCTATGTTGACGTATAGGGTGTGCGTGCTGTCGGCATCGTCGTAGCGGCCACCCCAGGTGCTGTAGCGCAGGGCGGCGGGGGATATGCCGGCGAGTTCTATCTGCATGGCGTGCGTGTGGCCGGAGAGGGTGAGGGGGATGTTCTTGTCCGGCGCATCGGCGATGTCGGCGGTCCAGTGAGCGGGGTTGTGCGACATGAGGATCTTGAACACATCGTCGGCGAGGTCTCCGGGATAGGCAGCGTCGAGGTCGCCGTAGACGGGGAAGGGCGGGTCGCCGATGTTCTCGACGCCCACTATGGCGATGCTGTCGCGCTGTCCGTGCCGACCCTCCTTATATATATAACGGGTGTCGTTGTTGAGCAAGTCCCATCCCATAGCCCGCTGAAGATCGGCGAGATGGCGTCGGTCAGCAGCCTTGGCGAAGTCGGACGGCCACTTGAAATAGTCGCCATAGTCATGATTGCCGAGGACGGACATCACGCCGGAGGGCGCCTTGAGGCGGCTGAGGACGGAGGTAAAGGGTTCGAGCTCGGTGCTACGGCGGTTGACAATATCGCCGGTGAAGAGGACAAGGTCCGGTTCGAGAGCGTTGACTGCATCGACGAGCGAAGCTACGAAAGTGGTATCGTCGCCGTAAGTGCCGGTATGTATATCACTGATTTGCACCACCTTGAACCCATCAAAGGCCTCTGGCACGCGGCTGTCGGCAAAGTCTACCTCGCGTACGTCGATGCGGAAGCGGTTGATGAGCGCACCCCACCACATAGCTCCGAAGGTAATCACTCCGAGCAGGATGCCCGTCCAAGACAGCAGCCGCAGGCGGGAGCTGTGGAAAAGGCGCGGAACGGAGGCTAAGAGGTCGAATATCACGAAGATATACTTCGGAATATAGATGGAGAAATACGCATAGAGCCCCCACATGAGGAAGGCGAAATCACTGTCGTCGGCCGACTTCTTGGGCCATATTACAATAGCGACGAGGAACAGTGTCAGGACTACCGACGACCATACGGCCAGGCGACGCCATAGCGGCCGTGCGGGCGACGTACGGCGTGCCACAGCACGACAGATGTACCAGTCCACGAGTATATCGAGGATGAGGACGGGGAGGATGAGGAGGAGAGGCAGTCGCATGGGCGGAAAGTAGAATTTAAGCGTATCTTAATATCAACCAGCAGCTTATAGCGCGTTCACGCAATCCTTGGCCGCCATCTGATTCTTTAGCGGGTTGGCGTACATGTTGAGCATCATCTCGTGCATGTACTCGTGCTCCTCGCGAGTGATGTCGGGAACATCAATCTTGGCGAGTTGACCACCGATATATTCGCCGAAGGCTTCGACATCGGCCTCGGTGTAGAAGGCGGCATATTCCTTGGTGTCGTGGACGAGGTCGTAGGCGATATAGTTGCAGGGGAATATCTTGTAGCCGCAGTGTATCGACCTGTCAATGAGCGTACAAGCGGTGCGCACGGCTTCTGCGCGGCCCAGACCTGCGGGGAGGGCACGGTTGATACATGGGCCGAGGTGGAAATGTATGCGTCCCTTCTGACCGAGCAGACCGGTCTCCATGCTGAAGAGGTCGTCGTGCTGCGACTTGCGGAATTGCGGGTCGCGGCGGCGCAGGAGGAATTCGCGCACCTTGAGGTAGTCGTTGGGGTCGTGCTCGTAGCTTATGGCCACGGGCATGATGTTGAGCTGACGGATATTCTCCACGGGGTCGCCGGGGCCGGCGAGGGAGAGCATCTTCACCACAGCCTCCTGTGTGACATCGTTGGAGTCCTTGGCGCGTCCTTCGCGCTGGGCAATCCACACGGATTCATTGCTGTCGACGATAGTGTGGTGGATATACGCCGAGAGATGCTTGGCGGCTTCGAGGGCCTCGCGGACGCCGGTATCGCGCTTGACGATGAAAGAGCGATTGAGCTTGACAAGGTCGGTAATCCAGTCGAAGATGAGCAGATTATTACCGATAGCCACCTGAGTGAGAGGCAGTTTCTTGCGGATGAAGCAGAGATTGAGGAATGAAGCGTCGAGTACGATGTCGCGGTGATTCGTCACGAAGACATTCGGCGTGCCGGCGACATAATTCTCGAAGCCATCCATCGACAGCCCGTCGGTGGTGCGTGCCACGAGAAGTTCGAGGAAGGGTCCCATCACCTTCACCTGGAAGTCCATCTGAGTCTCCACGGTGAGGAGATTGGCCACGAAAGCATCATAGTCCACATCCGGCATGATATATCGCACGGCGTGCTCGAAACCGGGTTCGCGCACGAGTGCGGCGATTTTGTCGCGGAAGTGAACGTCGTCGTAGGGGCGTATATCGGCGAAAAGGTCGCTGTCGCCCTCTGTATGAGGTGTATTGTCAGTCATGTTCTGCCGTTTTTAATGGCGGGAGAGGATAAAGTACCGCAAAGATACGCAGTAATCCCCAAAAAGGCAAACGTTCGCCGCCTCGGATAACAAATTTCTATGTCTTGGGCAACCGGCAGCCTGCGGGCTTTTGCAATGTCGCGGAAATTTTGTAGCTTTGCGTAATATTTCTATGTATATGAAACGATACTTCACGCTCCTGCTGGTCGCTATAATAACGCTGACGTCGCTGACGATGTTCGCCGGCGTGCGCGATCTGCCCGTCAAGAAAACCGGCGGCAAGGAGTACTATTATTATAAGGTAGGCAAGGGCGAGTCCGTTGCCGGTATTGCTAATGCGCTCGGTATCACACCCGAAGAAATCATCCAACACAACCGCCGCGCCGCCGGCGGCGTCGACAAGAAGATGACGCTCTACTTCCCCGTAGACGCTTATACAGCCCCCGTTGAGGAGGTGGTGGAAGTGGAGGAGGAGCTCGTCCCCGCCTCCCCCC
>CAMWKV010000168.1 GCA_947174915.1 uncultured Porphyromonadaceae bacterium | reverse complement strand
GTAATGGGCTTGTCGGGGAAGATACGGATCCATATCTGACCCTGACGCTGCATGTAGCGCGTCACGGCGATACGGGCGGCCTCGATCTGACGGCCGGTGATCCATTTTGACTCCAGGGTCTTTATGCCGAACGATCCGAAAGCCAACTGGTTACCGCGCTGGGCTACGCCCTTCATGCGGCCTTTCTGCTGGCGACGGAATTTGGTTTTCTTTGGCTGTAACATTGTTCTTTACTTCTTTGTGTTGTTCTGCTGGGCTTAACGGTTGTTTTTCGGACGACGGAAACCTCCGCGGCGATTGCCACCCTCGCGGCCTGCGCCACCTGTGCGCGGCTCCTTGGCGGTGGTTGCGAAATTGGGGGCCAGATCACGCTTGCCATAGACTTCGCCACGGCAGATCCAAACCTTCACGCCGATCACACCAACCTTGGTGTGTGCCTCTACCAGAGCATAGTCGATGTCGGCACGGAGTGTATGAAGCGGAGTACGACCCTCCTTGAACATTTCCGAACGAGCGATTTCAGCACCGTTCAGACGGCCGCTCACCTGCACCTTGATGCCCTCTGCACCGCTGCGCATAGTCGATGCGATAGCCATCTTGACAGCACGGCGATAGGCAATCTTACCCTCGATCTGACGGGCGATCGTGCTTGCAACGATCTCGGCGTCGAGCTCAGGACGCTTCACCTCATAGATGTTGATCTGAACATCCTTGTCGGTGATTTTCTTGAGCTCTTCCTTGAGTTTGTCGACCTCACTGCCGCCCTTACCGATGATCAGACCCGGACGCGAGGTGCACACAGTGATAGTGATCAGCTTCAGTGTACGCTCGATCACGATACGCGAAACGCTCATCTTGGCCAGGCGCACGTTCAGATACTTGCGCAGCTTCGAGTCTTCCAGGATGGTATCGCCGTATTTCTTACCGCCATACCAGTTGGAATCCCAGCCTCTGATGATTCCAAGACGGTTGCTGATAGGATTAACTTTCTGTCCCATTTCTTATGCCTTGTTTTTTGCGTTTTCGATAGTGTCCACGATCAGAGTCACATGGTTGGCACGCTTGCGGATGCGGTAGCCACGACCCTGAGGTGCCGGACGCAGACGCTTGAGCATCGGTGCCGGATTTACAAAGATAGTGCTCACGCAAAGCTCGCCGTTTTCAGCGCGCTTCTCGTTCTTGGCCTCCCAGTTGGCGATAGCGCTTCTGAGGAGTTTCTCAAGAACAGCCGCAGCGCTCTTGTTTGAGAACTTCAGGATGCCAAGTGCCAGATACACTTCCTTGCCGCGGACCAGGTCGGCCACAAGACGCATCTTGCGGGGCGACGAGGGGATATTGAGAACCTTGGCAAAGGCAACGCTCTTGCGAGCTTCCTTGATAGCCTCGGCAGATTTTCTTTTTCTTACACCCATTGTGTTATGGTAGTTTTCTGTTGTTCAGGAATTAATTTTCTTAAGCCCTTGAGATCACTTCTTGTTGCCGGCATGGCCGCGGAAGCTACGCGTGGGGGCAAACTCGCCGAGCTTGTGTCCCACCATATTCTCGGTCACGTAGACAGGAATGAACTTGTTGCCGTTGTGAACTGCGAAGGTATGACCGACGAATTCGGGTGCAATCATCGAAGCGCGGCTCCAGGTCTTGATAACGGCCTTCTTTCCGCTCTCTTCCATTGCATTCACCTTCTTCTCCAGCTTCACGCTGATGAACGGGCCTTTTTTTAATGAACGACTCATAGAGGTAGTAGTCTAATTGGTGATCAGGTAGTGGGTTTACTTCTTTCTTCTCTCGATGATATACTTCGACGAGTGCTTCTTCGGTGCACGAGTCTTCAGGCCCTTGCTGTAAAGACCCTTGCGCGAACGCGGATGTCCACCGCTTGCACGGCCTTCGCCACCACCCATGGGGTGATCCACAGGGTTCATGACAACGCCACGGTTGCGCGGACGACGACCCAGCCAGCGGCTGCGGCCTGCCTTACCGCTACGCTCCAGAGAATGCTCGCTGTTGCCTACTACACCAACGGTTGCCTTGCAGGCTGCAAGCACCTTGCGGGTCTCGCCCGAAGGCAGCTTGATGATGGCATAGTCGCCCTCGCGTGAAATCAGCTGAGCGAATGTACCGGCCGAACGTGCCATGAAAGCACCCTGGCCGGGACGGAGCTCGATATTGTGGATCAGCGTACCAACAGGAATGTTGGTCAGAGGAAGGGCGTTGCCTACCTCAGGCGCTGCTTCGGCTCCGCTCACTACCGTTGCACCTACCTCGAGTCCGTTGGGTGCAATGATATAAGCTTTTGCTCCGTCGACGTAATAGAGCAGAGCGATACGAGCCGAACGGTTCGGATCATACTCGATGCTCTTTACAACGGCGGGTACACCGTCTTTGCTCCTCTTAAAGTCGATGATGCGGTATTTACGCTTGTGACCGCCGCCCATGTAGCGGGTGGTCAGGTGTCCCTCGGCGTTACGGCCGCCGGTTGACTTCTTGCCGACTGTAAGAGCTTTTTCTGGCGTTGTAGCAGTGATCGTTCCTTTGAAAACGCCAATAACTTTGTGTCGCTGCCCCGGTGTGGTGGGCTTAAATTTTCTTACTGCCATTGGTTATCTTAGATGTTGCTGTAAAGATCGATGGTCTCGCCTTCGCCGATAGTGACGATGGCTTTCTTGTAGCTGTTGGTCTTGCCGCGCAGAAGGCCCGACTTGGTCCAGCGCGACTTGTTCTTGCCACGCACTACAGCTGTGTTCACGTCAACCACCTTAACGCCATAGAGCTTCTCTACGAGCATCTTGATCTGATGCTTGTTAGCCTCGAGCGACACCTTGAAGGTGTAGCGGTTGAGCTTCTCGGTGAGCGCGGTGGCCTTTTCGGTGACGATGGGCTGAATTGATATTTCCATTGTTGTGCCTCCTTGCGGTTAGAGTTTGTTAATCACGTCAAGGCTATCCTCAGTCATGAGAATAGCATTGCTGTGCATGATTGCATACGTATTCACATCCGAAGCGCTGATGATTTCGGCGTTGGGGATGTTACGGACTGACAAATATACGTTTTTATTTTGGTTTGCCAAAACGAGAAGGATCTTTTTTCCCTCTACGTTAAGGTTTTTTGCCATTTCAACGAACGACTTTGTGCGGGGACCATCGAAAGTGAAGTTCTCGATGATCTTGATCTGGTCGTCCTGAACTTTATATGTCAGTGCACTCTTGCGGGCAAGCTGCTTAACCTTCTTGTTAAGTTTGAAGCGATAGTCGCGGGGACGAGGACCGAAAACACGGCCACCGCCAACGAGAACAGGCGAGTTGATGTCACCGATACGGCTACCGCCGCCACCCTTCTGCTTGTGCAGCTTGCGGGTAGAACCGGAAACTTCGCTACGCTCTTTCGACTTGTGTGTACCCTGACGCTGATTGGCAAGATACTGCTTCACATCGAGATATAC
>CAMWKV010000167.1 GCA_947174915.1 uncultured Porphyromonadaceae bacterium | reverse complement strand
TTCTTCGACATTTGAAATTGGCGATTTCGAGATAAAGAACTAAGCTAAATGCCTTCTGCACCGCTGGATTTCTCCCCAACGGATGCGCAAAGATAGCTATTTTTTGCGAGAATACCCCAAAAGAGTGATTATTTTCTTCTCATATAAGATATTCACCCGGAGGTATGGGATGAAATAATCAATGTGGTGAAATGGCGGAGGGATTTCGGCAAGATACGACTCTTGCTCCCCGACCAAGCACAACCGTATGCCGCACCCACCGCATGCTGTTGTTTTTTATAACAGCCGGTTTTCAAACAAATTATCAGCCGAACCGTTATATAAGCAAACAATCTTAATCTTTCTATTCATTCTAACGCTAATAATAAGAAAGGCACACTTATGATAACACTCACTATATGGAGCGACTTTGCTTGCCCCTATTGCTACATTGGCGAGACACGCCTGCAGGATGCAATCGAAGAAATGGGTATGACAGATGAAGTAACAGTAGACCTCCGCGCTTTCGAGCTCGACCCGACAGCACCCCGGGAAGTAACAACAACTACTCCCGAACGCTTCGCGATGAAATACCGCCTGTCGCTTGAGGATGCTAAGAAACAGATTCAAGATATCTCCGACCAGGGCAGTGAAGCCGGTATCGATTTCCGATACGCTACCACGCAGTACTCAAACACCCGCGATGCACACCGCCTCATGAAGCTTGCCGAGGCCAAGTACGACCGCGCCACCGTAGGCCGCCTCAACGAAGCTCTATTCGCAGCCTATTTCACAGAGAATCTCGTACTGTCCGACCACGACGTACTCCTCGCCAAAGGCGTGATGGCAGGCATGAACGAGAAAGATATCCGGGAAGTACTCGACTCCGACTTGTACGCCGACGAGGTACGCCTCGACGAACGTGAAGCCGGTATGCGAGGCATCCGAGGTGTGCCATATATCATTTTCGACGGTGAATTCGCAGTACCGGGAGCAATGACCGTCGAAGGATTCAAGGATGCCCTCCAACGCGCCCTGCGCCGTAACGCCGAGAGAGAGCCCGAGACTACCGACAACGCCGAAACATCCGACCGGAAACGCGCCGAAAGGCCACATGTATGCGGACCCGACGGGTGCCAACTGCTTTAAGAAGGGACAGCCATGATACGCGAATTGCAGGTTCAAGGTGTATTCACCGAGAACACATACTTCTATATCGACGACAACACACGCGCCGGTTTCTTGATAGACCCCGGCGCACAGCCAGGCCTCATATACGACCTAATAGTTCGCAACGGATGGCACATCGAGAAGATACTGCTCACCCACGGACACTTCGACCACATGGGTGCCGCAGATCTCTTGCGCGAACGCCTCGTCGCACCCATCTACATCTATCCCGCCGACGCACCCTACCTCACAGACACATACCTCAATCTGAGCGCCAATTCCGGCACACCCGTCACAGTGGCGCATTACGAGGAACTCACCGACGGCGAGATAATCCGGCTTAAGCACAACTCCGAGTTCTTCCTCAAAGTGATCCATACACCAGGGCACACCCCGGGATCAGTGACATACTATACACCCCGCGACAAGGCAGCATTCGTAGGGGACACACTCTATGAGCATGGCCCTGGCCTGACCAACTTCCCCGGCGGCAACCGGCGCGAGCTTGAACAATCCATCGTTAACGAAATCCTCACCCTTCCGCCCGACACCCTCCTGCTCTCCGGCCACTCGAGCCCCATCACCGTCGCCGACGAACGCCATATCCTCCTCCCGTAGCTCCTCCGCCAAGAGACTATACAAGCCACCATCCCTCCAGGTGTGTAAGCACTGGTTGAGTTTGGTGGTTTTCGTTCGACCCGCTCTGCTGCTACAGTTTTTGAGCTAAGATGAGCGCTCCCGTTTCGCGGAGCAGGTTTGTCGTAGGTGGCGAGAGGCGAGCATTACCATACCGATGAAGGCGTCGGAAACAGCCTGACCGATACGGTGCACCATATCCACCAATGCCGCTATAGTAATGGTCGTGTAATATCAGTAGGCGAGGACGTTGCGGCGGGTGGCGTCGATTTTGAGGAGGATGAACAGGAGGATGGTGAAACCCCACAGGGAGGAGCCGCCGTAGCTGAAGAATGGTAAGGGTATACCTATGACGGGGCACAGGCCTATGACCATACCGATGTTGATGCAGAAGTGAAAGATGAAATAGGAGGCAACGCAGTAGGCGTAGACGCGGCCGAAGGTGGTAGGCTGGCGCTCACCTATCTTTATCACGCGCAGGATGAGCGCGATGAAGAGTGCCATCACGATAGCGGAGCCGAGAAAACCTTCTTCTTCACCGATGGTGCAAAAGATGAAGTCGGTATGCTGCTCGGGGACGTATTTGAGTTTGGTCTGCGTGCCGTTGAGGAAGCCTTTGCCTATAAGCCCTCCGGAGCCAATGGCTATCTTGGACTGATTGACGTTGTAGCCGGCGGCTTTGAGGTCCTGCACCATGCCGAGGGCTACCTGGATACGCAGTTTCTGGTGGGCCTGAAGGTGGTCGAAAGCGGCACCGATGGAGAAGAGGAATACGAGTGACAGACCCGCTGTGACAGCAGCGATATGCAGTTGCGGTCGTCGCTGGCGGATGGCTTCGATGACGATATAGGCGGCAGCAATGACGATGGCGCCGATGTTCACCATAAGGCCGGGGACGGTCACGCCGCAGAGGTCGAGGATGTACTCGATAAGTCCTACGCCGCCGAACCATATAAGGAGGTTGCGGCACAGCTCAAGGCGTCGGGAGTACATGGCGGCCATACCTATCATGACGAACATGATTAATATCATTACGATAAGCTCGCCTGTGGGAAAGCCGAGCACCATGGTATCGCTGTATTTGAGGCCGACGACGAAGATGACTACAGCAAAAGCTGCCGCAAAGAGTACGAGGCCGCTCATACCCTCGCGGTAGAGCACGAAGAAGAGAGCCATAAAGGTTAGCGCCGAGCCGGTCTCGTTCTGCAAGAGGATGAGCAGGACGGGCAAGAGGATGATGCCGAGCGCTTTGACGTAGTTGATGAGCTTGGCGTTGAGGTTGAAATGGTAGCCGGAGAAGAGTTTGGCCAGCGCGAGGGCGGTGATAAACTTGGCGAACTCGGCAGGCTGTATGCTCATCGAGCCGAACTTAATCCACGAATACGAGCCCTTCGTATCCGTGGCCAGGAAGGGTGTGGCGGCAAGTACAATGAGCATTATCAGGTACATGGGGAAGGCATAGGTCTCCCACAGGCGCCAGTCGGTGAGGAGCAGGACGAGGGCGAGGGCGAGCGACAGACCTATCCACCGCAGTTGCTTGCCGGAGAACTCGGTGTCGGCGAACATGGAGGCATTGTCGAAGTTGTAGCACGCGGCATAGATGCTCACCATGCCGGCGAATACCATGATGAGATATATTATTACCGTGGGCCAG
>CAMWKV010000166.1 GCA_947174915.1 uncultured Porphyromonadaceae bacterium | reverse complement strand
CAGTTCCACATCGCCGAGGACCCGCTCCTCTGCGTGGCAAAGGGTACCGGCGTGGCTCTGAAGAACTACCAGCGTTTCTCCTTCCTTATCCGCTGATGCGGCGGGAGTAGCCGTATTCCGCTAACACTGTAATAGAAGTATTGTCCTGTGAGCGAACTGATCGCCTTTCTTGCGCGACACAGCAAGTGGTTTGTGTTCACCCTCCTGGTGGCCATAAGCATTACTCTGCTCGTCAGGAACGATCCATACCGGCAGCACCTTTATCTCACGTCGGCAGGCCGCCTGGCCTCGTCGGCGTATAAGGGTGCCAACAACGTTACGTCCTACTTCAATCTACACGATATCAACGAGGACCTTAACCGGCAGAATGCCCAGCTCCAGGCGCAGGTGGCCGAGCTGACGCATACCATAGAGGTGCTCCGCGAGCAGGGCTACTCCGACACTATGCAGGTGGAGAAGGATGTGCCGCAGTTCAAGTTCACTGTGGCTCACGTCATCAGCAACAGTGTGGCGCGTCCTTTCAACTACATCACCATCAATAAAGGTAGCGACGACGGCATCCGCCCCGAACTGGGCGTCATTGACCGCAATGGTGTCGTGGGCATCGTGAGCAACGTGGGTCCGTCGAGCGCGCGTGTAATATCGCTCCTCAATCCGCATTTCCGCCTCTCGTGCAAGCTCAAGAGCACCGACTATTTCGGCTCTCTCGTATGGGACGGTCGCCGGCCCGACCAGGCTGTCCTCGAGGAGCTGCCTCGACACACAGTCTTCGAAGCCGGTGACACCATCGTCACGAGTGGCTATTCCTCCGTCTTCCCGCCCGGCATCCCTGTGGGCATAGTGCTGGAGGACGATACCGACCACAATCAGAACTTCTTCGCCCTTCGTGTGCGGCTGCTCACGGACTTCACCACCCTCGGCAATGTGCAGGTGATAGAGAATACCATGTCCGACGAGCTCAAAGCCCTCCGGGCCGGAGAGGAGAACGATAGTAAAAAGAATCCCTTCGGCAACTGATATCCCATGACCAAGTTCGTCATCCGATACATCATCACCCTGCTGCTGCTCATTCCCGCGCAGGCCATTATCTTCAACCACCTCGTACTTTTCGATGTGGCTGTGCCGCTGGTGTTCATCTATCTGATAGTGATGCTGCCCGTGACGATAGGCACGAATGTGTCGATGCTTGTGGCCTTCGCTGCCGGTCTGCTGCTTGATGTCTTCTGCGACACACCAGGTGTCAACGCTCTATGCGCTACCGTTCTGAGCTTCGCCCGCAAGCCGATATTCCACCTCTACGTGTCCACCGACGATGATCTGGCGGCACGTCCGCCGTCGTCGCTCTCCATGGGGCATACGGTGTTCATGAAATACCTCCTAAGCATGGTGGTAGCCTATTGCACCATGTATTTCACTGTGGAGGCGTTCCAGTTCTTCAATTTCCGCTTGCTCGTACTACGTATTTTAGCTTCTTCTCTGTACACTTTCATCCTCCTCTATGCCCTCGACTGCATATCCATGCGTATGCACAAGGACTGACAGCGACGGGACGTAATCCTCTCTACCGGTGAGAAAGAACTATAATCTCGAAAAACGAAAATATATCATCGGCGGCTTCATCCTGCTGATTGGCCTCATCTATCTGGTGAGGCTTTTCGACTTGCAGATCAATGATGAGAAATACAAGCAGTCCGCCGACTCCAACGCCTTCCTTAAGAAGACCGTCTACCCCTCGCGCGGCCTCATCTACGACCGCAACGGCGAACTCGTCGTATTCAATCAGCCGGCCTACGACGTAATGCTCATCCCGCGCGATGTGCAGCCCTTCGATACTCTCGATTTCTGTCGTACGCTTAATATCACCAAGGAGCAGTTCGACAAGCGTCTGGCGGACATGAAGGATAAGCGCCTCAACCCGGGCTATTCGTCCTACACCCCTCAGCGCCTGCTCTCGCAGCTGTCGGCACAGGACTACGGGCGCCTGCAGGAGAAGCTCTATCGCTTCCCCGGCTTCTTCATCCAGAAGCGTATCCTCCGTCAGTACTATCATCCAACGGCGGCGAACGTGCTCGGCAACATCCGCGAGGTGTCCAAGACCGACATCGAGCGCGACAACTACTATGCCCCCGGTGACTATACCGGCGACCTCGGTATAGAGAAGAGCTACGAGGAGCACCTGCGCGGAGTCAAAGGCGTCGAGATTCTCATTCGCGACGCCCGCGGACGCATCCAGGGTCGCTATGAGGATGGTGCCAACGACATCGAGCCTATCTCCGGCCGCGACCTGCGACTGAGTCTGGACATCAAGCTCCAGCAGTATGCCGAGTCGCTCATGGTGGGTAAGCGCGGCGCTGTAGTTGCTATCGAACCCTCTACAGGCGAGGTGCTCTGCATGGTGTCGATGCCGAACTATGACCCCACGCTGCTCGTGGGACGCGAACGAGGCAAGAACTATAACATGCTCGTCAAGGATGAGTCCTGGCCACTCTTCGACCGTGCTCTTATGGGCGCCTATCCGCCCGGCTCGACATTCAAGCCCACCCAGGGTCTCATCTTCCTTCAGGAAGGTACCATCAATCTGGAGACGCGCTATCCCTGCTCGCACGGCTATATCAACGGTGGTCTGCGAGTGGGCTGTCACTCGCACGCCGCTCCTATCAACCTCAAGCCGGCACTACAGACCTCCTGCAACGCCTTCTTCTGCTGGGGCTTCAAGAACATGATTGACCGCCGCAGCAAATACGGTACCCCTGCGGCGGCCTTCGAGGTGTGGAAGAATCACCTCGTATCCATGGGATATGGCTATAAGCTCGGCATCGACCTTCCCGGCGAGAGTCGTGGATTCCTGCCGAATGCCAAGTTCTACGACAAGTTCTACTCTGAAGGCCACTGGAGTGCCAACACCATCATCTCCGTCGCCATCGGCCAGGGCGAGGTGCTCGCCACGCCGCTGCAGATTGCCAATCTCGGCGCCACCATCGCCAACCGCGGCTGGTACAAGATACCCCATGTGGTCAAGGAAATACAGGACACCGTTATCGAGGACATATATTTCGAGCAGAAGTATCCCACCATCGACGCCCATCACTACAACGACATCGCCGAGGGTATGCGCATGGCCGTCATGGGCGGTACATGTACTCGCGCCGCCATCCCCGGTATCGAAGTGTGCGGCAAGACCGGTACCGCGCAGAATCCGCACGGCAAGGATCACTCTGCCTTCATGGGCTTCGCGCCCTACAACGAACCGAAGATTGCTGTGGCCGTATATGTGGAGAACGGCGGCTGGGGCGCTACATACGGCGTGCCCATCGGCAGCCTCGTGATGGAGAAGTATCTCACCGGCACCATATCGCCTCAGCGCCGTGCCATGGAACAACAAATGATGAATTCCTCTATTATCTATGCCGCTCCAAAGAAGAAATGACCCCGGCGCCATATTCCGTCATCTCGACTGGCCCACGGTAATAATAT
>CAMWKV010000165.1 GCA_947174915.1 uncultured Porphyromonadaceae bacterium | reverse complement strand
TATTTTATCGATACTGCCCGATTTTTTCGGACAAACTTGTGTAGGTTGCAGTAAAATGATGGCAAAGATAATAAATATCCCCTGCCCTGTGCAAATTTTCTCGCAACATTAAGCATTTTTAACTCTACCTCATTCTTCCCGGCAAAAAACTTTGCGGCTTTGCGTGAGATTATTTTCGTGCAGGACATGTGAGCTCCCGCCGAGGAGCTTATTTCATGAATACGAGGTAGACGGCGGCGACGAGGAGGGCGAAGGCGGCGAAATGATTCCAGTGTAGTGTCTCGCCGCGGAAGAATACCACTGTGAAAACGGTGAAGATGACGAGTGTGATAACTTCTTGAAGGACTTTTAATTGTATCAGAGAGAAAGGGCCGCCGTTCTCCACGAAGCCCATTCTGTTTGCCGGCACCTGGCAGCAGTATTCTGCAAATGCTATGCCCCACGAGAGGAGTATTACGAATAGCAAAGGCGTGTCGTGGCTTATCAGCTTCATTTGCTGGAGCTTAAGATGGCCGTACCAGGCAAAGGTCATGAAGATATTCGACACTACCAGCAGTACAAGTGTAATGAGCATTGATTTCATTGTCCGGGCTGTATATATTAATAGAGGCTGCGCCTGTGCGCAGCCTCTTGTACTGTTTTACTGCAATCGAGGCTCTGCTTATTTGAGCTCGTCGATAGCTTCCTGAGCGAGCTCGGGGTCTATGAGCAGTCGGCCGCAGTATTCGCAGACGATGACTTTCTTGTGGGTGCGGATGTCAATCTGCTTTTGCGGGGGGATACGGTTGAAGCAGCCGCCGCAGGCGCTACGGTCTACCATCACGATGCCAAGACCGTTGCGGGCGTTGTGACGGATACGCTTGAATGCGGTGAGTGTGCGTTCGTCCACGAGAGGTTCGAGCGACTTGGCCTTTTCGATGAGAGCTTCTTCCTGGGAGCGGGTCTCGCCGATGATTTTGTCGAGGTCGGCTTTCTTCTCATCGAGGATGTGGGTCTGGTCGGCGATTTCCTGCTCGGTGGCCTGGATGTCGTTGCGACGGGCCATGATGGTGCGGTCGATTTCGCCTATGGTCTTCTCGCCGAGAGTAATCTGCAGGCGCTCGTATTCGATTTCCTTGTTGAGGTTATCGAATTCGTGGTTGTTGCGCACATTGTCGAGCTGTGCTGTGTAGCGCTCGATGAGCATCTTCTTGTTCTCAATCTTGTTGCTTTCGTCGGTACGCTTGGACTCGAGGTCGGCAATCTCTGTGCTATATCGCTGCACGCGGGTGTGGAGGCCGGTAATAGTGTTCTCAAGATCCTGTACTTCCTTGGGGAGTTCGCCGCGGACATTGCAGATGCGGTCTTTCTCGCTCAGGATGGTCTGGAGCTGGTAGAGGGTTTTCAGGCGCTCTTCTACGCTGCGAGGAGCTTCGTTTATCTTTTCTTTAGCCATATTCTTACAGGTACTTTACCGGATTTGTGTCTGTTTCCGATGAATAGACTGCAAAGTTAGGAAATTTTTTGGAAATTATTGCAAGCAAAATCGTTTTTGCGCACTGTTCGCTTTCAAAATGCCCTACATCGAAGACTGTCCGGCCGTTTTCGGCGGCGTCGGCCATGTCGTGATAGCGGATATCGGCACTGATATATGCCTGTGCGCCGGCACGGAAGGCGTCGTTGATGAACTCGCCGCCTGAGCCGCCGCACATAGCGATGATGCTGTATTCGGCGGCGGGGTCGAAGGCTGCCGAAGTGCGTATGGCGGGTGTGCCGAAGGTGCTGTGCAGCAGGTCGATGAGGTCACTGCCACTGATGGATGCACCGTGGGGCACGCGGGCCACCACGCCGAGTCCGTAGCCTGCGGGATGTCCGTCGAGGGCTTGCTCGGTGACGGTCATCTCGGTGGATGTCATGCCGGCGAGAGCACGACGGAGGGCGCCGATGCGGAGCGGGTCGGTGACTACGCGTACGAGGGTCTTGTCGCTCTCTGTCATGGCTACTGTGCCGTCGGCGTCGGTGGTCATCCCGGCGGCGCAGGCGGTGATGGTGGTGATGTCGCCGTCGTCGGCACCGACGTCGAATAGCGCGAGGCGGACGTCGTCGGTGGCCTGAGCTTCGCAGCAGACTGTGAGGAGTATGCTGCTGAGATGTGTGGGGGCGAGGACGGATACCACCTCAAGTCCGAGAGCGGCAGCCATGGCATAGCTGATGCCGTCGCGGGTGCTGTCGAGAGCGGTGTGGGTGGAGTAGACGGCTACTCCGGCGCGGACGGCAGTCAGGGCGGCGCGCTGCTGGGGCGTGCTGCCGGTGAGTGAACGGAAGCCCTTGAATATCAGTGGATGATGGCTGAGGACTACATTGCATCCGCGGCGCACCGCCTCGTCGACGACGGCTTCTGTCACATCGACGCAGACGAGTGCGCCGGAGACTTCGCCGTCGCCGTCGGGGAGGCCTATCTGCAGCCCGGTGTTGTCCCAGCTTTCCTGGAGCTTGCCCGGGGCGAAGGCTTCGATGGCGGATATCAGTGCGGAGAGTTTCATTTCTTTTCCTCGGGGATGTCGATGGCGAGGCAGAGTTCGTCGAGCTGCTTCTGTTCCAGATGCGCGGGGGCGTCGAGCATGACGTCACGACCGGAGGTATTCTTCGGGAAGGCGATGCAGTCGCGTATGCTGTCGAGGCCGGCGAAGAGGCTCACCCAGCGGTCAAGGCCGTAGGCGAGGCCGCCGTGGGGGGGTGCGCCGAACTTGAAGGCGTTCATCAGGAAGCCGAACTGCTCCTGAGCGCGCTCGGGGGTGAAGCCGAGGATTTCGAACATCTTGGCCTGCAGCTCGCTGTCGTGGATACGGATGGAGCCGCCGCCTACTTCTACGCCGTTGATTACCATATCATAGGCATCGGCGCGGACTGCTGCGGGGTCGGTGTCGAGCATGGGGATGTCTTCGTCCTTGGGATGGGTGAAGGGATGGTGCATAGCCATCAGACGGCCTTCTTCCTCGCTCCATTCGAACATGGGGAAGTCTACCACCCAGAGGCAGGCGAACTTGTTCTTGTCGCGCAGGCCGAGCTGACGGCCCATCTCGAGGCGGAGCTCGCAGAGCTGCTTGCGTGTGCGCATGGTATCATCGCCGGAGAGGATGAGGATGAGGTCGCCGGGCTTGGCATTCATGGCTGCCTTGAGCTGCTGCAGCACTTCCTGGCTGTAGAATTTATCGACTGAGGACTTCACGTTGCCGTCTTCTTCGACGCGGGCATATACCATACCCTTGGCGCCGATCTGAGGACGCTTCACATACTCGGTGAGGGCGTCGAGCTGCTTGCGGGTGTAGTGAGCGGCGCCGGGAGCGCAGATGCCGCCGATGTAGGTGGCGTTGTCGAATACGCTGAAGCCGTGGCCTTTGAGTACGTCCATCAGTTCTACGAACTTCATGCCGAAGCGGAGGTCGGGCTTGTCGGAGCCGTAGTACTTCATGGCGTCGGCCCAGGGCATACGCTGGAAGGGCTCGGTGAGTTCTACGCCGCGGATTTCCTTGAAGAGGTGCTTGGCCATGCCTTCGAAGAGTTCGATTATATCG
>CAMWKV010000164.1 GCA_947174915.1 uncultured Porphyromonadaceae bacterium | reverse complement strand
CGTTCTACTAAATTCTCTTCATCGCCATCGCTATGTTCTTCATCGGCGAATGCATAGCTAACGATGTTGTGAATTATAGTGAAATCACTCTCTTGTTACGGACTGATTGTAATTATTTCTGTGTTCATGCTTGTAGTAACAAGCGGACACGCTGATGCGGTCGCCGCTTAAAAAAGGGCGAGAATAGCGTTGTAGGAATACAAAATCCATCTGACATTACCAAATAAAATGGCATTTAATTTCTGGGAAATCAGTACATTATAAGTCAGGGACGAATAGTGCGCCCACTAATCACGACTATCTCAGCGTGTCCGCTGAATAGTTACCCTCTTTTGGATCTATGTCAGAAATTCATACCTGCGGCATCGCGCGCGTGTATAGTCGCGGGTGCATATGTCAGGTATGAACAAAGAGCTCCCCGACCTTGCGGCCGGGGAGCTCCCCACGTTTCAACTATTTATTTATGAGAGCCTTATGGCGTTGTATCACTACACCGTTTCTAAGGGAGGGATTTTGTCCCCTTGCTTTGTTCCTTTCTTCTGTATATAGAACAATCCGGACGCGCACTTGTGCCTCGTGGCTGTGCGAAAAAATTCTAAATACCGTAAAGCGATTATAACATCTTGGTCGGCTCACAAATAATACCTATCTTTGCAACAGGCTCTTCCGAGCTTATACACTATCTAACCACTATCCAACTATGAAACTAACTACAGTAGTCCTTGCTGCTGCCATGATGATGGGTGCTATGGCTGCCGATGCGAAATCGCCCAAACGCGAATTCCGCGGCGCATGGATGCACACTATCTTCCAAGGCCAGTACCACAATCAGAACAGCGCACAGAATCAGGAATACCTTCGCGGCCAACTCGACAGCCTGCAGGCTCTCGGCGTCAATGCCGTTCTCTTCCAGGTTCGTCCTCAGGCCGACGCCTTCTATCCCTCCGAGCTCGAGCCCTGGAGCCGCTTCCTCACCGACGACGGTAAGGCTCCCGAACCCTACTGGGATCCCCTTCAGTTCATGATCGACGAGACTCATGCCCGCGGCATGGAGCTCCACGCTTGGCTCAACCCCTACCGCGTGACATCGTCGGCCAACCAGACACTCCCCGCAGGTCACCTATACCATAAGGAACCCGAACGCTTCCTCACCTACGACGGCAAGATATACTTCGACCCCGCCCTACCCGAGAACCGCCAGTTCATCTGCGACGTAGTGGGCGATATCGTAAGCCGCTACGACGTGGACGGCATTCACTTCGACGACTATTTCTACCCCTACCCCGCAGCTGGCAAACCCTTCCCCGATGACAAGTCCTACGCCAAGTACGGCAACGGTCAGGACCTCGGCGACTGGCGCCGCAAGAATGTAGACCTCCTCATCGAGGGCGTACACGACCGCATCGCCGCCACCAAGCCCTGGGTACGCTTCGGTGTGAGCCCCTTCGGTATACACCGCAACAAGTCCACCGACCCCAACGGTAGCGACACCAACGGCCTGCAGAACTACGACGCACTCTTCGCCGACGTGCTCCTCTGGGAACAGGAAGGCTGGATTGACTATGTTCTACCGCAGCTATACTGGGAACTCGAGCACAAAGCAGCCTCATACATCGTGCTCGTAGACTGGTGGAACAAGCATGCCGGAAACAAGCGCCATCTCTACATCGGTCAGGACGTGAACAAGACCATGCAGCTGCCCGACCTCGCTCCGTCGAAAGAAAAGTCGCAACTCCGTCACAAGATAGAGCTCGCACGCGCCGGCGAGAACATCAAGGGCAACTGCTGGTGGCCCGGCTACTCGCTCACCAAGAACGTTGGCGGTGTGGCCGACTCGCTCAAAACTTACTTCCAGGCTACACCGGCCCTCGTGCCCGAATATTCATGGATCAGCACTGCCACTCCTGCCGCTCCCGCCGTCAGCACCGCCGACAAGAAGCTCGTATGGCAAGCTGCCGCGCCTGCCGGCACCGTGGAGGACGTAGTGCGCTATGTCATCTACCGCTTCCCCGAAGGCTCCGACGTTGATGTCAACGACAGCGATGCTATCGTAGCCATCACTCCCGCCACAGACTGGACCCCGACAGCAAGCGGCACCTACGTTGTCACCGCCCTCAACCGCGTCAACAACGAGTCCGCCCCCTCCGCTCCAGTCCGGATCAAGTAACGCCAACACAAGCAACATCAATGCTTTAAACAATGTCAACACTGAGTGTCATTGTCCCCGCCCGCAATGCTGAGGCCTACCTCGACGCCTGCATGAGCTCTATACTGAGTGACTTGCATGAGGGCGACAAGCTCGTCATCGTCGACGACGGTTCGTCGGACAGCACTCGCGACATTGCCTGCCGCATAGCCACTTCTTTCCCCGGCCATGTCACCGTCGTCGACGGCCACGGCCGGGGAGTTTCGGCGGCACGCAACCTCGGCCTCGCCATCTCGTCGGGCGACTATGTAGCTTTCTGCGATGCCGACGACACCTACCTGCCCGGCGCACTGTCGCAGATGCGCGCTATCCTCGATAAGGACGCAACCTTAGATATCGTGATAGGCGGGTTCCGACGCGACTATCCCGAAGGCTGCCGCATCGAAGCCGTCGAAACATTCTCCGCCGAGGAGGCCATCGCCAACACTCTCTATCAACGCCCCGGGTGGCATGAGAGTGCGTGGGCCAAGATGTACCGCCGCACTATTCTCAACACCGTCAGCCCCCTTTTCATCGAAGGACGTCGCTACGAGGACCTCGAAGCGACACCACGCATATATCTTGCGGCCAAGCAGATAGCCTTCACTGCATCACCGGTCTACTGGTACCGCGACAACGACAGCAGTTTCCTCGCCGCGTGGAGTCCCGCTCGCGCCGATGCCCTATGGGCCACCGCAGAAGTGGAGCGCACCATTACACTTCACTGCCCGACCCTGCTACCCGCCGCCCGCTGCCGACGCCTCAGCGCAGCCTTCAACATCCTTGCCCTCAGCAGCGCTGCCGGAGCCGACGCCATTGCCCGACAATCGTGGGACATCATCAAAGCACTGCGACACAGCGTAGTATGCGACCGCCGCGCACGCCTGCGCAACATCGTTGCCGCCGCCCTCAGCTACACAGGCTCCACCCCGACCCGCCTCCTCAGCCGCCTACACGAATACTACAAAAACCTCTGAGGCAAAAAATTCGATGGAGTACGCAAAAAAGTCACATTAAAGCCTTGACAGATGAAAATAAATCACTAACTTTGCAGTCGCAAACTCGGCGAACGCCAATCAATAGGAAAGGTGCCGGAGTGGTCGATCGGGGCGGTCTCGAAAACCGTTGTACCCTTGCGGGTACCCAGGGTTCGAATCCCTGCCTTTCCGCAACCACTAGGATTGAAACTCACTGAAAACCAGTGAGTTTCTTTCATTTTGGGAGGTCTTAAAATTTGGTTAGTCCCCCAAAGTAGTCCCCCTTAAATTCTGGATGTTTTAACATTTTTTATAGGTTTAAGGGTGGGCACACTGCTATTTCGTCGCTATTTCATTGACGTTTACGCTTTAGATAGGTGCGTCTGTTGGAG
>CAMWKV010000163.1 GCA_947174915.1 uncultured Porphyromonadaceae bacterium | reverse complement strand
TAGAGCATCTGACTACGGATCAGAAGGTTACAGGTTTGAATCCTGTATGAGTCACAAAAGAGCAACCTCTCGGTTGCTCTTTTTGTTTGTACCCCTCCGCGCAATCGCGCCCATCCGGCTGCCACTCCGCGAAGCTATACTTTCGCTCCCCTCGGCGCGATATCCCATTCTCGAGGCACTGCATGCAAGCCCAACGGAGTCGGATAAACAAATTTTTGCTTTAATTGTATTATTTATACACTGTATCGAAATTTTTTGTAACTTTGCAGCGAAAAGTACAAAGCAATATGACCGAATCCGATAAAGACCAGCACACCGAAGCCGTCAATCCGGCTGAGAATCAATCGCATAGCGGCGCCCGCGTGTGGGTGTGGCTCGCCGTGGCGCTTGCGCTCGCTGCGTGGGCAGTATTGTTGTGGGGTAGCGGATATGTTGCTCTCGGCCTCGCCGTGGCAGCCCTGGTGACCGGCGGCATAGGCGCTGCCCGGGCACGACTCGGCCTGCGTCGCGTGGCTGTGACTGCTATCATTGCAGCAGGCGTCCTCACCCTGGTGGTAGCCGCCTATATTATTGTCCTCAAACTTGTTATTTAAGACCCCGTTCCCCAATGACCCCGGACCTATCGCCGGATGTTGCGCGGGTGGTGCATGAGTATCTCCTCGCGCAGTCGTGTATTGTCCATGTGGAGGTATATCTCCGTGGTGGCAATTGACTCGTGCCCCAGCATCTGCTGTATGGCGCGCAGATTGGCGCCGCCCTCGAGGAGATGCGTGGCGAAACTGTGGCGGAGCGTGTGCGGCGATATGGTACGACGTATGCCGGCAGCCTCGGCGAGCTCGCGCACGATAGTGAACACCATCTGACGCGTAAGACACTTGCCGCGGCGGTTGAGGAACAGATAGTCCGCATTGCCCGGAGCTATGGGCTGCTGCGTCTCGTCGCACCATTCGAGGTAGCGGCGTATCCACCATATCGACGGCTCGCTCATGGGCACCATACGCTCCTTGGAACCCTTGCCGGACACGGTGAGGTAGCGGTCGATGAGATTGACCCGTCGGCGCTCAAGCGTGCAAAGCTCGCTCACACGCAGGCCGGAACCATAGAGTACCTCCATCATGGCACGGTTGCGGATACCCTGCGGGGCATCGAGGTCCACGGCATCACATAGAGCCGTCACCTCGTCGACAGACAGCACTTCGGGCAGATGCAGACCTATCGACGGAGTCTCGATGAGCATAGTGGGATTGTCGGCGCGGTCGCCGGCCAGAGCCATGAAGCGGAAGAAAGATTTAAGTCCCGATATAGCGCGAGCCTGCGAGCGGGCACTGATACCGGTGTCATTGAGCGCCACAAGGTAGGCCGAAATTTCCTCGGTAGTGATAGTGGTGACCGCGCGGCCGCCGAGCCAGTCCGTGAGGCCGTCAACATCGCGTATATAGGCCTCGATGGTGTTCGGGCTCAGGCCGCACTCCAGACGCAAGTGAGCCATATATCGCTGTTTGAGCAGGTCGGCGGGTGTCATAGATATAAGTTATTGCCGGCAGGAGAGGTCATAGAGTACCCTGCTCCACGCAGCGCGCTATGCGGTCGAGGGTGGCGTCGGCGGGGTCGGTGGCGGGTTTGAAAGTACTCTTGAGACTCACACCGAAGAGTTTGCCGAATCCCTGCCAGAAGCCTGCGCGGAAAGAACCGAGGAAAGCCTTGACGATATCGTACGAACTCTGATGCGTCTCGCGCTGGATGAGCTTTATCAGCACCTTGGCCTGACGCTTGCTGAAACGTTTGAGGATAGGTTTGTACTGCTCGAAGAGCGACTTCTCCATAGCCTTGAGATAGTCCTCGCGCTGCTTCTGCGTGTCGAATGTCTCTATGTACTCGTAAGTCTCCACGAGAGTCTCGGCTATTAGTTTGGCGTAGGGCAGCGTGAGCTTGACATCGCGGACAGTGCGCCAGTAGTATTCCTCATCTTTCTTATTCTTGAAGCGCATAGAGGGATAGACTGTGAGGTCGCGCAGGAATACCACGAGGACAGTATCACCCTCCTCGTCGACGCGCCACGAGTAACCGCGATAGGGATTTCGCGTCACAGTGGGTGTGGTCTCCGCGGCAGCACGGAGAGCGGAAACATCGTCGGCGCGCGCTGACAGCGCGGCCACGCATACGAGAAAGAAGAGGAGGACTGTACGCATCGGCAAAAAATATACTGCAAATATAACGCTTTTCCCCCGCACTTATTTCACCCATCCCCATTTTTCCCACACAACTAAGGCCAATGCGCCGCGAGAATTAGTCTCACGCAGAGGAAGCGCAGAGGAGCAGAGGTACGCAGAGGCTCTTGATAAGTACGAGTTATGAGTTATGGGTTATGGGGGGATGAAATACGTGGAGGGGCATTATGACGTAGGGTCACTCCATGGAGTGACCGGTTTCAGGCGGCAACCAATTTATTTTCAGGCAACCACACGCCTCGTCGGCGGTCGTTCCATGGAGCGACCCTACGTCAGGGAAGCCATTTTGGCACAGCCTCATATACTGATTCACCGACCGCTTCCAGCAATGCTCTCTGCGTACCTCTGCTCCTCTGCGCTTCCTCTGCGTGAGACTAATTTTTAGGGGCGTCCCCCTGCGGTGAATAGGCTAAAACTGACGAGGGCGGGTCAGGATGCTGACTCGCCCTCGGGTGTATGGGGTTGGTGATTATTCGAAAGAGCCCATCTTGAGGAAGTTAACTTCCTCCTGGGTGAGGTAGCGCCAGCGGCCGCGGGGGAGGTTCTTCTTGGTGAGACCGGCGAAATATACGCGGTCGAGCTTGGTGACATGATAGCCGAGCGATTCGAAGATACGGCGCACGATACGATTGCGACCCGAGTGAATCTCGATGCCGGCCTGGTTGCGGTCGGTCTCGGTGGCGTAGCTTATGGCGTCGGCGTGGATAGGGCCGTCCTCAAGCTCGATACCGTCGGCGATTCGCTGCATATCCTCCTCGGAGATGTCGCGGTCGGTCCACACATGGTAGATTTTCTTCTTGACAAACTTGGGATGAGTGAGTTTGGAGGCAAGGTCGCCATCGTTGGTGAGCAGGAGCACACCGGTGGTGTTGCGGTCGAGACGGCCTACGGGATAGATGCGTTCCTGGCAGGCGCCGCGCACGAGGTCCATCACAGTAAGACGGCCGTTGGGGTCATCGCTGGTGGTGACGCAGTCCTTGGGCTTGTTGAGCAGGATGTAGCACTTGCTCTCGGGGGTCACTACCTTGTCGTCGAATTCTACAACATCGTTGTGAGTGATCTTGGTGCCGAGTTCGGTGACAACCTGGCCGTTGACCTTCACCATACCTTTCTGGATGAACTCGTCGGCTTCGCGGCGTGAGCAGAGGCCGGCGTTGCTCATATACTTGTTCAGACGGATTTCCTCGTTGGGATCTACCACGGGGAGTTCGTACTCTACGCGGCGGGGACGGGGAGTGAAGCTCTTGCCGGGACGGGCGAAGTTGCCGCCCTGCTGGGGGCGCTGGTTGCGGTTGAAGGGACGCTGACCGCCCTGGTTGTTATAGGGACGCTGCTGACGGGGCTGATAGCCGTTGCCGCCCTGATTGTTGTAGGGGCGCTGCTGACGAGG
>CAMWKV010000162.1 GCA_947174915.1 uncultured Porphyromonadaceae bacterium | reverse complement strand
ATGTGCGCACACTGAGCCGATACAGTGGCATCCAGGTCAATATGCAGTCGTGTGTCGATGTCGGCAAGCACGGGAGCGAAGGCTTTGAAGTCAGGCAGATAGATGTCGAACCTGGACGTTTTGACGCCGATGCTCTCGCTCAGGGGAGCCCGGCGTAGGTCGGAGCCGTCCGGGATATTGAGGACAATGGGCTTAAAGTCTATCTCAGATTCCGGGAGAGCTATCTTAAGATTACATACGGAAATCTGCGAGGGGGTAAGGCTGAAATTGCCGGAGAGTTTGTCGAGCGTGAAACCGCTTGATTCTGCGAACGATAGGTGGTCGAGGTTGACAGTAACTTCTCCTTTGGAGATGTGGGGTATGTCGGCATTGACGGCCAGACCGGACACAGCGATGTGCGCCGGGTCGAAAACGAGCGAGTCGCGGCGGTCGACGGAGCGGACATCATAGGTGGCGTCGGCACGGCGGATGACTACGGAGTTGATTCTCAGTGAGAAAGTATTTTCTTGCCCCGGATTGTCCGACCGTAGACGTGCTATGATAGGGGCGATGTTGAGAGGTGTTTTTGGAGTGTCGCGCCATACTGCGAGCTTGACGCCGTCGAGGAGGGCATAGTCGAGAATGATGTCACCTGAGGAGATAAGCGGCAGTATCTCGAAGGCGGCGCTGACGGTGCTGATATAGGCCGTTGTATCGCCGTCTACTACGAGAGATATGTCACGGACGGTGGCGCGGTCGAAGGGGTGCAGACGGACAGAGCCGACATTGACTTCGGCACCGAGTAGATTCGACAGTTCGCGTGAAGCGGTGTCACTGATGGCCTTGCGGACCGGTTCGAGCGACAGGAGTACATAAATTGCTGCCGGCAGTATAACTGCCAGCAGCAAGAGTACCGAAACGATGGCTCGGAAGATTTTCCAGAGACGCCGCATGAGTGTTTTTAACGACCGAACTGATCTATCTTATGGGCAAGCGCGTCGTTAAAATCCTTCAGGCTGCGCAGTTTGTCGATGGTGAGGTGCATACGGTAGCGCCAGTAGTGGCGGGAGTTGGCAGGCACGTTGATCTGTTCTTCGCGCGGGTCTTTGCGACGGATGTCTCCGTCCATCGACAGCCAGTCCTGGAGGGGTAGGATGCAGAGCATCGAGGGCGACTGGAGATGGAGGTCGATGATTTTTTCGCACACCCAGGGCTCGGCGAAGTATGGAGCCGCGCCGCCTTCGTGAAGCACTTCATTGAAGAATCGCTGTGATGCTGCGTGGTCTTCTTCCCACCACTGGCGTATGCCGCCCATATCATGGGTGGAGGTGGTGCATACCGAGTAGTAGGGATATGTGTTGGTATTGCCGAATTTGGCATTAGGATCCTTGGGCATGCGCTGGATTTCGAGCGAGAGAATCTGCAACTGATGCATCACGGCAGGCACACAAGCAGGAATCATACCAAGGTCTTCGGCGCAGACGAGCATGTCGGTGGCATCGATGAGCGGAGGCATCTTCCACATAGCTTTGCCGTACCAGAAATCGTTGTGTCGATGGTAGAAGAAATCGTTGTACAGACGGTCGTAGCACCAACGCTCGTAGTCATTCATAGCGCGGTAGGAATAGGTATACTGCGCTGTGATGCGGGGGTGATACTTGCCTTTCTCCACGGGGTCTTCGATGAAGAGAACCTCGTCGATGAGTCCGAGCAGACCGTTGCATATGCGGGTGTTCTTCTCGTCCTTGGGGAGAGTATCGAAGTAGTCTACAACCTTGCGCTGGGTGTTGAACTCATCCTTGAGCGAGAAACTGCCGCCGCCTTCGTTGACGAGGAATTTGCGACGTACTTCGTCAGTGTATGGGCCGAAGAAATCGCCAAGGAAATAGTCGCGTATGAAGGGCGTTGTATGACGTGAGCCATAGAGCCAGAAGTCGTAGTTGTAGCGCAGCTCGTCGATAGAGAAGGGGAGGGCAGGATTGAAATAGCCCAGCAGACCGTGTACTGCATCCATGGGAATCTGCCATATACGGAAGAAGCCGAGGACGTGGTCGATACGGTAGGCGTCGAAGTATTCTGCCATCTTGCGGAAACGTGCTTTCCACCAGGCGAAACCGTCCTCGCTCATCACTTCCCAGTTGTAGGTGGGGAAGCCCCAGTTCTGACCGAATACTGAGAAATCATCCGGTGGTGCACCGGCCTGGCAGTCCATGTTGAACAGGCGTGTGTCTGTCCATGCGTCGGCGCTGGTGCGGGAGATGCCGATGGGCACGTCGCCCTTGAGGGCTACGCCGCGCGAGTTGGCATAGCTGTGAACCTTGCGCATCTGACGGTCGAGGTGATACTGAACGAAGCATGCGTAGTCCACGGCAGCCAGATTCTCTTTCACGGCCTTGGCAAGCACTTCGGGTGTATATATGGCATATTCACCCCACTTGTTGAAGTCGGGTGTGCCGAATTTGTCGCGGAGCGCGCAGAAAGCGGCATAGGGCATCAGCCAGTGCTTATTGCGCTCGTGGAAAGCCTTATACTCGGCACAGGCGAGTGTCTTGGCGCCGTCAGCAGCGAAGATTTCGTGGAGGTATTCGCTCTTAGCCTTGTTGACGCGTTCGTAGTCAATCTCGCCGAGGGCGTTGAGCTCGGCGGCGAGGTCGTCATAGTATTTGCGGCGC
This sequence comes from uncultured Porphyromonadaceae bacterium, assembly GCA_947174915.1. Classification (GTDB taxonomy): domain Bacteria; phylum Bacteroidota; class Bacteroidia; order Bacteroidales; family Muribaculaceae; genus CAG-873. The sequence continues at coordinate 982 of CAMWKV010000162.1, read as the reverse complement.
TTGGGGTCGGCTATGGTGCCTACTTCCTGGAGACGCACATACATGGGATGGAGCGCGAAGGTCGAGTTGGCGTTATAGGGATATGAATCGGTCCAGGTGCCGGTCATAGTGGTGTCGTTGATAGGCAATAGCTGTACAACGCACTGCTTGGTGTCAACGGCCCAGTCGATGAAATCGATGATGTCGAAGAAATCTCCGACACCCATATCTTTGTCGGAGCGGAGCGAGAATACGGGGATGGCCGTACCTGCGCCTTTCCATAGCTTGAGGGAGTTGATGAAGCGCATTCCGGCAAGGACATAGGCGCCCTTGGCGTCGGGCGTGATGCCGAAGGTGCGGTTTTCACCGGGTTCCCATGCTACGACGTTATTGGTGGCTTCGTCGAGGACGAGGAATTTGAACTCCGTCTCTGCCACAATATTTTCGGATGGAATGGATGCTTCCCAGAGGGGGAAATTGCTGGCCGACATGCGGATGGCCTTCGCAGGATCCCAGTTGCCGAGCTGTGCGGAGGCACCGCTGATGGCGAGGACCTGACCGGAGCCCACCATAGGAGCTGCTACGGATACGAGGGTATGACCTACAGCAGGAGAGGGGGCTTTTCCGTCGCGGTCATGACGGCAGAAGCAGTCAACGAAGGCGGAGGAGTAGAAGGGTTTGTCGTAGGGCTGATCCTGCCAGCGGTCGTAGACGGTGACGTCGGTGCCTTTGGTGAGGGAGAGCTGATTGCCTCGTCCCCACTCGGCTTTGATGTCGCCGTTGTCGTGGCGGATGAAATAGGTATAGGTGATGTCTACGTCGGTATCAGGCATGTCGATAGCAACATGCCAGTGCTCATTACCGCTAAGTGTCAGTGTGACAGCCTTGTTGCGGTCGCCATCGCCGAGCGCCGGATGATTTCCAACGACGCACACCGTCTCGCCCCAGTTTGTACGGTATGCTATGTTAAGGATAAGCTTCATATTAAGAAGTCGTATGATAT
>CAMWKV010000161.1 GCA_947174915.1 uncultured Porphyromonadaceae bacterium | reverse complement strand
ACTTTTCTCAAAGCGTTTGGCCGATAACGACCTTTTCCTCCTGCCCGGCAACTACATCCTCATCGAGAACTCATTCCTCCAGGAGCCCTGGAACCTCGACCAACTCATCTTCGACCTCCAGGTCAAAGGCCTCAAACCCATACTCGTACACCCCGAACGATACGCTTACTACTCCAACCGCAAGAACCGTTACCTCGAACTGCACGATCAGGGCGTATCATTCCAAATCAATCTCCTCAGCCTCGCCGGAGCCTACGGTTCTGCTGAGAAGAAGATGGCCGAATATCTACTCGCGCAGGGTGTCGTAGACTTCATAGGAACAGACCTACACCGCACCTCGCACGCCGACCGCATAGACGCCTATCTTCTCACCTCCGACGCACACTCTCACATGGCCGACGCTGCGGCTACGATTCAGAACAATACCGCATTCCCGGCGCCTGCTATTGTAGAATAGCACTTTTTTCTCTATCTTTGCCTTGTTTTAGCTACGCATGGAAGAGCTGCTCTACATATTACCCCGCGGACTGGCCATTGGCATCTTAATATCGGCGCCAATGGGTCCTATAGGCATGCTCATTATCCAGCGTACCCTCAGCAAAGGCCGTTGGCCTGCGTTCTTCACCGGCATAGGGGCCGCTTTCAGCGACCTGGTGTACTGTCTGCTCACCGGTTTTTGCCTCAGTTTCATCACCGGTTTCATCGACACGCACCAGCTCCTCATTCAGATAGTGGGCAGCGCCGTCCTCGCAGCTTTCGGCATTTACCTATTCACCAAGAACCCTACCAGAGCACTCAAGACACCCATCCCGGCAGCAAAGAATTACTGGGGCGACATCGTATCCGGCTTCTTCCTCACCTTCTCTAACCCGCTCATACTTTTCTTCATCATAGGTCTGTTCGCCCGCTTCAATATCATCCTGCCCGAGTTCTTGACCTACCACTACATCTGGGCCTATCTCACCATCCTCGCCGGTGCGCTCCTGTGGTGGTATGGCGTGACATCCCTCGTCAGCTACCTCGGCCGACGTATCAACGTCCGCTCCCTGCGGATTATCAACCGCATAATAGCTATCATACTCATTGTCATGGCCATAGCAGGCCTTGTCATGGCACTCCTCGACAAACAATTAATGTAAGCCCAGCACCATGCACGATTCCGTCCTCACCATACCCTACGCCAAGCACGAACCCGCCTCCGTCGATGCCGGATTCGCATACATCAACTGCCGCAATAACTGGCCCGGCAATGATACTCCTGCCGAGGCTTCGTTCCACGCCTGGTACGACGAGACATATCTGCATGTCGCTTTCGCATGCCGCAACGTGCCCCTGCGAGCAACCAACTTCGACAATCAGTCGGCGGTAAGCGCCGACACATGCTGCGAGATTTTCATCCGCCCTCTCCCCGACGGACCCTACTGGAACCTGGAATTCAACACCACCGGTGCCGTCAATGCCTCTCACCGCGTCACTCGCCCCGACAAGACTCCGCTCACGGATGCCGAAATAGCCACCATCCGCCGTACATACTCCCCCAAAGCCGACGAACCCGTCGACGAACCCGACTACAACCACTCCATCCGTATGACAGTGGATATACCCTGGTCGCTCCTCGGCATCGTGCCCGTGTCAGGCCTCAGCTTCGGAGCAAATGTCTACGCCTGTGCCGGGGGTGCCACACCGCCCTACTTCCTCTCCTGGGCGCCCATAGCATCGGAGAAAGTCAACTTCCACCTGCCCGAATTCTTCGGCACCTTTATTCTGGAATAATCTATGACCACCGAGCATTATCGCGACATCCTCTCCTACCTTCGACGGCTCTTCCGGGGCACCGTATGGGAGGGGCATGTATATGCTGTCGGTGGCTGCTGTCGCGACGCCCTCATGGGCCGCGAAATCAAAGATATAGACCTCGCCGTAGAACGCCCCAATGGTGGCATCGAACTCGGACAATGGCTCTTCGAACGCGGCCTCACCGTCAACGAGCCCACAGAGTACCCGATGTTCGGCACCTCCATGCTGCGTCTGCGCGAATTTCCCGACGATGAAATAGAAATCGTCCAGACACGCGCCGAACAGTACTCCGACGCCACCATCGGCGACCCCACTATTGTGTACGGCAGCAAGGAAATAGATGCACTCCGCCGCGACCTCACCGTCAACGCACTCTACCACGACATCAGCGCCGACAGGCTACTCGACCTCCTCGGCACTTCCGCCCACGACATAGAGCACCACATCGTACGCACTCCGGTCGACCCGGTCAGCACCTTCGAGGACGATCCCGTTCGCATCCTACGTGCCATAAGGCTTGCCGCACGCTACGGCTGGCCCATACAGGAGGAGACTCTGCACGGTATGCGAAGCAGTTTCAACCGCATTCGCGGCACTCGCCCTCATCGTATCATGGCCGAGCTCGAGCGCATTCTCCTCTGCGACTATGTCGACCGCGCCCTCGAACTCATGCGCGATACAGGCGTACTCACTTTCCTCTTCCCCGAACTTGAGCCGCTATTCACCCTCGATCAGAATCAGAACTACGGCTGTACATCGTGGGAGCACACCCTGCAGGTCATCAAGCGCTGCCCTGCCGACCTCACAGTACGTATGGCTGCTCTGCTCCATGACGCCGGCAAACCAAAAGCCGCTCACCGCGGACGCGACGGCAAAATCCGTTTCACCGGCCACGAGCGCCAGGGCCGCGGACTCATCCACGCTTCACTACGACGACTGTACTGCGACCGTGATTTCATCGACCGTGTCATCTTCCTCGTAGCCAATCAGAAAGCCACCGCCAAGTGGGGCCCCGAAGCTGAGAACATGACCGACGAGAAACTGCGCATGCTCCAGTTCCGCTGCCAGTCGCCCGAGCGCTTCGGACGCCTCATGGCACTCATCGACGCCGATAACCACTCCTTTGCTCAGGGCCACGGGATGCCTCTGCAAGTCGAGCACATCCTCCGTCGCTCCGACGAACTGCGCCGCAACGAGACAGCCCTATTCCACTTCCGCCGCCAGCTACCCGACGCGAAAGTGCGTAAACTCAAAGGCCTCCCTGCCGGCACCGACATGACACCCTACCACGAATTCCTCTTTAAACTCGCCCTCACTGCACCCGAGCTACCCGTCGAAGAAGTACGCCGTCGCCTCCGCAAATTCACCCCGCAACAAAAGAGCGCTCCCAAGCACCCCCCCGAAGCAAAGCCAAAACGTCCATCGAGGCATAAGCCCACACCCGACACCCCCGCCGAGTCAAAGCCCAAAAAGCACCGCTCCCGCAAGCCCCGCCGCAAGCCCGGCAAGCAATAGGCACCAACCGCCCCGCTGCGCCGCCTTCCTTCCATAGCGCTCTTTCCGTATGTGTCTTTTGTGCAGGGCGCTCGCGCCCCGAGTCCGGCCCTCGCGTGCGGAGCAGGTTTGTCGGAGGTGGCGAGAGGCGAGGTATCTCTTGTCAGAGCAAGCCCCCTGAGCCCTTTCTGTATGTGTCTTCTGTGCGGGTCGCTTGCGACCAGAGCCGAAGGCCCCACAAGCCTCAGCCTCCTCCTCCCCCCCCCCCCCCCCCCCGCCCCCCCACCGCCCCCCCCCCCGGCCCCCGCCCCCGCCGCGCCCCGGCGGGGTTGCACGTTTGGAAA
>CAMWKV010000160.1 GCA_947174915.1 uncultured Porphyromonadaceae bacterium | reverse complement strand
AACAACAATAAGAAAAACAGTAAAATAAACGATGAAAAATACATTATTAATCAAGATCCTTGCAGCCGTTCTTGTGCTCATAGGGTGTGTAGTGGCACAGCGCGTGAATGCCAGGATAATTCGAGAGGTCAAGGTGAACGGCGCTAATGGTCAGGTACTGAATACCTATAACGTGAGTGAGGTTGACAATTTTGAATTTGTGGAGAGCACGGTTGATGACTATCCATTTGCAGAATTTGCTGCAGACAATAAGGATAACATTGTGTTCCATCTCACTAAGGATTTACAATTCAAGATGATAAAGGTGCAGGGTGGGACTTATACTTTGCAAAATACCGGCATAACGTGGACGCAAAAGTCTAAGACCTTGTCAGATTACTATATTGCAGAGTTTGAGTGCACACAAGCTGTATGGAAGTGGGTCAAGGGTTCAGTGCCTTCGAGTCAGAGTGCTACCGGAGATAATTATCCTGTTGCTCAAGTGTCATGGGATATGATAATGGGCAGCGCGAGTGATACCTTCCTGAAGCTACTTAATGCAAAGATGTCGCAGATACGTGCGAATAGTTCGGCTGAAGTGGTAGCTGCACTTGGGAATAAGGAATTCCGCTTGCCTAATGAATGGGAGTGGGAGTATGCGGCTGCGGGCGGTCCGGCATGGAATAGCTTGAAATATACATACAGTGGTGCTACAGGTGAGGGTGCTACCGTACTTAATACTGTGGCAGTTAACTCGGTTAGTCCTAACAGTGCCAGTTCAGTAGCTCGGGTAGGCAGTAAACTACCTAATAATCTTGGACTATACGATATGTCGGGAAATGTATGGGAGTGGTGTAGTGGTCTTGGCTATCCGGGGTATGAGACTACGCCCGGCTATTTGAACAATAGCGGTACTTGGAGTAGCTCCAGCCGTCCTAATCGTGGTGGTGGCTGGAACTACTACACCGCCTCCTACTTCCTTGTTAGTTACCGCAACTACTTCACCAGCTCTGACACGTACAGCAACCGAGGCTTCCGCCTGGCCCTTTAGTTTGCAAGATAGCAAGAAAGAGGGGTGATTGAAGCAATTATCAAGATGGCCCTACGGAGTGGGCCACCATGATAATTGCTCAATTACCCCGACCGAAACAGAACAATATTTTTCGATTTGGCGCTTGTCGCCAAATCGAAAAATACGAAATCAAAAAATCGCACAGTGCAGATCAAATTTTTCACAGTTACAGCCGGCGATGTCGATACAGAGACTGAACTGAATCGCTTTCTACGGTCGGTGAAGGTAATCGAGGTTCGGCGAGAGTTCGTTGTAGTAGCCGAAACGGCGTATTGGGCCATCTGCGTGCTGTATCTTCCGCACGCGGGCACTGCCGAGTCGCAGCCAACGAAAATGTATGCCGGCAAGAACCGTATCGACTACCGCGAGGTATTGTCGCCGGACGATTTCAATAGATTCAGTGAATTGAGGAAGATTCGCAAGGAGATAGCAGAGAAAGCTTCCGTGCCGCCCTACGTAGTATTCACCGATGCAGAACTTGCCGAAATCCTGAAACTGACGGAGTGTACCCCGACGGCGCTGAAGAAAATCAAAGGTATAGGCGCAAGTAAGATAGAGAAATTCGGAATAACTTTCTGCAGCATGGCTGCGCCTGTGTTCGGTGCAGTGAATGAATCAGAGGAAAATAATACAGCTGAAGATGAAGAGAGCGGGGCACCTTTTTGATAAGATAGTGGACCTTGACAATTTGGTGCTTGCAGCGCACAAGGCGTTTCGGCACAAGGCTCTTGCGGGAGAAGTGCGTCGCTATCGCGCCAATCTGTTACCGAATCTGATGGAGCTTCAATCGGCGATGCTTGACGGCAGTGTCAAGACCGGGAATTACCGTGAATTTATCATTCGAGAGCCAAAAGAGCGTAAGATAAGCGCTGCACCGATAGAGCAACGAATCATGCACCATGCGATCATGAATGTATGTCACGATATCTTCGATAGTCAGCTCATCTACGACAGTTTCGCCACACGTCCCGGCAAAGGTACGCACTGTGCAGTATGGCGACTTCGCGACAAGATGAAGGGCTACCGCTACTATGCCAAGCTGGACTTCCGCAAGTACTTCGACAGTATCGACCATGATGTGCTCCGTATTCAGCTACGACATATCATCAAGGATGAACGCATGCTTGAGCTTTTCGACCGTATCATAGAAAGTCATGGCAACGAAGGCCGTGGAGTGCCGATAGGAAATCTCACGAGCCAGTATTTCGCCAACTACTATCTGTCAGGTCTCGACCACTATATGAAAGAAGTGGTACGCGCGAACTTCTACATACGCTATATGGACGATGTTGTGATACTCGATAATGACCGTGACCGTCTTAAGGAGATGGTAAGGCACTATGAGGCATTTTCGGCGGAGCGTCTGAAGCTCTGTATCAAGCCTCCCATCATAGGCAGGACATGTCATGGCGTGCCATTTCTTGGCTATCGCGTATTCAGCGACCGTATACTGCTCAACGGTAAGGGCAAGCGCCGCTTCCGTCGTAATATGCTGAAACTTGACAAGCTCTTCGATAAGGGTAGTATTTCGGAGGAGGAATATGCCTCACGGCTCGGAAGCTATGTGGCACACGCGTGCTTCGCCGACTCGGAACGCTTCCGCAGAAGAGTTCTATATGGGCGTATGCCCGGGTAGATATGTATGCCAACTGTGCGATAGTATTGAAAGGTTAAATGTCAATAGCTCCAACCGTCCTAATCGTGGTGGTAGCTGGAACAACAACACCGCCTCCAACTTCCTTGTTAGTAACCGCAACAACAACACCAGCTCTAACACGAACAACAACCGAGGCTTCCGCCTGGCCCTTTAGCCTGCAATTGAGAGGGATATTCGTTACAAAAAATTCAGTTAACGTGATAATCCATACGGAAACAATTGTAAACCGACATTTATCCGGCATCACGAAGATGCAAAATTGCTCGGCCATAGCCGTCGGTCTCTAATAGGGGATGCGGCAAGAGCAGAGCTTGGGTACGGCTGACGTCAGTAGTCGGCAGAAGCGGCGAAAGCTTTGGTTGTACATTTTATTTCTTTCATCTCTGTGACTTAATTACATGATAAAATGTAAATAGTTTTTTATCGATAGGTGGAACAGGCCTGAGGCCCGTGATGGGTCAGACCAGGCCTGCTCTTTTCGTCGGCGCTCTGAGGCTGCTTTTAGCGCCCAAGCATGCGCCCGCTGCCTACGCAAATTTGATTCATAATCCATCGATATAATCCGTGGTTTCTCCCCTTTATGCGGGAGGATGTCCACGGGTTATTTTTTGCTTTGGGGTTCAGGATACGCGCGCCTCTTGGCACCTACGACAAACCTGCTCCGCAAAAGTTTCTTCCCACCTCATCACACTCGGCGAAGACTTTCTGCAGTGCTACCTCCTATCTCTGCGTACCTCTGCTCCTCTGCGTCTCCTCTGCGTGAGCCTAATTCTCGCGGCGCTGCGGTTCGCTTTGGATGGAAGGGTCTCACGCAGAGGGGGGCGCAGAGGAGCAGAGGAACGCGGAGAGCGGTGCGGAAAATGCGCCGCGGGAATTAGTCTCACGCAGAGACAGCGCAGAGGAGCAGAGGAACGCGGAGGGTTTAGATAAGTATGAGTGATGACGTAGGGTCACTCCATGGAGTGACCGCT
>CAMWKV010000159.1 GCA_947174915.1 uncultured Porphyromonadaceae bacterium | reverse complement strand
ATTGCCTCTTGTCGCGTTGGCTCGTTGATGTGTATAAGATACAGGTCTTCGGGTGGGCGGGAGTATCAGCAGACGCCGAGGCCCATCATGGCGTTGGCAACTTTCATGAAGCCGGCGATGTTGGCGCCCTTCATGTAGTTGATGTAGCCGTCGGGCTCTACGCCGTAGCGGAGGCACTGCTCGTGGATGTCGGTCATGATGGTGTGGAGCTTCTGATCCACTTCTTCGGCGGACCACTGCATGTGCATGGCGTTCTGGCTCATTTCGAGGCCGGAGGTAGCTACGCCGCCAGCGTTTACTGCTTTGCCGGGAGCGTAGATGGTGCGTGATTCGATGAAGGCGTCGATGGCCTCGGGTGTGCAACCCATGTTGGATACTTCGGCTACCATTCGTACGCCGTTGGCGATGAGTGCCTTGGCATCGTCACCGTTGAGTTCGTTCTGTGTGGCGCAGGGGAGTGCGATGTCGACTTTGCGCTCCCAGGGTTTGCGGCCGGCGAAGAATTCGGAGCCGGGGAAGCGCTCGGCGTAGGGCTCTACGATGTCGTTGCCTGTGGCGCGGAGTTCGAGCATGTAGTTAATCTTCTCCATGTCGAGGCCGGCGGGGTCGTAGATGTATCCGTCGGGACCGGAGATGGTGACAACTTTGGCGCCGAGTTCGGTGGCTTTAAGGGCAGCGCCCCATGCTACGTTGCCGAAGCCGGAGATGGCGATGGTCTTGCCTGCGATGGTGTCGTTGCACTGCTTGAGCATGTTCTGTACGAAATAGAGTGCGCCGAAACCTGTTGCTTCGGGACGGATGCGGCTGCCGCCGAATTCGAGGGCTTTGCCGGTGAATGTACCGTCGTGCTGGTTGACGAGGCGCTTGTACATACCGTACATGTATCCTACTTCGCGGCCGCCTACGCCGATATCACCGGCGGGCACGTCGCGGTCGGGACCGAGGTTCTTCCACAAGCCGAGCATGAATGCCTGGCAGAAGCGCATGATTTCGCGGTCGCTCTTGCCACGTGGCGAGAAGTCACTGCCGCCCTTGGCTCCACCCATGGGGAGGGTAGTGAGAGCGTTTTTGAAGGTCTGCTCGAAACCGAGGAATTTGAGGATGGAGAGGTTGACCGATGCATGGAAGCGGATGCCGCCTTTGTACGGGCCTATAGCGTTGTTGAACTGAACACGGTAGCCGATGTTGTTCTGGACTTCACCCTTGTCGTCGATCCATGTGACACGGAAGGTGACGATGCGGTCGGGCTCAACCATGCGTTCAACGATTTTGTTGCGTTCGAATTCAGGATGCTGGTTGTAGATTTCCTCAACAGACATGAGGACTTCGCGTACGGCCTGGAGGTACTCTTTTTCTCCCGGGTGCTTGGCCTCAAGGGAGGTCATAATACTGTTGATATCCATATTCTTTATTGTTGATGTTTAATGTGTTCTGATAGTATGGCAAAGATAGTAACAAAATTTTCAATAAATGAAATTTTTGCGGATAAAAATTTATAATTTCTCGGACGTACTTGCGACTAAATGTGCACAATAAAGAAAAACGAGCATTATTTGTGCTCGTTTTCTGTATGAATAACGCAGAATTATGCTGTCGGGGTGCTAAATTGTAGCAAAAAGATATTTACTGCACTACTGAATTACTGCGAGGCCGCCAAGAGCTGTCTCTTTGTAGAGCGATGGGATGTCGTGTCCGGTCTGCTTCATTACTTCGACTATGCGGTCGAAATCGACCGAGTGACGACCATCTGAGAAAGCGGCATAGAGGTTGGCGTCCAGGGCACGGGCGGCGGCGTAGGCGTTGCGTTCGATGCAGGGAATCTGGACGAGACCACAGACGGGATCGCAGGTGAGGCCGAGGTGATGTTCGAGTCCCATCTCGGCGGAGTACTCTATCTGGGCCGGTGTACCGCCGAAGAGCTGAGATGCCGCAGCGGCAGCCATAGCGCATGCCACGCCTACTTCACCTTGACAACCGACTTCGGCGCCGGACACTGAGGCATTGTTCTTGACCACATTGCCGAACAGGCCGGCAGTGGCCAGTGCTCGGAGGATGCGCTGCTCGCTGAAGCCCTTGGAGTGATGGAGGTGGTAGAGTACGGCGGGTACGATGCCGCATGAGCCGCAGGTGGGAGCGGTGACGATTAGTCCGCCGGCAGCGTTCTCTTCGGAGACGGCCAGGGCGTAGGAGTAGACAAGTCCGCGACTTTTGAGAGATTTGTTGTAGCCCTCGGCATGGACATAGTAGCTCACGGCTTTGCGACGTACGCCGAGTCCGCCGGGGAGCACTCCCTCGGCTTCAATTCCGCGCTGTACGGCATCGCACATCACATGCCATACCTCGCGCAGATAGTCCCATATACCAGCCCCTTCGTAGCGGTCGACATACTCCCAGTAGCTGGTGCCTTCGCGTTCGCACAGGGCCTGGATGTCTTTGATTTTAGTGAGCGGATAGATGTCGGGGCCGGATTTGCGAGGCTGTCCTTCCTCTACGATGTCGCCTCCGCCTACTGAGTAGACTGTCCATTCGTCGACGGTATTGCCGTCGGCATCGAGGGCGCGGAATGTCATACCGTTGGTGTGGAAGGGGAGTACTTCTTCTGGTTTCCATATTATCTCGGCGGGCGCTACCTGAGTGAGTTCTGAGAGCACGGCCTGGTCGGTGAGGTGACCGCGTCCGGTGGCAGCGAGAGCACCGAAGAGGGTTACGGTGTAGGACTTGGCTTTGTCGGCCGTACGGGAGGCGAATATTGAAGCCGCTTTGCGCGGGCCCATGGTATGCGAACTCGATGGTCCGTGACCTATCTTGTACAGTTGGCGGATTGATTCCATATTATTCCTGGTTATGAGTGGAGGTAGAGTCTTGTTCGGCAGCGTGTCCGGTGCCTTTTGCAGTGTCTTTTTCGGCTTCTTTCTCGGTATCCTTTTTCTTGCGACGGAGGAAGGAGAAAAGCGAATCGAAGTCGCGGCGATACATCACACCGATGCCCTGGGTGGTCTGCGCCGAACGCACATAGTAGTTGCGGTCGTTGTAGCGGTTGTATGCTTTGAGGCGCCAGTTGCCGTTCTTCGTGAGCAGATATTCGACATCGAAGTCACCGATAAACTGGTTGGTGTTCAGTGTGTTGTCGCGGTAGCCGAAGTTGCCGTTGAAGAGCAGACGGTTGTTGAGCAGGCGGCTGTTGAGGGCGAGGTCCACTTCGAGGTCGGAGAAGTCGCCGCGGTCGCTGCGAAGGTTAGGGGCTATGCTCCAGTTGTCGGAGAGTTTGCCGAGCATGTTGCCGAGCTGACTTGAAATGGTGGAGGACGCTACGGAGAACAGTTCACTGCCCTTGGTAGTGGACATATAGTCGGGGGTATAGAAACGATTGAGCGCCAGAAGATAGATAATCTGACGGTTCATCATATCCTCCGTGCTGACGATTGATTTCACCTTTCGGTATGTGTCGGACGTGAGGGTGGGGAACTCGAGGTCGAATTCTATCTTGGGCTGGCGGATGTCGCCGTTGACGAGCATGAGAGCATGTACAGGAACGTTGGTGCGCGCCACTTCCTTATCGCTCTGGAAGGACTTGTCCAGGTCTGTCAGATTGGCGTTTGTGCCATAATATGCAGCCAGATTGGTCTTTACTGCGTACGGGTCGCCGTCGAACTGAATCTGACTACCTTCCTTGATGGTGAAATCTTTGATGATAATATCCTGAAGCGTAAAGCGATAGCTGCCGGACTGAAGGATGTACTTGCCCCAAATGTTGAGGTCATTGTTGGCCGAATGATATGCCATGTGCAGGTTGCCCGAACCGGTGGCCTTGATTTCATCGCCGCCGGCAGGGTCCATCACGAGGGTCATGGCCGCCTGAGGTGTGATGTTGACGACGATGTCCATGTTGTAGGCCGACGGGCTGTCCTGAATCTGCGCGGCCATAGACTCGCGTATGA
>CAMWKV010000158.1 GCA_947174915.1 uncultured Porphyromonadaceae bacterium | reverse complement strand
GTTGTAGAGACGATACATCTTCTCGCGGAGGTCGCGGCGGCTCGAGTTCTTCAGAAACGCTGAATAGACAGGCTGGTCCATTGTGAAGAGGTACTCGCCCTTGTGACCTTTGGCTTCAGCTGCTTCTGCAGCAGCTTCGATGCTGCTTTCGGGCAGACCTGCAAGGTCGTCGTCAGTAAGATATACCTCGTAGGTGTTCATCTCGCGGAGCACATTCTGGCCAAAGGCGGTCGTGAGGGCTGACAGTTCGGCGGAGAGCTGACGGTATTTCTCACGGTCTTCACCCTGAAGGTTCGCACCGGAGAGGGCGAAGGAATCATAGGTGCGCTGGAGGAGCATCTCATCCTCGGGGGTGAGGTTGAAGAGCGCCTTGTTGTCATATACTTCCTTCACACGGTTCCAGAGCGCTTCGTTGAGCACGATGGAGGTGCTGTAGTCGCTGAGTTTGCCGGAGGCTTCGGAGGCGACTTCCATCATGGCATCGGTGCTGTTGGCGGAGAGGAGAGGATAGAACACGTTGAGGACGCGGTTGAGGTCCTGGCCGGCAGCTTCGAGAGCCACGATGGTATTCTCGAAGTCGGGACGCGAACGCTGCTTGGCGATGGCGTCGATTTCCTGGCGTGCCAGTTCGATGCCGCGGTCGATAGCAGGCATCCACATGGTATCGTTGAGTTCCACGAAGGGTGTTGTGCCGTGGATGGTCGTCTCAAAGGGCGTATAGAGGGGATTGGTGGCAGTCGTAGCCATAGGGAGTGATAGGCTGAATGCAGTTAATAGGGTTACTAATATTTTCTTCATTGTCCGTGATGTATACGGTTGTTACAGTATTTTCTTAAATACAAAGGTACAAAAAATGTGCCAAACAGCAAACGACATTCATAAAAAACGAACAACCCGCGACAACTGAGCAGAGCTTCAGTGCCGCGGGTGCTTATTTTGTCAATACCTTAATCCGATATTGTGTGGTATTATATCGTCGGATTAGATCCAGCGAACGAATGCAAAGTCCTGACGGTGGGGCAGTTCTGCGTTCTTGGGATAGAGGCGGAAACCGTAGCGGAATACACCTGCATCACGTACCTTGCTGTCAAGTTCATAGGTGAGGACGTTGCCTTCTTCCTTGATTACCTTGAACTGCTCTGTGCGTGTCAGATGTTCCTGACCGTCTTGCTGCTGATAAGCCACGAGTTCGAGACCGAGGTCACGGCCGATACCGTTGGTGTCAACGACGACTTCGATGCGGAAGGGCTCACCGGCAAGCGACTGTGTGAGTTCGCCGCTGTGACGGATGTCGAGTACCTTTACGCCGTCCCATTCGGAAGCCACTTTCTCTTTCCATGCCACGATGTTCTTTGCCAGAGCATAGTTATTGGCCTTGAGACGCTCGGTGCGGGCAGCTTCTTTGTCGTAGAAGCGGGAGATGTAGTCGTCGATCATGCGCTTCATGGTGAAGTGGGGAGCGATGTCGCCGATAGAACCCTTGATGTACTGAATCCAGCGGGGCGAGTAGCCGGCGGAATTCTTCTCGAAATAGAGGGGAATGATTTCATTCTCGAGCATCGAGTAGATGGTGGCGGCGTCGAGCTTGTCCTGCTGACCCTGGTCGGTGTAGGTACGCTTGTCGGTGAGAGCCCAGCCGGCTTTCTCATTGAAGCGATAGCCTTCGTACCACCAGCCGTCGAGGACGGAGAAGTTCAGCACACCGTTCATCTCGGCTTTCTCACCGGATGTACCGGATGCTTCGAGAGGACGTGTGGGGGTGTTCAGCCAGATATCTACACCGGTCACGAGGCGCTTGGCGACAATCATGTTGTAGTCCTCAAGGAAGATAATCTTGCCGAGGAACTGGGGCATGCGGCTGATTTCGATAATGCGCTTGATGAGGCCCTGTCCGGCACCGTCGGCGGGGTGTGCCTTACCGGCGAAGACGAACTGCACGGGGAACTGCTCGTTGTTGACAATCTTGGCCAGACGGTCGAGATCGGTGAAGAGCAGGTGAGCTCGCTTATAGGTGGCGAAGCGGCGGGCGAAACCGATGATGAGGGCGTTGGGGTTGATTCGGTCTACGATGTTCATCACCGAGGAGGGATCACCCTGATTGGCAAGCCATTTCTCCTTGAAGTCGCGGCGTACGAAGTTGATGAATTTGTTCTTCATCGTCATACGCATATCCCAGATTTCCTGATCGGGCACATCGAAGATACCCTTCCAGGCCTTAGGATCGCTCTGGTGTTCGAATACCTGAGGACCGAGAACTTTGGTATAGAACTCCTTCCATTCGGACGCAGCCCATGTGGGCATGTGTACGCCGTTGGTTACATAGCCTACGTGGCTTTCTTCCCACGAGTAGCCCTTCCAGATGTTAGCGAACATCTTCTTGGACACTTCGCCGTGCAACCAGCTTACGCCGTTGGCTTCCTGGCAGGTGTTGAGGGCGAAGACGCTCATGGAGAAGTGACCCTCACCGGGATTCTCACGACCCATGTTCATGAGCTCCTGCCAGCTGATACCGAGCTTGGCGGGGTAGGAACCCATATACTTGCCGAAGAGACCTTCATCGAAGGAGTCGTGGCCGGCGGGTACGGGGGTGTGAACTGTATAGAGCGACGAAGCGCGTACGAGTTCGAGAGCTACGTTGAAGGAAAGGCTCTGCTGTACGTATTCCACGAGGCGCTGGAGATTGAGGAGCGCGGCGTGGCCTTCGTTGCAGTGGTAGAGGGTGGTGTTGACACCGAGTTTGCGGAGCATGAGGATACCACCGATGCCGAGGAGATACTCCTGCTTGATACGGTTCTCCCAGTCGCCGCCATAGAGCTGGTGAGTGATAGAACGGTCGTATTCGGAGTTCATGTCGAAGTCAGTGTCGAGGAGGTAGAGCTTCATGCGGCCCACGTTCACACGCCAGATGTGGCTATAAACGATGCGGTCGGGGTAGGGAACCTCGAGGATCATGGGGCGGCCGTCTTCCTCTGTCACCTGCTCGATGGGGAGCTGATTGAAGTTCTGAGGTTCGTAATTGGCCACCTGCTGACCGTCAACACTGAGGGTCTGGGTGAAATAGCCGTAGCGGTAGAGGAAGCCGACGGCGGTCATGTCGACACGGCTGTCGGATGCTTCCTTGATATAGTCACCGGCGAGTACGCCGAGACCGCCGGAATAGATCTTGAGGCAGTTGCACAGACCGTATTCCATAGAGAAGTAGGATACCGAGGGGACATCGCTGCGCATGGGCTGTTCCATGTAGTCGCGGAAGTCAGCATATACTTTCTCGATGGTGGCCATGAGATCCTTGTCGGCGAGGATTTCGGTGATGCGCTCGGAGCTGAGCTGCTGGAGGAGCATCACGGGGTTTTCACCGGTTTTGCGCCACAGATCGGGGTTAAGTGTACGGAAAAGTGTCTTGGCTTCGCTGTTCCATACCCACCACAGGTTCTTGGCAAGCTCGTCGAGGGGCTTGAGCTGGTGGGGGAGTTCTGCCTTGACCGTAATGTCGCGCCAAACGGGGGCATTGGCGTTGCTTACAGGAAGTTTCATATTATTGTATATTGTATTTTTTATGTTCTCGAGGCTATGGTAAAATACCATAGAATATAACTTCGAATGCCTGCTGTTTGTTCTGGCGAATGACTCGTTCGAGCTTATTTCTCTTTCACGCGATTGTCGCGGGTGTGCAGAGCGTCACAGTAAGCTTCGTCGTAGTATTTTATGAAGTCTGTCCATTGTGCCATGGCTGCTGTGTCCATCGCTCCTTCGCGGGCCGACTTGATATCGGATGCCGGTGCGCAGGTCAGGGAACGCAACTCGTCGGTGATGGCTGCTACGGCATCGCCGTAGTTGGAGTCGGTACGTTCTACCACTTCTACGCCGGCATTTTTGATGCCCTTGCGCCCGCTGTCGAGAGCCCAAAGGCCGAAGCCGGCAAGTGTGGTGGTGATGGAGAGCACGACGAAGGCGACGCTTTCGAGCGGAGTATAACCCCAACG
>CAMWKV010000157.1 GCA_947174915.1 uncultured Porphyromonadaceae bacterium | reverse complement strand
AACCCTGACAAATTACAAACGGGGCTTATAATCTTAAGTTAGTGACATTGCTCCAGGGAGCGACCCTACGTCATAATGCCACGATTACTTCATAACCCATACCTATTTAAACAATACCCACTTCATAACCCATAACTCATAACTCGTACTTATCTAAGCCCTCTGCGCGATTGCTCCCGAAGAAAGTCCGGCGAGGGACTTCGAAAGGTGGCAAAGTGCCGAGTTTGGAGGGGAGGGATTCCAAGAATAGGCACATTTTTTTGCGGAATTTACAAAAAATGTGTAATTTTGTCGAATAAAACAGTCAATTGAAAGTTATGATAGACCGTATAGACAATCTCGACCGACACATTCTGAAGATCGTAATGCACAACGCCCGCATCCCGTCGAAAGACGTGGCCATCGAATGTGGCGTATCCCGTGCCGCCATCCATCAGCGCCTCCAGCGCCTCATCGACCTCAAGGTCATCACCGGCTCCGGCTACCACGTCAACCCTAAAGTGCTCGGCTATGCCACCTGCACATATATCGGCGTGAACCTCGAACGCGGCGCAATGTACCGCGACGTAGTGCCCGAACTTGAGAAGATTCCCGAGATTGTAGAGTGCCACTTCACCACCGGCCCCTACACCATGCTCATCAAGCTCTACGCCCGCGACAACGAACACCTGATGGAGCTTCTCAACAAGAAGATCCAGATGATTCCCGGCGTCACCGGTACCGAGACCCTCATCTCCCTCGACCAGAGCATCGCCCGCGAGATTCCCATCAACTCCGATACCCGCCGATAAGGCAACACACGCACGACACACATGCCGGACAAAGAACCACGCTGGAGCGAGATAGAGCACCTGCCCGAATGGGACGAGGAGTTCTACCACATCTACACCGCCAAGAAACTGGGCAAGTGGGTGATGATGAAGACCCTGCGCCCCGAGTACGCCGACGACCCGCGCTATCAGGCCATGATAGAGCAGGAGTTCGATGTGCGCTACAGCCTGGCTCACCCCAATATCATTATGATCAATGACTTTGAGGACGTCCCCGGCGTGGGCCGTTGCATCGTCACCGACGATGTCTACGGCGACAGTCTGCGCAAACTCATAGACAAGGGCGCCGTCACGCCTGCCGTGCTGGAGCAGCTCCGGCACCAGCTCGTGGGCGCCCTGGACTATATACAGACCAAGCACATAGTGCATCCGCGTCTGAGCCCGGACAATATCATCTTCACCGAGAACATAGGCAACCTCAAGCTCATCGACGTAGGCTACGAGCAGCGCCCGTCGCTGTCGCACCAGAGCACCGCCGACGATATATGCAGCTACGGCGAAGTGCTCACCGCCGCCCTCGATGCCGCCGGCAGCACCGACAGCCGTCTGCGCCGCGTGGCACGCCGCTGCACCGACCCCGACCCGCGCCGCCGCTACCGCGACCTGCAGCAACTGCACCTCGCCCTGGAGGGACGCCGGCAGGGTGTGGTGATACTCGCATTCGTGGCATTCCTGGTGCTCCTGGCCGCCGCCGTAGCATGGATACTCACTTCTTTGACCCCCGCCGTGCCTGTACGCTGACACATATAGTACCTCACAACCGTATATCCGCCCCTCTCCCACCCTACCGCCCATGCCTGCCGTAACAGTAACCCCCATAGCCACCGACCGCGACCAGCTGCGCCAGTACGTGCAATTCTCAATCGACCTATACGCCGGCAACGACTGCTACGTGCCGCCGCTGATATCGGACATGCTCGATACCCTCAGTCCCGAGGGCAACCCCGCCTTCGAATTCTGCGACGCCCAGTCCTTCATGGCCTGGCGCGACGGCGAGCCCGTGGGCGTCATCACTGCCATCATCAACCATGCCGCCAACGACATCACCGGCAAGAAGGTGGTGCGATTCGGATTCATGGACTTCATCGACGACGATGAAGTGGTGGATGCCCTCATGGATGCCGTGGGCGACTGGGGCCGCTCCCGCGGTATGACAGAGATGGCAGGACCCCTCGGATTCACCGACATGGACCCCGAGGGCATGCTCACGGAGGGCTACGATGAAGTCGGCACCATGGCTACCATCTACAACTATCCCTACTACGTACGCCACATGGAGCGCCTCGGATTCGACAAGGACGCCGACTGGGTGGAATACCGCATAGAGGTACCGGACGGCGTGCCCGAGAAGCATCAGCGCATAGCCGACATCGTGGCGCGCAAGTACGGCCTGAAGGTGCTCAAATACACCTCCAAGAAGCGCATCAAGGAAGAATACGGCCAGGCAATCTTCGACCTCGTCAACGAGGCCTACAAAGACCTCTACGGCTTCGTGCCCCTCACCCAGCGACAGATCGACCACTATATCAAGGTATATCTGGCCGTGCTGCGCCTCGACGACGTAGTGCTCATCGCCGACGCCGACGGACAGCTCGTGGCTCTCGGCATCTCCATGCCCTCCATGAGCCGTGCCCTGCAGCGCTCCCGCGGACGCTTGTTCCCCACCGGCTGGTGGCACCTGCTCAAAGCAATCAAGGGAAGCACCGACGTGGTGGACCTCCTCCTCATAGCCGTCAAGCCCGAGTACCAAAACAAGGGTGTCAACGCCCTCCTATTCGCCGACCTCATACCGCGCTATATCGCCAACGGCTACAAGGAAGCCGAGAGCAACGTCGAACTCGAAGGCAACGAGAACGTGCAGAAGCAATGGGAATACTTCAAGCGACGTCAGCATCGCCGCCGCCGCGCCTGGAAGCGACCCATACCCGCTCCCATACCTACCACTGAATAAACCCTACACTATGGAACGTACCAAAATATCCGATATTTTCGACCCCGCCCTCGTGGGCTCCGATGTGAGCGTCATGGGCTGGGTGCGTACCCGCCGAGGCAACAAGAACGTGCAGTTCGTGGCCCTCAACGACGGTTCGACCATCCGCAACCTCCAGATAGTATTCGACCTGAGCCGCTTCAGCGAGGAGCAGCTCAAAGCCGTCACCACCGGCTCCGCCATCCACGTCACCGGCAAGCTCGTAGAGTCTATGGGCAAAGGCCAGTCGTGCGAAGTACAGGCCAACACCCTCGAAATCTTCGGCGGCGCCGACCCCGAGACATATCCCCTGCAGAAGAAGGGCCACACCCTCGAGTTCCTCCGCGACAAGGCCCACCTGCGCATGCGCACCGCCACCTTCGGCGCCATCATGCGCGTACGCAGTGCCCTCGCCTTCGCCATCCACAAGTTCTTCCAGGAACGCGGATTCTACTACCTCAACACTCCCCTCATCACCGCCAGCGACTGCGAAGGCGCCGGCGCAATGTTCCAGGTCACCACACTCCCCCTCGAGGACCTGCCCCGCACCGAGGACGGCCGCGTAGACTATAGCCGCGACTTCTTCGGCAAGTCCACCGCCCTCACCGTCAGCGGTCAGCTCGAAGGCGAACTCGGCGCCACAGCTCTCGGTGCCATCTACACCTTCGGCCCCACATTCCGCGCCGAGAACTCCAACACCCCCCGCCACCTCTCCGAGTTCTGGATGATAGAGCCCGAGATGGCATTCTACGACATCAAGGACAATATGGACCTTGCCGAGGAGTTCGTCAAGTACTGCATACGCTACGCCCTCGACCACTGCCGCGAAGACATCGAATTCCTTGCCGAACACTTCGACAAGGAACTCATCGAGCGCCTCGAGTTCGTGCTCCACAACGACTTCGTACGCCTCACCTACACCGAAGGCGTGGAGATACTCAAGGCATCGGGCTACAAGTTCGAATTCCCCGTCGACTGGGGCACCGACCTCCAGAGCGAGCACGAGCGCTACCTCGTGGAGGAGCACTTCAAGAAGCCCGTCATCCTCACCGACTACCCCGCCGAAATCAAGGCATTCTACATGAAGCAGAACCCCGACGGCCGCACCGTACGCGCCATGGACGTCCTCTTCCCGAAAATCGGCGAAATCATCGGCGGTAGCGAACGCGAGGCCGACTACGACAAGCTCCTGCGCCGCATCGAGGAGCTCAACATCCCCATGAAGGACATGTGGTGGTACCTCGACACACGCCGCTACGGCACAGTGC
>CAMWKV010000156.1 GCA_947174915.1 uncultured Porphyromonadaceae bacterium | reverse complement strand
AACGCCTCACGTGTTCGGTTGCACAACCGTTGCACCATCACCGGCCGTCCGAAAGGCTACATGCGCCAGTTCGGACTGTCGCGTATCCAGTTCCGTGAAATGGCTTCGGCCGGTCTGATCCCCGGAGTAAAGAAGGCAAGCTGGTAAGAGATGTCCGCGGCCCCCGCAGCCGTTGCCGCCCAATAGGGACAAAGCGCGGCAGCGGGCAAAGGAGTATTAAATATTGTCCGGCTCAAGCCGGATCAATTTAACAAAACAACAACAATGACAGATCCTATAGCAGATTATCTGACAAGATTGAGGAACGCTATCAAGGCCAACCACCGCGTAGTCGAGATACCGGCCTCAAACTTGAAGAAGGAGATCACCAAGATCCTCTTCGAACAAGGCTATATACTTAACTATAAGTTTATAGAGGGTGAAACCCCCGCAGGCATCATCAAGATTGCCCTGAAGTATGACCCCATCGACAAGGTGAACGCCATCAAGGCGCTCAAGCGTGTGTCGCGTCCGGGTCTCCGTCAGTATACCGGATACAAAGATATGCCCCGTGTTCTCAATGGCCTCGGTATCGCTATCCTGAGCACCAGCAAGGGTGTGATGACCAACAAGAAGGCAGCCGAAGAGAAAATCGGAGGCGAGGTGCTGTGTTATGTTTATTAATGATAGGAGGGAAGCATAATGTCAAGAATAGGTAAGACCCCCATCGTCATCCCGCAGGGAGTGACAGTCAGCGTAGACAATAACGTAGTTACCGTAAAGGGCCCCAAGGGCGAGCTGAAACAGGCAGTGAATCCGGATCTGACCATCAAGGTAGAAGACGGTCATGTAGTAATCACTCGTCCGAGCGATGATCGTGAGCACCGTGCGCAGCACGGCCTGTACCGCGCCCTGATCCACAATATGGTCGTAGGCGTGTCGACCGGCTACCGCAAGGAAATGGAATTAGTAGGCGTGGGCTACCGTGCGTCAGCCACCGGCCAGGTGCTGGAGCTTTCGCTTGGATACAGCCACGCAATATATATCAAGCTTCCCCCGGAGGTCAAGGTAGAGGCTAAGTCGGAGCGTAACAAGAATCCTCTGATCATTCTTGAGAGCGACGACAAGCAGCTTCTTGGTCAGGTTTGCGCCAAGATCCGTTCGCTGCGCAAGCCGGAGCCTTACAAGGGCAAGGGTATCAAGTTTGTCGGCGAGGTGATCCGTCGTAAGTCGGGCAAGAGCGCAGGCGCGAAGTAAACCACCAATCCCTAAAACGAAACAACTATGATCTCCAAGATAGCAAGACGCAATAAAATCAAGACCCGCATCCGCGGTAAGATCAGCGGCACTGCAGCGCGCCCGCGCATGTCAGTGTTCCGCAGCAACAAGCAGATATACGTGCAGGTGATCGACGACCTGGCCGGCAAGACGCTGGCAGCAGCATCGTCGAAGAATATCACCGATGGCACCAAGACAGAGATAGCCGCCAAGGTAGGCGAGGAAATAGCCCAGAAGGCTCTTGCCGCCGGTATCACCGAGGTGGTTTTTGACAGAAACGGCTATTTGTTCCACGGCCGAGTAAAATCGCTGGCCGACGCCGCCCGCAACGGTGGACTTAAATTCTAAAGCAAGATGGCAAAGAGAAACAACAGAGTAAAGTCGTCGAGCGACCTGGATCTTAAAGATCGTCTGGTCGCCATCAACCGTGTTACTAAGGTAACCAAGGGCGGCCGTGCCTTCACCTTTGCAGCTATTGTCGTAGTGGGCAATGAGGACGGTGTAGTAGGCTGGGGCCTGGGCAAGGCCAATGAAGTTACTGCCGCAATCGCCAAGGGCGTAGAGGCAGCCAAGAAGAATCTGATCCGTGTGCCGGTTCACAAAGGCACAATTCCCCACGAGCAGATTGCCAAGTTCGGTGGTTCGCGCGTGATCCTGAAACCCGCATCACACGGTACCGGTGTTAAGGCCGGCGGTGCTATGCGTGCAGTGCTCGAGAGTGTCGGCATCACCGACGTTCTGGCAAAGTCGAAGGGTTCGTCGAATCCCCACAACCTTGTAAAGGCCACTATCGCCGCTCTCGACGAGATGCGTTCGCCGGCCATCGTAGCCCAGAACCGCGGAATCTCGGTAGAACAGGTTTTCAAGGGCTGAGCCGACGGTAAACATCAAAAAAACAGACAAGAGAATGGCACAGATAAAAATCAAACAGATCAAGAGCCGCATCAATTGCCCTGCGGTGCAGAAGCGCACACTCGATGCGCTGGGTCTGCGCAAGATGAACCACACCGTGGTTAAGGAGGATACTCCTTCGGTAATGGGTATGGTAGAGCGCGTGCGTCACCTCGTAGAGGTAACCAAGGCCTGATGCAAACAAGAGTATTAACCCAACATTCAGCAATCACTCGATTATGGAACTAAATACAATTCGCCCGGCAGTAGGCTCGGTAACCCGTGAGACGCGTATCGGCCGCGGCCCGGGTTCGGGTAAGGGTGGCACATCAACCCGTGGTCATAAGGGTGCGAAGTCGCGCAGCGGCTATTCGCGCAAGATCGGCTTCGAGGGTGGCCAGATGCCCCTGCAGCGTCGTCTGCCGAAGTTCGGCTTCAAGAATATCAACCGTGTGGCCTATAAGGCTCTCAATGTATCCGACATTGAGGCACTGGCCACGGCCAACAATCTTGACAAGGTTGGTCTGGACGAGCTCCGCGCAGCAGGTCTTGTGACCCCGAAACAGCTCGTCAAGATCCTCGCCAAGGGAAGCATCAGCAAGGCAGTTGCCGTTGAAGCAAATGCATTCTCGAAGAAGGCAGAGGAGGCTATTACCGCAGCCGGCGGCTCCATCTCTAAAATTTAATTGAAATGAGATTTTTCGAGACAATTCGCAATATCTGGACAATAGACGAGCTGAGAAAGCGCATTTTGTTGACGCTGCTTCTGGTGCTTGTTTATCGGCTAGGCTGTTATGTCGTCCTTCCGGGCGTCAGTCCTGCCGATCTTGAGGCGCTGAGCAACTTCACCAACAAGAGCGGTCTGATGCAGCTGCTGGATATGTTCTCCGGCGGTGCATTCTCTCAGGCTTCGATCTTTGCTCTGGGTATCATGCCCTATATCACGGCTTCGATCGTGATACAGCTTCTGGGCATGGTGTTACCTTCGTTTCAGAAGATGCAGAGGGAAGGTGAGAGCGGTCATCAAAAGCTGAACCAGTGGACCCGCTACCTCACAGTCTTTATTCTTCTTCTGCAAGGTCCTGCCTATATGGTGAACCTGCGTGTGCAGGTAGCCGCGGCAGGCGGTGTCTCGATGATGGGTGTCTGGACAATAGTCTATCTGACAATTATCCTGGCCGCAGGATCGATGTTTATTATGTGGCTCGGTGAACGTATCACCGACCGCGGTATCGGAAACGGTATCTCATTCATCATTCTTGTGGGTATTATTGCACGCCTTCCGGAGGCTCTGAGCTATGAATTTATCAGCCGTCTTCCCGGATCGCAGGGATCGCAGGGAGGTCTGATCATGTTCGTGGTTGAGATTATCCTCCTGTTTGCCGTTACGGTAGGAGCAGTGCTGCTCGTACAGGGTACCCGTAAAGTGCCTGTGCAGTATGCCAAGCGCATGGTAGGCAATCGCCAGTATGGCGGTGCCCGCCAGTACATACCTCTGAAGGTAAACGCTGCCGGCGTAATGCCCATCATCTTCGCCCAGGCCATCATGTTTATTCCTATCACCCTGGCGGGTTTCGGATCGACAGGTCAGACAAGCAGCTTCGTTGCAGCTTTCTCTGACATCAATGGTTTCTGGTATAACTTTGTCTACTTCATCCTGATCGTCGCTTTCACGTATTTCTATACCGCAGTGACAGTAAGGCCGAACGATATCGCCGAGAATATCAAGAACAACAACGGCTTCATTCCGGGCGTGAAACCCGGCACGAAGACCGCCGAGTATCTGGACAGCATTCTGTCGAGAATCACTCTGCCGGGTTCGCTGTTCCTTGGTATCGTTGCGGTGATGCCTGCTTTCGCCCGTTTCTTCGGCGTGAGCCAGAGCTTCGCTCAGTTCTTCGGCGGAACATCGCTTCTGATTCTGGTAGGTGTAGTGCTCGACACACTGCAGCAGATCTAGAGTCACCTGATGATGCACCACTACGACGGCCTGATGAAGGA
>CAMWKV010000155.1 GCA_947174915.1 uncultured Porphyromonadaceae bacterium | reverse complement strand
ACATGCAGGGTGTATGGACCGTATATCTACGATGAGCTTGTGGATAAGTGCAATGAACTTAATATCCGTATCTTCTAACTAAAACACTATGACAAGAGAGAAAAAATACCGCATATCCGTGGGTCTGAACATCCTTTTCCTGGCTATAATAGCAGCGACAGTTATGGCGATTTATATCTCCACCGAACCATTCAGTAGGGAGCTCGGCGACGGCTATTATGTATACCGCGGCGGCAAGGAGATACATCTCGAGCGGTCGGACTGGAGGCTGCACTGCGATGAATACCTCAACTTCGACGAATATATCGTGGCTCGACAGGGTGCCGACAGCTACTATATCATCAATAAGGCCACCGACGAAATCACCGGTCCGCTTGACTATGCCGACGCCCTCAAGCTATGCTCTGCCAAAGGCCTAATGCTGATCTGATAATCTCATCTATAGTATCATGAAACGAATATTTCTTATAGCCCTGACTGTGATGGTGATAGCAGGAGTTTCTACCGTTGTGTGGTATCGCGATTGGTTCCCCGAAGATCTCGGAGGAGGCTACTATTACAAGGGCGTCAGCCGTCAACTCGTCTACGACCCGTCGTCACAGGCCGGTGACAGTCTGCCGGAGTATCACTCTCTCGTCAAGGATATTACCGCCTATAAAAACTCCATCGACTACATCATTGTGCGCAAGAAAATCAAGGCCGGGGCCGGCGTCGACCATACCGACATCTACTATTACATCATTGACAAACGCACCCACAGCCTCTCCGGCCCCTATCTGTACGACGCATTCCTGTCCCGCTGCACGACACTCGGTATCTCCATATTTTGAACCGGATTGTGTCTTGTACGGCGTTGATGTGTCTGTACAGGCGATTTTGTACGAGCTGATATTTTCTACTGTCCGGGGCTGAGGAAGCGGGAGAGGCCGTAGGAGATGGCTACGGTGAGGGTGACGGGCAGGAGAGTGTAGGGCATGCCTGTCATCTCGGTGGCGAGGAAGATGGTCATCAGCGGGGCACGCATGATGCCGGCCATGGCTCCGGCCATACCGCATATCATGAAGAGGTCCGGCGTGATGCCTGCATGCGGCCAGAGCAGCGACAGCAGTGCGCCGGCGATACCGCCGGCGAAGAAGGTAGGTGTGAAGTCGCCAGCTACACCGCCGCCTTCGTTGGTGACGTAGCACACGAGGGGTTTGGCGAGGAGGATGCAGGCAAGGGCTATGGGGAGGAGGAGATGGCCGTGGATGAGGCCGAAGAGTGTGCCGTCGGTGACGGCGCCGGTGTGCCCCTCGGCGAGGGACGACAGCACGCCGTAGCCTTCGCCGTAGAGCGCAGGGAATAGGAGGAGGAATACGCCCATGGTGAGACCGGAGACGAAGTTCGCCACCACGGGGCGACGCAGGAGCTTGAGGCGTCCTACGGTCCACGAGCCGCCGGCGCGGTAGTAGAGCGAGTAGAGGCCTGTCACGAGCCCGGTGACCACCACGGGGAGTATCATGGACCACTCGAAGGTGGGAGCGGTATAGAAACTTACATCGGGGGTGAAGCCGTCAATGGCGTAGGCCGTCAGGCCCGAGATGACGCACATGGCGGCGAGGACAAGTACGGGTACTATGCCGAGCTGCATGCGCAGTACTTCGAGGGTGAAGAAGATACCGCCTACGGGCGACTTGAAGATGGCGGCGATGCCTGCTCCGCCGCCGCAGGCCATGAAGATGAGCATATCGCGCTGTGCCATGCCGAAGTAGCGGGCCACATTGCTCGATATGCCGGCACCGGCGTAGGCGATGGGGCTCTCGGCGCCGGCACTGCCGCCGCAGCCGAGGGTGATTGCGCAGGTGACGATGGAGCTGATGGACAGTCGGTTGGGGAGTTTGCCGTCGGAGGCATCAACATGGCGCTTGAGCTGTAGCACGCCGTTCTCGAGGGGGTAGCGGATGACGTTGCGCACCAGCCAACCGACGACCATAAAGCCGACGATGGGCAACAGCAGGAGCCACCATCCGGCGTCGGCTTTGCCGTCGAGTGGCGACAACGCCACGTGTTTCATGGTGCCGATGAGCCATTTGAGGAGCCACGCGGCGAAGCCTATGACGAGACCTGCCACGGCGACGGCTCCGGCGAGGCGGGCCGGTTTGAGCCGCGAATCGAAGTAGCCCATTATATTTTATTCCTTGGTGCCGTAGGCGAGGTCGCCGGCATCGCCCAGACCGGGCACGATGTAGCTGTGGGCGTTGATTTCATCGTCGATGACGCCTACCCATAGGGTTGCATCCTCGGGCAGACGGCTCTGTAGGTAGTCAACTGCCTTGCGCGAAGCTATCACGGAGGCTATGTGTACCTTGGCGGGAGTGCCCTTGGTGAGGAGGGCACGGTAGCTCAGTTCCATCGAGGCGCCCGTGGCGAGCATGGGATCGACGAGGACGAGGGTCTTGCCATCGAGGCAGGGCGAGGCGAGGTACTCGATGCAGATGTCGAAGTTTTCTTTCTCCTTGTACTTGCGGTAGGCCGATACGAAGGCATTCTCGGCGTTGTCCAGATAGCGGAGGAAGCCCTGATGGAAGGGCACGCCGGCACGGAAGATGGTGGCCAGTACTATGGGCTCGGTGAGGACGTCGCAGGTGGCGTCTACGTCGAGGGGTGTACGCACGGGAGTGGGAGTGTAGCTGAGGGTCTTGCTCAGCTCGTAGGCGAAGATTTCGCCCAGTCGTTCGAGGTTGCGACGGAAGCGCAGACGGTCTTTCTGCACGGTGACGTCGCGCATTTCACTCAGATATTGGCTCACCAGGGAGGGGTGCTCGGAGAAATTATATACTTTCATGCTGTTCGTGGTTTTTATTTGATAACGCTCGAAGTGGCCTCGTGGCTCACTGCGTTGGATGTCGCTCGCAAATTTAGCGTTTTTTGCCGACAATTATAAAAAATACTTAATCGAATTGAATATTTCGTCCGCTCATACGTTAATATAAATACATAACACCTCATAAAACAAATCATACAACTGAAATGAAAGATATAGATCTCAGCACTATCCACAGTCCTGCCGACATCAAAGGCATGAGTGTGGACGAACTTCGTGCACTTGCAGCCGAGATGCGCTCGGCACTTATGAAACGCCTCTCGACGCGTGGCGGCCACGTGGGTCCCAACCTCGGCATGGTAGAAGCTACCATCGCCCTCCACTATGTATTCGATGCGCCGACCGACAAGATTGTCTACGACGTATCGCACCAGGCCTATCCCCACAAGATGCTCACCGGCCGCATGCAGGCCTACACCGACCCTGAGCACTACGGCGACGTGACAGGCTTCACTGACCCCGAGGAGAGTCCCGACTACGACCTCTTCTCCATCGGCCACACCTCCACTGCCCTCGCCCTCGCTTCCGGTCTGGCAAAGGCTCGTGACCTTGCCGGCGAGCGCGAGAATGTCATCGCTGTCGTGGGCGACGGTTCGCTCGGCGGTGGTGAGGCTCTCGAAGGTCTCAACTACGGCTCCACCCTCGGCTCGAATTTCATCGTTGTCATCAACGACAACGATATGAGTATCGCCGAGAATCACGGCGGTCTCTATGCCGACCTGCGTCTGCTACGTCACTCCAACGGTACAGCCGAGCCGAATATCTTCCGTGCCATGGGCTACAGCTACCGCTACGTACACTATGGTAATGACCTGAATTCGCTCATCGAGACTTTCCGCGCCGTCAAGGATATCGACCACCCCGTAGTGGTACATATCAACACGATGAAGGGTATGGGACTCGCTGTGGCAGAGGCTGATAAAGAATCCTTCCACTACACCGGACCCTTCGACCTCAAGACGGGTGCTCCGCTGAGTCAGCCCGCTGCCGACGCGGCACCTGCCACCTATACTGAGATCTTCGCCGACCACATGCTCAGCAGCATGCAGACCAACCCCAAGCTCTGCGTCCTCAACGCCGGCACACCCGGCGCCATCGGCTTCACGCCTGCGAAACGCCGTGAGGCAGGCCGTCGTTTCATCGACGTCGGTATCGCCGAGCAGATGTGTACAGGTATGGCTGCCGGTATGGCTAAGGGCGGCATGCGTCCCGTCATGGGCGTGGTGGCTACCTTCTTCCAGCGTGCCTACGACCAGGTGAGCCAGGATGTAGCCATCAACAATATGCCCGCGGTATTCAATGTATTCTTCGGCAGCGTCTACGGTATGACCGACCAGACGCACCTCGGA
>CAMWKV010000154.1 GCA_947174915.1 uncultured Porphyromonadaceae bacterium | reverse complement strand
CAAGGAAAGAGTCATCACCGCAAGGCAGTAATGTGCAATCCGAGAATTTAGCGCGAATCAGCGCCGGCATGGCTGCCATACCATCGACCACACGCCATAGTAACAACGCTCCTTCGTAGACCGCCTCGCCATCTATCCAGCTGATGGGCTCCTGTCCGCACCACGCTGTAGCCACGACGGTGAACGATCCGGAACTGATGTCACCGACTGCTACGGGATCACGAGGCCATACGCGCCCTGATAATGGTAGAGTGTATAGTGAATTGACAGTAGGTCGTCCATCATCAAAAGTGAGCGGATATAATTCGAGTGGATAACCGTCAAACTCCGATGTGCTCAGCGACGCCAGGTAAGGATGTCCGGCCGAGTCGGTGCCCACAAAAGAGGATGCCGTGGCGCTGTGATCGACGTTCCACTCAATGTCGGTATCGCCAATTGTAACACCAGTACGAGCATCTACCATGTGCAGTTCAGACGCGCCGAAGTACATATAGTTGATGTACATCACATCATCGTGCACGAAGAAATCGCTGCGATAGGCAGCTTTGCTCAATCCGGTGTCGTGCAGATAGTTGGGACTCGTCCACAACACTTCGATAGAATATTCGCTTACTGTTCCTTCGGCTTGTGCCAGCGCAGGGAGCGGCGCTAACGCTGCGCATAGCAGCGCGGTCAGCGCTGATTTTCGGATGTTGTGGATTATTTCCATATTATTGATGTTAAACGGTTTATATTATCTGACCTTCAAGTGTGCCAGGAGGTCGGCGACAACAAATGTGCTGCCCCCGACGAAGACGGTATCTCCTTCAGTCGCTTCCGCCATAGCTGCTTCGTAGGCCTGCGCGACGGTGTCGAAGGTCTTTCCCTCAAGTCCGGCGCCGCGAGCTGTCTCTGCCGTCGACTCCGCATCGCGTCCTCGCTGCACACTCGGACGGGCGAAGTAGTATCGGGCATTCTTCGGCATCAGTTGTACTATGCTGCTCACGTCCTTGTCGTTGACGAAGCCAACGACCATGTTAAGCTTGCCTTTAGCGGCTATGCTTTGCAGAGCGGGACCGAGAGTATGCCAGCCGCCTATGTTGTGCCCGGTGTCGCAGATAACACTTATCGGTGATGAGGCCAGTTTCATCCAGCGTCCGACCAGTCCGGTGAGCTCGCACACACTTCTGAATCCCTCGCGGACGGATTCTGCACTGATGCGGCAGAATGATTGCTGTATCAGCTCGATAGCGGTAAACGCGGTGAAGGCATTCGCCGGCTGACATCCCCCGGTGAGCTCACAGTTGACATCGCCCCAGGGCGTACCGTGGTAGGCTATGTAATCATCGTGAATATCGTAGCCGTTGCATGGCTTCGGCGCTTGAGCATAGTAGAGCGGAGCCCCTACGGCTTCGGCCTTTTCTTTGAACACCGCCATCACGTCGCCCTCGGCCTGCCCGATAACAACGGGGACACCTGCTTTGATGATACCGGCTTTCTCGCGGGCTATCTCGGGTTCGGTGTGCCCCAGGAGCGCTGTATGATCAAGCGATATATTGGTGATGATGCTGAGAATGGGCGTTATTATGTTGGTCGAGTCAAGGCGACCGCCGAGTCCGACCTCGATTACTGCCACATCTACCTTCTGCTGCGCGAACCAACTGAAAGCCATGATGGTAGTCAGTTCGAAAAATGAAGGTTGCAGAGCCTTTAGCTTTTCGTCATTGAGATAGTGCTCGACGAACTCCACCACATAGCTTTCCGGTATCATCTCGCCATTGATGCGCATGCGTTCTCTGAAGTCTGTCAGGTGCGGTGAAGTGTAGAGCGCAGTGCGGTATCCGGCGGACTGGAGAGTGGCGGCTATGAGCGATGAGGTGCTTCCTTTGCCGTTGGTACCTGCTACATGGATGGCAGTAAAGGTGTTGTGAGGGTTGCCGTATGCTTCGGCGAGAGCGATTGTTGTGCCAAGCCCGGGCTTGTACGCGCCCGGACCGCGGTCTTGAAACATAGGTACCTGCGAGAACAGGTACTCGGTAGTCTCTTTGTAATTCATTGCAAGCTCAGAATATGAGTAGTCCGGCAATACCGGCACATATTATAATAAGGATGGGGTGGACCTTTTTGGAAAGAGCCAGGCCCAGCGCTACTAATGCGATGACTATGCTTTTTATCACATCAGGCGATGTGTAGCCGAAGTTGGCACCGTTCATCAGCAACAAAGCTGCCGAGGCAATAAGACCTACGACGACAGGACGCAGTCCGGCGAAGATACCTCTGATAACAGCACTGTCACGGTGACGAGCGATGTAATGTCCGGCATAGCGCACCATGACAAATGAGGGCAATATCACGGTGAGTGTACAGAGGATGGAGCCGAGAATACCCCACAGCGGTCCCGAAAGGGCCGGGGATGATACTCCGGGTGCTACATAACCTATGTATGTGGCTGAGTTGATACCGATGGGTCCCGGCGTCATCTGCGAGATGGCCACAATGTCAGTGAACATTTGCTCGGTGACCCAGCCGGGCGTCACTATCTCGTTCTCTATCAGTGCCCGCATGGCGTAACCGCCCCCGAAACCGAAGAATCCTATCTTGAGATAACTCCAGATGAGTCGAAGATATATCATCATTTTGAGTCCTCCTTTCGTTCATTAAGAGCACTGCACGAGCGGGAGGTGAAATACCATCCAGCTATAGCGCCGATGACTATGTAGAGAATAGGATTCGACACCACCGGCCATTTCGACCATATCAGCAGGGCCACTACAGCGGGAATCCAGGCCGTGCGCCAGCCTATGCCGGCCGAGCGGGCGGTGGTGATGACAGGGGCTACGATGAGGGCTACAACAGCCGGACGGAGGCCCTTAAAGATGGCGGTCAGGGTAGGATTGCCGATGATTGTCTCGGGCGTGAGGAACATCGCTATCAGTAGGATGATGAGGAACGATGGCAGTATAGTGCCGAGAGCTGCGACGATGGCACCTTTGAGGCCTCGCAGTTTGTCTCCCACCACCACAGAGATATTCACGGCGAGAATACCGGGCAAAGACTGTGCTACAGCAAGGAGGTCGAGGAACTCGGCACGGTCGAGCCATTGGTGCTTATCCACTACCTCGCGTTCGATGATGCTTATCATCGCCCATCCGCCGCCGAAAGTGAATGCACCGATTTTGGCAAATGTGAGGAATAAATTTCGTAGCATACTTTCAGGATTCTTCAACATTGATATCTTAAAGCATGATGTCAGAATTCAACAACGGTGATGCCGGCACCGCCGAAGCGGACGTCTTCGTCATGATAGTTCTTTACGGCATCTACCGAGTCGAGGTAGCGACGTATGTACTGGCGGAGTGCCCCGGTACCGGTGCCGTGGAGGATGCGCACTCGTCCGGCATTGAACTGAATGGCATCGTCGATGTAGTACATTATGGCCTGTACGGCCTCGTCGGCACGCATACCGCGCACATCTATCTCGGTGGAGAACTGGAGCTGACGTTCGCGACTCGCCGCAGATGTATCGGACGACAGATACGACACTTTCACCGACTGATTCTGACCCGTCGACAGTACTGTGTGTTTTAGCCGAGCCAGTTTGACAGTGGTTTTCATCTGACCGAATACCACCACGGCATTTTTCCCGGAGATTGACTCTATAGTACCCGGTGTGCGGCCGCCGTCAAGTACCACGGTATCGCCTACGGCGAGCGGACGCTTGGCCGAATCGGCAGCCTGCTTCTCCGGCTTAGGTTTGCGCTTTAGTTTTACCTTGTCCAGCAGCGGATGCTCGTCATTATCCTTGTCGAGATTACTGCGCTCCTCGGCGAGTCGCTGACGAGCCTGACGAGTGGCTTCTTTGTCGGCCTGAGCACTGCGTATCTCACGGATAGTGCGTTCGATAGCGGCGTTTGAGTTGTCGAGGATGCGGCGTGCCTCCTCTCGAGCCTCGGCTATGATGATGCGTCGCTGTTCGCGCAGATGTTCGGCATCGTCCGAGTAGCGGCTTAGAGTCTCCTCAATCTGCTTCTCGCGCTGGCGTATATTCTTGCGCTTGTTCTCCCAGTAGCGGCGGTCGCGGGCAATCTCGAGGAGATATTTGTCCATGTTAACGTAGTCGCTGCCAACAATCTCGCGGGCATCTTCTATTACCTCCTCCGGTAGTCCGGTCTTGCGGGCAATCTCTATGGCGAAGGAACTGCCGGGGCGACCGATGTCAAGACGGAAAGTCGGTTGCATCATGCGGTTGTCATACAACATGGAGCCGTTGATGAGTCCCGGAGTTTCGTCGGCATACTGCTTGAG
>CAMWKV010000153.1 GCA_947174915.1 uncultured Porphyromonadaceae bacterium | reverse complement strand
ATGCCCAATGATTTCTTGGCAGCTCAGGTATTTACTTTTGATGGCTTGTGGGCAGCGCAGTTTGATCTCGCCAATACAAAAGAAGCTACCTTCCACACTCCGTATGTTTCGACTACTGTAAGAGTTGACATGATGAACGGTATGATTCCCGGTAAGTACTTCAGGACCGATACATATCAAGTAGCGAGACTGGAATTCGGTGGAGGTGTTTATGTGGCTGATTTTATCTTGCCCAATGCCGGTGAAGATATAGTTGACGTTATCTCCGAACCTGACTTCGGTATGTGGACGGATGAGGCTATGCAGGGACAAGAATTTAAGATCGCCGTACCTAAATTCTCTCTCAATGAAACATTGTTAGTAGATGAAGTACTTGCTGATATTGACCCTCGTATTGATTTGTGGAAAAAGCAAATCTCCTTTTTCGAGGAGAATAAAAAAATCTCAACTTCCATTTGTCAACAAGTAGCCCTGAATGTTGATGAAAGTGGCGCGAAAGTTGCATCGGTAACTTACAATGGCGACATTATCGCAGCACCTTGTGTTGAACTCAACTTCAACCGTCCTTTTGCGATGATGATACGTCTGCGCGATACCGGAGCTGTCCTTGCTGCCGCACGCATCGTCAATCCGAAGAACTGATACTACACTCAACTCCCATACTGCGGTGTGCCGGCTCGGGTCGGCGCACCGTTTTTGGTATTTGGCGGTGGTGGGCAGGCGGGATGTTGGCAGGCGGTGGTGGATAGTGTGGGAAATTGGCGACATGATTAAGATTTTTTTGCGGGGGACGGGGAAAATTGTTAACTTTGCAGAAAATTTTAGGTTCCTGTCGTAATACGACATTTTCGATTTCCAATGGATGCTTTAAGTCAGTTATTTATGCCCGGACAGACCGGGATTGCGAGCACCCTGATACTTTATTCATTCGTCATCGCCGCCGGTATATTTATCGGCAAGTTCAAGATCGGTGGAGTGTCACTGGGTGTTACCTTTGTTCTTTTCGTGGGTATTCTCATGGGGCACTTCGGATACATTGTTGATTCGAATGTTCTCAAGTTCGTCCGTGAGTTCGGCCTGATTCTCTTTATCTTCTCGATAGGTCTGCAGGTAGGCCCCGGCTTCTTTTCTTCGTTCAAGCAAGGTGGCGTTCGCCTCAATCTTCTTGCTGTGGGTGTGATAGTGCTCAACGTTGCTATCGTGCTCGGTATCTATTATTTCGGTAATATTCATGATATCTCTGCGCTGGTAGGTATTATGTCCGGTGCGGTGACCAATACCCCCGGTCTTGCTGCCGCCCAGCAGACTGTCAGCACTATGGCCGGCGGTGCCGAGGCTGCCAATGTGATGGCTGCCGGCTATGCTGCCGCCTATCCCCTCGGCGTGGTAGGTATCATCCTGGGTATGTTCATCATCAAGTGGATATTCGGTATCAAGGTCGACGATGAAATCCGCAAGCTCGAAGACGAGCAGGAGGATTCGCGCCTGAAGCCCTTCATCCTCACCTGCGAGGTGTCCAACAATCTTGTCGACGGCAAGACTATGGTGGGTCTCCACGATGTGGTGCAGACGAATTTCGTAGTGTCGCGCATCATGCATCCGGACGGTTCTATCACCATCCCCAAATCGACAACAACCATTCACCAGGGCGACAAGTTGCTCATCGTATGCTCAGCTCAGGATGCCGACCGCTTCAAGGCTGTCATCGGCCACGAGGTGCAGATGGACTGGGAGTCGGCTCCATCTCCTGTATTCTCGCGCCGCATCCTCGTCACCAAGAGCGAGTACAATGGTGTGCCCCTCGGTTCGCTCCGCCTCCACAATGGCTATCAGCTCAACTGTACCCGCGTGAACCGTGCCGGTGTGGATCTGCTCGCTACTCCGAGTCTGCGACTCCAGATGGGCGACCGTATCACCGTCGTTGGCAATCTCGAAGATATCGACCGTCTGGCATCGCGCCTGGGCAACTCTGTGAAGCGTCTCAACCAGCCGAACCTCATCACCATCTTCGTGGGCATCATCCTCGGTATCATCCTGGGCTCTATCAACATCGGCTTCGGTATGAAGCTTGGTCTTGCCGGCGGTCCTCTGGTGGTGGCTATCCTCATCAGCCGCTTCGGCTATAAATTCAAACTCGTCACCTACACCTCGTCGGCGGCCTCACTGCTGCTGCGCGAGTTGGGTATATGCCTCTTCCTCGCCTCCGTGGGTATTGCCGCCGGCAAGGACTTCGCTGCTTCCGTCTTCAATGAGACGGGTATGTGGTGGGTCATCTGGGGCTTCGTCATCACCATCGTTCCTCTGATTATCATTGGCTCTATCGCCCGCGGCCGGTATAAAATCAACCTCCTCACTATCATGGGTCTGATGTCCGGTTCGAACACCGACCCGCCTGCACTGGCCTACGCCAACAACTCCACCGGCAACGACCAGCCCGCCGTGGCCTATTCTACGGTGTACCCCTTGACAATGTTCCTCCGCGTGGTAGCGGCGCAGGCTCTCGTGCTTGCTCTGTCGTAAACGCAGAGATACACCTCCCCGCCAACAAGGCATACAAATAAGCCTCTCAAAATAACACGCGGGTGCGTCAGATTAAATTTGACGCACCCGCGTTTGGCGTTGATATCGATATCAACAATGAGTAGCTTTTGGTGTAAACTCTAATTTATAAATGTGGGTATGAACTGGATGCCGAGCACTGTTGCAATGCGGAAAAAGCTTGACAGTTGGATGTCGGCTTTGCCGTTCTCAACACGAGCGATGTAGCTCTGCTCGCGACCGAGCTTTTCCGCTACTTCACGCTGCGTCATTTTCAGCTCGCGCCTGCGGTTGCGGAGCAATTGCCCATAATACCAAGAGATAGCTTGCTCGTGAAACTCCTCGCGCTCAGGGGTTCCGGCCTTACCGTACTCCTCATCCAGCTGTTGGTTGAAGGTGGGTAATTTTGCTAATTTTTCAGGATTTAAATGTCTCATTGTTCCAAGTCGTTAAGTATGGATTGAGCAATTTCTATTTGCTTGCGGTAATCTTTGTTGGATTTCTTCAGAAAACCATTCAAGAGGATAATTCTTGTGGCTTCAATGACATTTGGTCTGTCAATAGCGAAGAGAATGGTGCGATATTCGTTAGTGCCTACCGATACACGCATCTCGTATAGATCCGTGTCTTGAAGATGTTTGACAAATTTTGTTGAGACATCATATATGGTGGTTACAACATCTATTACATATTTGAATTTTGTCTGCACCTTCGTGGGTAGCGAGTTATAGAAAGCCTCAAACTGGGGCGTTTTATATACTACGCGGATTCCGCCACTTTGTCTCTCTTTGGATTCCATGGCACAAAGATAACTAATTAGTAATAAATTGACAAATTTCTGTACAAAAAAGTTCAGTGGAGAGTTGGAGATGAGAGTGGCGGGGAGCGACTATGATGAGAGTAGGATGGAGTAGAGGGCACCCGCGGTGCTATATATGTGCGTTTTTCTTTTGCTTTTGTTGAATATCTTGTGTATCTTTGCGGCGATGTTACACATCGGCCTATAACCTGAAT
This sequence comes from uncultured Porphyromonadaceae bacterium, assembly GCA_947174915.1. Classification (GTDB taxonomy): domain Bacteria; phylum Bacteroidota; class Bacteroidia; order Bacteroidales; family Muribaculaceae; genus CAG-873. The sequence goes on along the minus strand of CAMWKV010000153.1, from coordinate 800 downwards.
AATCATTATCCTCGGGCTGCAGCAACTCGGCCCGCTTATATCCTCGAATACAGTATCATGCTGGAAAATACTAATGTTAAGACACTCGATAAGGTAGTGGTACGCTTCTCGGGCGATTCCGGTGACGGAATGCAGCTCGCCGGCAATATCTTCACCAATGTGTCGGCCGGACTTGGCAATCAAGTTTCCACATTCCCGGACTATCCCGCCGAAATCCGCGCGCCTCAGGGCTCGCTCGGTGGTGTGTCGGGCTTCCAAGTGAGTGTTGGTCAGGGTGTTCATACGCCTGGCGATGCATGCGATGTCCTTGTGGCAATGAATGCCGCCGCCCTCAAGACGAACCACCGTTTCCTCAAGCCCGGTGGCGTCATCATCGTTGACATCGACTCTTTCCGTGAGGCCGATCTCAAGAAGGCTCAGTATACCACAGACAATCCCTTCGAAGAACTCGGTATCAAGGCACAGATAGTGGAGGTGCCCGTCACCACACTCACCAAGGCAGCCCTCGCCGATAGCGGTATGGACAACAAAAGCGTCCTCAAGTGCCGCAATATCTTTACATTAGGCCTCATCTGCTGGCTCTTCGACCGTCCTCTCGACGCTGTCCTTCACCATCTCCGCCAGAAGTTCGCCAAGAAACCCGCCATATTCGAAGCCAACGCCAAGGTGCTCCAGGCCGGCTACGACTACGGTCACAATATCCACGCCAACGTAAGCACCTACCGCATAGAGACCTCCACTCCCACCCCCGGCGTATATACCGACATCAACGGCAACACCGCCACCGCCTGGGGTCTCAT
>CAMWKV010000152.1 GCA_947174915.1 uncultured Porphyromonadaceae bacterium | reverse complement strand
TGAGCTATCCCGCCGTTTGCGAGTGCAAAGTTAGGCACTATTTCTGAATTGACCAAATATTTTTTGGACTTTTTTCGAAAATTCCATCAAAAAATAATTGCTCTGCCGCAGCGGAAATCTGAAAACGAAGCGGAATAATTTTATTGACAGCCCTTTGCGTGCAGTCGAAGGGCGCGGAGCCGGTATCAGTTGGAAATGCGCTTGATGAGATTGTAGGCGGGGACGATGCCGAGTTCGCCGGCTTTGCTAAGGTCGGCGATGCCCTTTGTGCGGTCGCCGCTGCGCAGAGCGATGAAGCCGCGGTTGTAGTATGCTTCGCCGAAATCAGGCTTCAACTCGATGGTGCGGGAGTAGGCATCGGTAGCGCCGACGAAGTCTTCTTGCTCGAATAATATGTTGCCAAGATTGTACCACGCCACGGGTGTGCGCGGTGATAGTTCGAGCAACTTGCGGTAGTCTTCGGCAATCTCATCGAGAGCTTTACGGCCGAGTGCGATATTGGCGACGCCTTTACTGTTCTCGCCGGGGTTGTCACGGTCAAGGAGATACTTACCGTGCCGTGCCTGCGCGCGTACCATATAGGCAAGAGCAAGGTCGGGAGCCATTTCGATAGTGCGGTTGGCATCCTTCTCGGCGTTCTGGTAGTCGCGTACGGTGAGGAAGTCGAGCGCACGGCCGAGATAGTCCACGGGACGCGGACGGTGTGTGGAGATGTAGGAGTTGTAATAGTCGATGGACTGGAAGTGCTTGGCCGCCTGCGTTTCATCGATGGTAGGGACACGGTTCGTCACCACAAGGGCAAAACGGAGCGAGCGGGTGGCGTTGAGATCGTCTACCTCGCGCACATAGTAAGTATTCTGCTGCAGCTCTGAGGGCGACGAGTAGAACGACAGCAGCATCGGCGGCTCTATCTCTATGTTGAGATTGCGGTCCTGGACACGGCCTCGGATGGCTGTATTGTTGTATTCTTCGCGGAAGTCGGCGTTGTCGTCTACGGTGATGAGCTGAGCGAAGCGACGTGAGGTGAAGTCATTGTTCTCGGCTTCGTCGCCGGTTTCGTTACCCGGCGTGCGAGCGTAGTCGTCACCGGCATGACTGTCAGTCGGTTTGTCGGTCTCATCCCCCGGGCGCAGAGCTTTGGCCAGTGCCTGCGCGTGCTTGTAGTCGGCCTCTGCCTTGGCGAGCTGTCCCATGTTCTTGTACAGACCGGCACGCATGAAGTATGTGCTGGGCAGCTCGGGGTAGGCCTCCGCTACACGGGTGATGTCGGCGATGGCAGCTTTGTCGTTGCCCTTGTGCATGTGCACGACGGCACGGTTGTAGAGCGCTCGCATATCGTCGGGGTCAAGGTCGAGTACGCGGTTGAAGTCGTCCAGCGCGAGGTCGTAGGCACTCACCTCCATGAGCAGCAGGCCGCGGTTGAAGAGCGCAGCCATGTTGTATGGCTCAAGGGTGAGAGCGTAGTCGTAGTCGGCCATGGCGCCGTTGTACGAGTCGGTCTTGTAGCGCAGGAATGCGCGGTTGATATACAGGCCGGCAGCACGCGGCTGCAGTCGTATAGCCTGGTCAATGTCCTCCAAGGCAGCGGCATAGTCGCCCTGCGAGTTGATGGCGATGTCGGCGCGGAGGATGTAGGCGTTGAGGGCGTTGCGGTTGATGTCAAGTGCCTTGTCGATATCCTCCTTGGCGCGGACGGTGTCGCCGAGCGTGAGGGCGGCACGGGCTCGGCCGAGGTAGGCGTTGTCGAAACGCGGATAGTAGCGTATTATCTCCGTGAAGGCGCTGTCGGCTGTAGCGTTCTGACCTATTTCTGCGTAGGCCAGGGCGCGGTTGAACAGCAACTGTCTGTTGCGCGGGAGTAATTTGAGGGCTTCGGTGTAATCGTCTATTGCCATGCGTGGACGGCCACTGTTCTGACGCGCCACACCGCGTACCTCGTAGGCGTCCGTCAGGAAGGGGTTCAGTTCGATGGCGCGCGAAGCATCAGCCTCGGCGCCGCGGTAGTCCTCGAGATTCAGTTTGGCGATACTGCGCAGGAAATAGGGCTGCGCCATGTAGGGCTTCGAGTCTATTACCTGATTGAAGTACTGAATCGATAGCATATAGTCCTCGAAGTAGAGCGCATTCTGACCTATGCGGAGCACCTGCTCGGTATTGACCTGAGCGTTGGCGCCGAGGTAGCAGCCAAGCGCCACCACAATTGCGGATATGTATCGAGTCACCCTCATCGGTATGCAGTATTTATATATTATTGTGAAATAGATGGCGCACGGCAAGCAAGGAGTCGCGTACCATCAGAGTCAAGGGTGTCACAATGGGACGGAAACGCGTCTTCGAGGTAGGGGAGTACACGTGTAGCAGACCGGGATGGCAACGGATATTGATGTCGGAGCCCATCATCACGGCATCACCGTCGACGTGCGCGGCGCCATCATGCTTGCGGCGGATGATGGCAGCCGGTGTGCGTATGATATCAACCAAAGCGTTCTTGCCGATGAAACCTGTCATCATGTCCACGCCCACGATGGCCTGGGAGAGTATGTTGCCGGCATGAACTATCACGAGGTCGAGTTCGCCGTCGGTGACGGATGCTCCCGGGGCTACGAAAGCGTTGTTACCGTACTGCGAGGCATTGCAGCATACCACGAGGAACGCCCTATCGGTGATTATCTGTCCGTTGACCTCTATCTGATACTCTTCGGGGTTGAAGTTGACGTACTCGTTGACGACGTTTTTGAGATACATCACTATGCCGCGACGTTTCTGTCGGGCGCAGCGCTCGCTCACGGCGGCGTCGAATCCCACACCGCATGTGCAGAAGAATGGCCGGTCGTTGGCGGTGCCGTAGTCGGCAGATATGATGTTGCTCTCGGCGATTACCTTGAGCGAGCTGTCTACGTCGACGGGGATGCCGAGGTGTCGAGCCAGCCCGTTGCCGGAGCCTGTGGGTATGATGCCCATTGCTGTGGAAGTGCCGCACAGACCCGTCGCCACCTCGTTGACAGTGCCGTCGCCGCCACAGGCGAGGACGGTATGAAAGCCCTCGGCTGCGGCTTGGCGGGCAAGTTCGGTGGCGTGGCCGGGCCCGGTGGTGCCACGGACGTCACACTCTATTCCCATCTGCTTCAGTCGCTTTATGATATGCGGCACGAGACGGTGCTTCGACACCGTACCCGAGGCCGGGTTGACTATCATCATGAAACTCTTGCTGTCTGGCATAGGGCGGTAATGGCTGGTATATATCAGTTCTCGGCCTCCTTCTCAGAGAATTCCATCAAGTACGACTTGATGAACTCGTCGATGTCGCCGTCCATCACACCGTTGACATCCGATGTCTGGTAGTTGGTGCGGTGGTCTTTGACGCGGCGGTCGTCGAAAACATAGGAGCGTATCTGCGAACCCCATTCGATCTTCTTTTTGCCGGCCTCGATTTTGGCCTGCTCGGCCATGCGGTGTTCGAGTTCCTTGGCGTAGAGGATACTACGGAGCTGACGCAGAGCGTTCTCTTTGTTCTTGGGCTGGTCGCGGGTCTCGGTGTTCTCGATGAGGATTTCCTCCTTCTCGCCGGTGTAGGGGTCGGTGAACTGGTAGCGCAGGCGTACACCGGATTCTACCTTGTTCACGTTCTGGCCGCCGGCACCACCGCTTCGGAAGGTATCCCATGATAGCAGAGCGGGCTCTACCTTGATTTCGATGGTGTCGTCGACGAGGGGCGTCACGAATACTGAGGCGAAGGATGTCATGCGCTTGCCCTGAGCATTGTAGGGTGATACGCGGACGAGACGGTGTACGCCGTTCTCGCTCTTGAGGAAACCGTAGGCGAAGTCACCCTCGATGTTGAGCGTGCAGGTCTTGATACCGGCTTCGTCGCCTTCGAGCAAGTTCGCCACGGAGAGCTTGTAGCCGTGAGCTTCGGCCCAGCGCATGTACATACGCATGAGCAGCTCGGCCCAGTCCTGGCTCTCGGTGCCACCGGCGCCGGAGTTAATCTTGAGGACGGCGCTCATGATGTCGGCTTCGTCGCGTAGCATATTGCGGAGCTCGAGATCTTCGAGGAGCTGACGGGCATGAGCATATGCTTCGTCCACCTCGGCCTCGGTGACGAGTTCGTCGCGATAGAATTCTACAGCGAGCTTTGCCTCCTCTACAGCGCCTTCGAGTTCGGCGTAGTCGGCGACCCACTTCTGCAGATCCTTGATTTTTTTCATCTGACGGTGAGCTGCTTCGGCATTATCCCAGAAGCCGTCGGCCATGGTGCGGAGCTGCTCTTCTTCAACGGCTATTTTCTTCCCGTCGATGTCAAAGATACCTCCTCAGCGCAAGCATACGCTCAAAAGTCTCTTTTAATTGTTC
>CAMWKV010000151.1 GCA_947174915.1 uncultured Porphyromonadaceae bacterium | reverse complement strand
AGATTCACATAATCATCGTACTTGATGACCTCGGCGCGGATGAAGCCCTTCTCGAAGTCGGAGTGGATGATTCCTGCGCACTGGGGAGCCTTCGAACCGCGACGGAATGTCCATGCGCGGACCTCGTCAGAACCTGCGGTGAAGAATGTCTGGAGGTCGAGTAGCGCGTAGGCGGCCCGGATGAGGCGCGATACACCCGACTCCTCAAGGCCTATTTCGGCGAGGAACTCCTGACGTTCTTCGTAGGTGTCAAGCTCGGCAATCTCGCTCTCGGTGCGAGCCGCCACGATGAGCAGGCCGGCACCTTCGTTCTTGATAGCCTCGCGGACAGCTTCTACGTAGGCATTACCCTCGGCGGCGCTGTTGTCGTCTACATTACATACATAGAGCACAGGCTTGGAGGTGAGCAGGAAGAGTTCGCGCACGAACTTCTGCTCATCTACGCTGTCGAAGCTGAGCGATCGGGCTGGCTGACCTTTCTCGAGTACCTCCTTGATGCGGGCGAGCACGGCGGCGTGCATCTTGGCATCCTTGTCGGCACCTATCTGGGCGGCTTTGAGCGATTTGGCCAGACGAGCCTCTACTGTCTCAAGGTCCTTGATGATAAGCTCGTAGTCAATGATTTCCTTATCACGGACGGGGTCGACGCTCCCGTCGACGTGGGTGATATTGTCATCATCGAAGCAGCGGAGCACATGGATGATGGCATCCGTCTCGCGGATATTGGCAAGGAACTTGTTGCCAAGACCTTCGCCCTTGGAAGCACCCTTGACGAGGCCGGCGATGTCTACAATTTCCACCGTAGCGGGCACGATGGAACGGGGATTACACATTTCGACGAGCTTGTTGAGGCGGTCGTCGGGGACGGTGATGACACCCACATTGGGTTCGATGGTGCAGAAAGGGAAGTTAGCGGACTGCGCCTTGGCGTTGGAGAGGCAGTTGAACAGTGTCGACTTGCCAACGTTGGGAAGTCCTACAATTCCACATTGTAATGCCATATATATTTTCTTATTTTACAGTATTATACGTTGATATCAATAGTCATATCCGAGCTCGAGGTCGTCCAGATAGAGGGTCGAGCCGTCGCCGCCGGTGAAGTAATCGCCGTACTTGCTGGCCGAGCCGGTGACGAGGATGTAACGCGGACGGCGCGAGGTACTGTTGTATTTGAGTTCTACCTCGAATGGCGACCAGGAGGCTACATTCTGCGCTGTCTGCATGATGCCGTAGGCCACCACATCATCGGCGTTGGGGTCGAAGAGACGGCGGTTGGAGGGATTCGTACGCAGTTCGAAAGGCTCCGACGAGTCGATGAGGGCTATCCATACTACGCAGGTATCAGGCTGACCGACAAGGGATTTCATTTCATCACTTGCATGCGAGATGGCAACGGGATTGTACTTGAACTGACCGCGCAGCTTGGTGGGATGTTCGGCGAAATCACGGCCGAAACTGAGAATACCGTTGGTGCCGTCGGTGCGTACGTACGAGCCTACGAAGATATTGCCGGCGGCTATCTTGCCGAGGCGTCCGATACCGACGAAGCGTGTCTCCAGACGTGCCGCCCAGCCACTGCCGGTGGGAGTATCGTCGGTGGGGGTAGTATTGGAGTCGCCCAGAGTTGTGGCACCTTGGTTGCCGGTGCCCCAGTAGGGAGTACCGTCTTCCGCCCACGGGCACCATACTTTCTTGTTGAGCCACCAGTATTCGAAGTCACTGTTGGGCATCTGCGCCTCAGTACCGGTGGTGAAATCTATCACTTCGCCGTACATGCCGTCCGACATCACGCGTGCCTGATAGGCCGTAGAGGGACTCAGATGGAGCACACGGGCGGTGAAGAGACCGCCGTCGACGGTAATATCTGCAGCGGGGACTTCTGTCCAGGCGTCTGACCCGGCAAGACGGTATTGGGCTCCGACCTCCTTGCCCACTTCGCCCTGACCGTTGATCCATGCCACGCAGGTCCAGGCGTCGACGCTGAGAGTGCGTACGCTCACCTCTACTGGTTCCACATAGATGGTCCATTCACTGCCGGTGCCATAGGCCTCGACATTGACGGTGTACGGCTTAGTGCCGTCGAAGGTATCGCCGGCTTCGAGAGCCGGCGTGGTGACGCTTCCGAAAGGTCCGAGCTTGGCGCGGACGATGCTTACAGCTGCGAGATTGCTCGTCGCCGCTACATTGACTACCACACGACGACCGGGGACGTCAATCACCGACGCGCCTATCTGTCCTTCGACTTCAAAGTATCGCTCAATAGGCTGATTGGCAATAATTTTCCAAGTATAGTCCTGATAGAGACGCAGTGTCACAGGCAGAGGTGTGGTGAGGTCGACGGGGGTGTTGAAAATCGAATCGACCAGGTGTGCGCCGGGCGTCAGAGAGTAGCCCGTCACGCTCACACGGCGGATGTCTATCTCCTCCGGGAAAGCCACAGTGGCAGTCATCGCCACAGTGTCGATGATAGTACCGCCGTCCTGACCTTTGATATTCAGAGACAGGAAATTGGCCTGGATGCGCGGGAAGGGGATGTCGTTCTTGATACACGAGGGTACGAGAACGACAGTCAGAAGCACCGTGAGAACGGATATAATATGTATAGTACGCGTCTTCATATTACTACCATCAGGCCGAAGTTAATATTGAAGATATTGAAGCGGAAGTTGGCGCCCGATGTCACTCGCGAACCCTCGTCCACGCCGTCGGTGGTCTGTTTTTCCTTCTGCCAGTTGATACCGAATACACCGAAGGAGACATTGAAAGCGGCAAAATCCTGAATAAACACGCACACACCGGGGCTGAAATTCAGCGCTCCCTTTGAGATGAGCGTCCTCGTGTCGCGCGGAGCATCATTGTAGATGCGTTTGAAGCGAGACGAGCCGGTGCCGAAGGAGAGGTCCACCTCATTGAACACGCCGAAACGTCCTCCACGGTCGAGACCGACATAGTTGCGGTAGAAAGTGCTCACCGAGAAACTCTGCTGATAGTAGCTCACATCGCGGATTGAGAAATCGAGGTCGTCGGAGAAGTTGACAGACAGATGTCCGAGGTCTGCAATGCCGCGCGTGTAATTGAAGCGCAGACCGATGGACTGGTTCGATGCCAGGAAGTAGGAGAGATAGGGCTTGACGGAGTACATCTTGCCCGAGAAGTCAAGGTCTTTGAGTACCGACAGCACCTGGATATCCTCCGTATTGAGTTCGCCGTAGCTGGCCGTGATACCGAAGCCCCATTTGCCCTTGGGGATGAAGATATAGTTGAAAAGACCGCGGTCGAAACGGCCATAGTTCTTCTGCGGGATGATGATGGGCACAGTGTCGCCGTCGACGATGACGCGCGGTATACTGTCAAGCGAGAACGTACTCTCGCTCTTGCGCACCACCTTCTGGGCTGATGCAGTCACCGATGCCACGAGCATCATGGCGAATATCAATATCTTGGCAGCAGTCTTCATCGGCATGTCAAATGTAGAACATCACACCGAAGGTGATGCTGAAAAGGTTGATATTAAAGTTCGCTTGCTGACTGTGGCGACGTGCCACATATATCTGATCGGTGAGCGAAGTGGTATGGTTGTAGTTGAAACCGAGCACGCCCACATTGACCTCGATGGCGGAGTAGTTTGTGAGGAAAGCCGACAGGCCCGGGGCGATGCCGACGTTGAACTTGAAGTTGCGCTCGTATGTGCCGGTAAGATCAGCGCCGGAGCCAGAACAAATCTTCGATTGGCCGCCGCCGAGCTGCAACTGCGTCTCCACGAAGATACCGAAACGAGTACTCCGGCCGAGACTTATATAGTTGCGCATCAGCGCAGTACCCAGGTAGCTGTGACTGATTGAGTAGAGATTGTCTATGTCGTAGGAATTCTCACTGTCGAGCACAATATCGGCAGAGTTGAGACGCGTGCGCTGACGGGAGTAGGAGAAACGGCCGCCCGCAGCGAGGTCATCCTTGAAGCAGAACATGAACGTAGGGCTCACCTTGAAGGTGTAAGTGTCGCCGTTCATCTTCTCGAACACAAGGAATTGATAGTTGTCCTGATCGGACTGCGAGTAGCTCACGCTCACGCCGGCAATGTAAGCGCCTTTGGGGACGAAAGATACCTGTTCGAGCTTGCGGTGGAACTCCTCCTGACCATACGCACTCTGCGTCGCCATACCGATGGCGGCCAATACGAGGAGAAATACCAGCCTATGAGCTGCTTTCATATTTAATAGAATAACGTGGCGTGATAATGATTTCAGCCGTCAAAGTTACAAAAAAATATTCACAGAATGCCACTATTGCGCAAAAAAGTCATCCCCCGGTACCCCATTCACCACAATAAAAGGACCATGCCACCCTGCAAACGCAGTCCATGACGTAGCGCCGCCTACTTCATAACCCATCACTCATAATTCATACTCATTAAAAAACTCCGCGTTCCTCTGCTCCTCTGCGTCTCCCTCTGCGTGAGACAATTCCCCCCTCATGGAGAAGCGACGCGTACCGAAAAATAGTCTCACGCAGAG
>CAMWKV010000150.1 GCA_947174915.1 uncultured Porphyromonadaceae bacterium | reverse complement strand
ACCGTCAGATATACGTCGACAATCCTGCCCTACCCGACCGCGTGGAGATATTCAAAGTGCACCTGCGCAAGATTAAAACCGCGCCCGACCTTGACATCGAACTCCTCGCCCGTCAGACTCCCGGCTTCAGCGGCGCCGACATCGCCAATGTATGTAACGAGGCTGCTCTCATCGCTGCCCGTCACAACAAGCCCAACGTCACCAAGGAAGACTTCAACGCTGCCGTCGACCGTATCATAGGCGGTCTGGAGAAGCGCAGCAAGATTCTCACCGACGACGAGAAGCGTTCTATCGCCATCCATGAGGCCGGCCATGCCACAGTATCCTGGCACCTCCGCTACGGCAATCCTCTGGTGAAGGTCACTATCGTGCCTCGCGGCAAAGCCCTCGGCGCTGCATGGTACCTCCCCGAAGAGCGCCAGATAGTGCCCTCGCAGGTGCTCCTCGACGACATCTGCTCGCTCCTTGGCGGACGTGCTGCCGAAGAACTCTTCACCGGCTCCATCTCCACCGGCGCTGCCAATGACCTCGAGCGCGTCACCAAGCAGGCCTATGCCATGGTAGCATACTACGGCATGTCCGACAAGCTCCCCAACCTGAGCTACTACGACTCTACGGGTCAGAATAATATGTTCACCAACCCCTACAGTGATGACCGCGCCCGCACCATCGACGAGGAAGTATCGCGTATCATCGCCGAGCAGTACGAGCGCGCCAAGGACATCCTCCGCAAGTACGCCGACGGCCACGGTGAACTCGCCCGCACGCTCCTCACACGCGAAGTAATCTTCACGGACGACGTGGAGCGCATCTTCGGCCCACGTCCCTGGACCTCCCGCACCGACGAGCTCTTCGGTCACGACACCGACAGCACCACACCCGGTGGTTCGACTCCTCCCCCCATCGAAGACGTCACCGCCACCGAAGTCCCCGCCAAGTCCCTACCTGCCGAAACACCCGAAGACAAACAGTCTGACAAGCCCACGGACAAAGCCTCGGAAGACAGCCCGACACCCGACGACAAGTAAGCCCGCACACATACCTCACTACCCCGAAAGGCCATCCCTTTCGGGGTGATTAATTTTCTGCCAAATGTTCGGCAGTTAAATCGGCAGTAGTTAATTGCCGATTTTGTACGCGATGAATCGTAGAGAATTTTCATGTGTCGGTTCTGAAAAATTTAGAAGTACTGTTTCGTGCATGAAGTATTGTTTCGTACATGAAGAAATATTACCTTTGCATACAAAAAAATTCCATTACTCAACAACAAGTCTATGAAACTCCCCATCCGGTCCTTAGGGTTAGGCGCGCTGATTCTCCTAACTGCATCGACGGCTATAGCCGGAAAAGTGTTCCAGACGGTTCCCAATGACCCGCTGGACACCAAGATGTACACCCTCCCCAACGGTCTTAAGATCTTTATGACCGTCAACAAAGACGCTCCGCGCATCCAGACAAATGTGGCAGTGCGCGTCGGCGGCAAGAACGATCCCGCCGAAACCACAGGCCTTGCCCACTATTTCGAACACCTGATGTTTAAAGGTACAGAGCAATTCGGCACACAGGACTATGCAGCCGAAAAACCGATGCTCGACCGTATTGAGCAACTGTTTGAGACATACCGCACCACTACCGACTCCGCAGCCCGCGCAAGCATATATCATGAAATCGACTCAGTAAGCTATCAGGCATCTCTACTCGCCATCCCCAATGAGTATGACAAACTCATGGCGACCATCGGAGCCAACGGTACAAACGCATATACGTCGCAGGACTTCACCTGCTATGTGGAGGATATCCCCTCCAACCAGATAGAGAACTGGGCCCGCATACAGGCCGACCGTTTCGAGCATCCGGTGATACGCGGATTCCACACGGAACTTGAGACCATCTATGAGGAAAAGAATATGTCTCTGACCAAAGACAGCCGCAAGATGTCGGAAAAAATGCTCGCAACCCTCTATCCCAACCATCCCTACGGCACCCAGACTGTGCTCGGAACCCAGGAGCACCTTAAGAATCCTTCTATCACAAACGTAAAGAACTACCATAAACAGTGGTATGTGCCCAATAATATAGCCATCTGTCTGTCGGGTGATTTTGACCCTGATGAGATGGTAGACATAATCGAGAAATATTTCGGACACCTGAAGCCGAATACCAACCTCCCTGTGCTTGACTTCCCTACGGAAGAACCTATCACCTCTCCTATCGAGGTGGAAGTGCTCGGTAATGAAGCGGAATACATATATCTGGCATGGCGCACTCCCGCTATCAAAGACGAGGATATGCCCGCCCTGGAGATAGCAACCAAGGTTCTCTCCAACGGCAAGACCGGACTTCTCGACGTAGACCTCAATCTGCCACAGCTCACTCTGGGCACCGATGCCGTAATGTATGGACTCGCCGATCAGGGAGCCCTCATTCTTGTCGGTAATCCCAAACCGGGTCAGACACTCGACGATGTTCGTGCACTGCTGAGTGCGGAAATGGCTAAACTCCGAGCCGGAGACTTCTCCGAGTCGCTGATAAAGGCTATCGTCAACAATGAGAAACTTGCACAACAGTACGCTTTCGAAAGCAACGAAGGTAGGGTCGAGATGTATGTAGACGCATTCGTCAATGGCCAGGACTGGAGTGTCGTGGTAGACCAAATGAACAATCTCGACAAGATCACGAAAGAAGACGTGGTGAGAGTGGCAAATAAGTATTTCGGCCCGGACAACTATATAGCGCTATACAAGCGACAAGGCGACGACCCCAACGAACTGAAGATAGCGAAGCCATCGCTTACCCCCATAGCCACCAACCGCGACGCCACAAGCGACTTCCTCACCGAGATACGTAACTCTAAGGTGAAGCCGATCGAGCCGGTGTTTGTAGACTATGACAAGGACTTTGCAAAACTGACGGCCAACAACGGCGTGGAGGTACTCTATACCCCTAACAACTCCAATGACCTATTCCAGGTGACATATATCTACGACTACGGTACCAACGACGATCCTCTGCTTGCCACGGCATCTCAGTATCTCGAATATCTCGGCACCAAGGAGAAGACCGCCCAGCAGATTCAGGACGAACTCTATGCCCTGGCATGCAACTACCGAGTGGTGCCCGGCAACCGCCGGTCGTATATCGTGCTTTCCGGCCTCAGCGAGAACATGCCGCAGGCCATGGCGCTGATGGAGGATATCCTTGCCAACGCAGTGGTCGACAAAGAGGCCTACGACGCGCTCATTGACCGTATGGCCCAGAGCGAGGAGAACCGTAAGGCAAATCAGAACATGAACTTCGTGAATCTCGCCAATTATATGATGTTTGGCGAGCACAACCCTCTGACCGATGGTCTCCACTCAGCAGATCTCCGTGATATGGACCCGCAGAAACTTGTAGACGCCATCCGCTCCCTTCAGGGAATCGACCACCGCATAATCTACTATGGCGGCATGACACCTGAGGAATTCCTCACTACCCTAAACACCAACCATGGCAAAGACATAAAGTCGCTGCGCCCCACCAAGGGATTTGACAAATATCCCATGCAGCAGACCGACGAGACTATCGTATTCGTCGCTCCCTATCCCGCCAAACAGTTGTATATGCGCATGTATTCCAACAATGGCGAGAAGATCGGATCGCTAAAAGAACCGGAACTTGCACTCTATAACGAATATTTCGGCAATTCGATGAATGCAATAGTATTTCAGGAGATGCGCGAAAGCCGTTCGCTCGCCTACTCGGCAGGCGCCTATTACAGCGAGCCGGATTATCTCGACCGTCCATATTCCTACTTAACGATGATCGCTACGCAGAACGATAAGATGGGAGATGCAATAGCGGCCTTCAATGAGATCATCAACGACATGCCGGAAAGCCAGCGTGCGTTCGATCTCGCCAAGGAAGGACTGGATTCCCGCCTGCGCACCGAGCGTATTATCAAGGACTCCATAGCCTGGAGCTATATTAACGCTCTCGATAAGGGTGAGGACCATGACACCCGCCGCGACGTGTTCGAGGCCCTTCCGGAACTTACGCTCGACGACATCGTAGCATTCCAGAAAGATAAGGTGAAAGGTCGCACCTACTACTATTGTATTCTCGGCGACGTTGAAGACCTCGACATGGATGTCCTCTCGAAGCTCGGTAAGGTAGTGATACTGACTCCGGAGCAGATCTTCGGCTATTGACACCTGCAGTAAGATTATAAGTGCATGACGTAATGTCATGATTACATGTGAAATTCGCCCTTGTGCCCGAGTGTACGCGTATAGCTGCACACGCCCGCGCATAGGGCGAATATCACGTTTAAATAGTATAATATTTATTCGCATTGCGAACCCTTTATTTAACCTGATCTTATATTAATTTCATGGCCGGCCCGAGAATAATTTTCGGCCAACCGTTCGGCTGTTAAATCGACAGCTGTTAATTGCCGATTTTGCACGCGGAGAATGGTAGCGGATTTTGGCGAGGAATTTTGGTAGATTTTCGGGTGGAAATTTTGGCGGGAGAGAAATTTTGTGTAATTTTGCAGCGTTAATCGGCCGCAATAGCTCAGTTGGTAGAGCATTTCATTCGTAACGAAAAGGTCGTGGGTT
>CAMWKV010000149.1 GCA_947174915.1 uncultured Porphyromonadaceae bacterium | reverse complement strand
GAGCGCGTCCCCGACTCCCCCGCCCTACGCCCCGCCATAGTGGTAGCGCTCCCCTTCGGCCTTGACAATCCGACACCTACGCGCACCAACCGTCTGGCGCTCGACTTCTACCGCGGCTTCCTGCTCGCCGCCGATACGCTGTCGCAGCGCGGCTCGGCGATAGAGATTGTGGCCGTCGACACCGAGGGCGCCGACTTCGCCGAACGTATCGCCGACACCGCCGTAGCCACGGCGCAAGTGACAGTAGCCCCCGCCGAGGCCGACCGCATGGCCACCCTTGCATCGCTCGCCGCCGACCGTGGCTCGTGGGTGCTAAATGTCCTCAACGTCCCCGACACGCTCTACGCCGTCAATGCTCTCGTACTGCAAGCCAATGTGCCTCAGCGCAATATGTACGCTCTCGCCGCTGATGCCTTCATAGCCGACTATGCCGACTACACCCCCGTGGTGCTCCGTTGCGACGCCGGCAAGAACGAGAAGGAGGCCTTCGTGGCCTATCTCACCGGACGCCTTGAGAGCAAGGGCATATTACCCGTGGAAATCAGCTACGAGGACAACCTCACAAGCTCGCACCTCGACCGCCTGGCTCCCGGCGGCAAGTACGTTTTCGTACCTCTGAGCGGCTCGCTGGCCGAGTTCAACAAATTCGCCTATGCGCTCAAATCGTGGCGCGACCGACTCGCTGCCGAGGCCGACGCCGCAGCAGCGGAAAATCCTGACAGCTACGCCACTACGTCGGTGGCGCTATTCGGTTATCCTGACTGGACAGTGTTCCGCGGCGATGCCCTCGACATGCTCCACCGCCTTGAGGCAAAGGTCTATTCGCGCTTCTACGACAATTTCCACAGCTTCGACGCACGCACCCTTGAGAGCAGCTTCCGCCGCTGGTACGGCGAGCCCATCCTCGAGAGCGTTCCCTCGCAAGCGATTCTCGGCTACGACACCGGATGCTATCTGATAAAGAATCTGCGGGCCAACAACGGCGAGTTCAACCCCACATATCCCACTCGCTATCAAGGTATTCAGTCGACCTTCGACTTCGACCGCGACGGCGACGCAGGCTACTACAACTCGAGCCTGTACATCATCAACTATCTGCCGGGCGACGGCATCAGCTCCCGAGTACTATGATGCGCCGACTCGTCCTCCTGGCCGCCCTGGTCCTCTGCCTCAGCGCCGCCGCCGAGGTGCACTACAAACCGCATATCAGCATCGGCGGCCGCGCCGGTGTGTCTATGGCACAGATGTCCTTCTCGCCGTCGGTCAAGCAGAGTTTCAACATGGGCTCGACCGGAGCAGTAACATTCAGATATACAGAGGAAAAGCTCTTCGGATTCATCGCCGAACTGGGTTGGGTGCAACGCGGTTGGAAGGAGAACTATGAGGAGTTGCCCTTCGAATACTCGCGCTCCATCACCTACCTCAATCTGCCCCTGCTCACGCACATCTACTTCGGCTCCCCGAGGTTCAAATGTTTCATCAACCTCGGCCCGCAAGTGGCTCTATACCTTGGCGATAAGATTTCGTCCAACTTTGACTACGAGCATCCCGGGACAGTGCAGGGCTATCCGGCCAACCGCCAGACAGCGCAACTGTCGATGGATATAACAGGAAAATTCGACTACGGCATCTGCGGCGGCTTGGGCTTCGAATTCTATGTAAGCCCGCGCAACAGTATCTTTGTGGAGGGCCGCTACTACTACGGCCTCGGCAACATCTATCCGTCGTCGAAGGCCGACACTTTCGGCGCCTCGCGCAACATGTCCATCGAGGCTACGATAGGCTACAATTTCCGTCTGAAATAAATCCACGCAGGTGCAAAGCCCGCTGAGCCCCTTTCCGTATGTGTCTCTTGTGCGGGGCGCTTGTGCCCCGAGCTCAGGCGCCCGATTGACGTGCGCAGGCCTCTATCAGTCGAGCATCAGAGCCATGTAGGGGCGACGGGCAGGCAGATTGAAGATAGAACCAATCTCTGGCGCGCTCATCAGGATTTCTGCGAGTACCTCGGGCGTCACGTCCAGGTCGTAGGGGCCGGCATTACTATCGTCGCGCACGCACTTACCTCCCGCAATATGATATAGGCCAGAATTCTCCGGCAGCAGCCTGTCGGTGAGGCGGATAGTATATACCAGCCGCTTGTGTCGGCTTGCGAGCACGTCGAGGAAAGCCTTGGCATCCAATATCCGCGCCATTCCGTAGGCCCTCAGATATGCCCTGACGCCGCTCATGGGCGGCTCATTGACAGTCACTTTGCGTCCCGGCAGGCGTCGCTGCAACTCACAGAGTGCCGTCTCAGCCACCTCGGGGCTGTTAGCGAGCAGACTCTTGACGGTGACACTGTTACTGTCTGATACAGCGAAGAGCATGGCAAGATTGTCACCATCACGGGCGGCCACCACACAGTCGCCGCCATCGATAGCCATGTCCTGAAGGATGTGTGCGTAGTCGGTGACCGAGTGCATGACGGCCGTGCCGAGACGTTCCTCGAGGGCATGGAAGATTTCATACGACGGTTCTACCACCTCGCCGCTACCGGGGCCGAAGCAATGCTCGGCAATGTAATGCTCGCGGTCGACGTAGAAGACTGTGGCGAAACCGAAATTGCGGTAGAAGAAATATAGATGATCGCGCGCCGGTATGAGCGAACACATAGCTGCACCGGCCTTGCGCGCACCGCGCAAAGCATTGACCATCAGCTGCGAAGCCAGACCTTTGCCTCGGGCTTCAGGCCGCGTAGCCACGCAGGAGATGTACTCCGACGGGAGCTCTTCGCTGAAATAGCTGAACGCATACGGCTGCCGCAGGAGTGCCGCGACGGCCTTTCCCTGGCCGTCGGCGAGGACTTCTATCTGCTCGTCGGAGCCCACCACTTCGTCGAAGACCCAGCGGCGCCACGCCTCTGGGTCGCTGAAGGAGCTGACGAATATCTCCTGAAATGCTTTACGTTTCATTCGTTCCAGTTTTTGCGGATGGGATATTTATCGGGACGCATGAGCACACGCAGACCCGTCGAAAATGTGAAATAATTCCACACCCAGTTGATAAAGACTACCGTACGATTGCGCATACCGAGGATTGAGAGCAGATGCACAAGCAGCCACGCCCACCAAGCGATGCGTCCGCTCAGGTGCATGCGTCCCATATCGACCACGGCCTTATTGCGGCCTATGGTAGCCATGGAGCCTTTGTCCTTGTATCTGAACGCCTTGGGCGAGTCGGGATGCGATAGATTGTAGGCCAGCGTGCGACCCATCTGTATAGCCACCTGTGCCACCTGCGGATGTCCGTGCGGATATTTCTCGTCCGTCAAGAGGGCTATATCACCGACGGCGTAAATGTCATCGACGCCCTTGACCCGCATATATTCGTCCACCTCCCAGCGGTTGCCGCGCCCTGCGGCCACGTCGCTGCCCTGCATGGTGAAGGACACACCCGTCACACCGGCAGTCCATATCACCGTATCGGTGGTGATGGTGGAGCCGTCGGCGAAGGTGACTACGCCGTCGGCATAGGATTTCATTGTCTTGTTGAGATGCACCTCGACGAGCATCTTCTCCAGTCCCTCGAGTGCGTCGGCCGACGACTTCGGGCCCATGGCCTTCAGCAAGGCGTCGGCACCCTCCACGAGAACCACGCGCATCTCATCGGGGTGTATGCCGGGGTACTCGCGTTTGATGATATAGCGCTTGATTTCGCCGATTGCGCCGGCTATCTCCACCCCTGCAGGACCGCCACCCACCACCAGAAAAGTGAGCAAGCGCTGCCGACGCTCAGGGTCGTCGGTGCACAGGGCGGCACGCTCCAGACGGTCGAGTACCTCATTGCGGCAACGGATGGCCTGAGGGGTACTCTTGATGGTATAGACATATTTCTGCAAGTCGGGGATACCGAAGAAATTATTCGTCGTGCCGGCGGCAATCACCAGTTTGTCGTAGCGGATAGTCTCGTACTGAGTGGTGACAGTATGTGCTGCCGCGTCGATGGCGCTCACCTCCCCCATGCGATAAGTGCAGCCACGGTAGTGCCGGCTGTTGAGTTCGCGGCGCAAGGGGAAGGATATGCTGGACGGCTCGAGGCCTGACGAAGCCACCTGATAGAACAGCGGCGGGAAGCTGTGATAGTTATGTCGGTCGATAAGAATCACATTCCAGTGTTCGTGGTCCACATAGCGGGCGATATTGAGGCCGGCGAAACCGCCTCCAATTATTACGAGGTCTTTCTTGCTCATATTCTTGATAGTCGATTCGGGATAGGAGATGACTTGGTAGTCGATTAAAGATAGAACAAGCGAGCCCACCCCACTGTTTAATGCCCCGACTCCGGCCATCCTCCTCCCCGTTCGCGGCCATGTATATACGAAAACAGGTCGCCTCGGATGGGGCGACCTGTAAAACTCGTCGGCGGGCTGATTACTTGCGAATGCCGAGTTCCTTACGGGCGATGATAGCGCGGTAACGGTTGATGTCTTTGCGCTTCAGGTAGTCCAGGAGACGACGACGTTTGCCTACAAGCATTTTCAGAGCACGCTCTGTTGTATGATCCTTGTGATTTGACTTCAGGTGCTGAGTCAAATGAGCGATACGGACCGAGAATAATGCAATCTGCGCTTCAGGTGAGC
>CAMWKV010000148.1 GCA_947174915.1 uncultured Porphyromonadaceae bacterium | reverse complement strand
GGGGTGATGTGGGCAAGGCTTGCGGGAGGGGCGTCAGAGGAGGCTGAGTGCTTGTTTGATGGCGTCTTCGACGCGGAGGGTCGGGGTGGCGGAGAAGAGTTTGGTGAGGACTTTCTCAGACTGTTTGCGGTCGAAGCCGAGCATGGAGAGTGCTCCGAGGGCTTCGTCGTAGCTCTCTGTATGGGCTGTCGCAGGGATGGCTGTGGCATCGGTCTTGAGCTTGTCGCGGAGGTCTACGATGATGCGTTCGGCTGTCTTGGCGCCGATGCCTTTGATGCTCTTGAGTCGCTTGACGTCTCCGGCTGCGATGACAGCTGCGAGTTCGTCGCCGGGGAGTGCCGATAGCATAATCACGGCTGTGGCTGCACCGACGCCGCTGACTCCGATGAGTGAGCGGAAGAGTTCGCGCTCGCGTGCTGTGGCGAAGCCGTAGAGTATCCATGCGTCGTCGCGCACTACTTCGTGTACGAGCAGTCGGCACTCTTGCTTGCCTGAGAGTGCCTCGTAGGTGGCTATGCTGATGTTGAGCCCGTAGCCTACCCCGCCGCGGGTTTCGACCACGGCGAGGGCAGGTGTGAGTTCGGCTACTCGGCCGGCGATGTATTCTATCATATTATATCAGGCGAGGCTGAATAATCTGAGGGGGCGTATCAGGCAAGGCCGCTGATTCTGAGCACGGCTTCCTTGATGCGCTCGGCCTGTTGGCGAGCTTTATCGGCGTCGTGAGCCTCGGAGTAGATGCGGATGATGGGTTCGGTGTTTGACTTGCGCAGGTGTACCCATGAGTCGGCGAAATCGATCTTGACACCGTCGATGTCGGTAATCTTCTCGTCGGCGTACTTGGTCTTCATCGCTGTGAGGACGGCGTTGACGTCGATGTCGGGTGTGAGCTGTACCTTGGTCTTGTAGATTTCATAGGCGGGGTACTGCTTGCGGAGCTCGGACACTTTCTTGCCGCTCTTGGCGAGGAGTGTGAGGAAGAGTGCCACGCCTACGAGGGCGTCGCGGCCGTAGTGGAGTTCGGGGTATATTACACCGCCGTTTCCTTCGCCGCCGATGACAGCTCCGGTCTTCTTCATCAGTGTGGTGACATTGACTTCGCCGACAGCTGAGGCGTTGTACTCGCATCCGTGAGCGAGGGTGATGTCGCGGAGGGCTCGCGAGGAGCTGAGGTTGCTGACGGTGTTGCCGGGTGTGCGTCCGAGGACGTAGTCGGCGATTGAGACGAGGGTGTATTCTTCGCCGAACATTTTGCCGTCTTCGCATACGATGGCGAGTCGGTCCACGTCGGGGTCAACTACGAAAGCTACGTCGGCGCAGCCGGTGGCCATGAGGTCGCTGATGCCGGTGAGGTTTTCGGGGATGGGTTCGGGGGTATGGGCGAAGTCGCCTGTGACGGCGCAGTTGAGTTCGACGACGGTCTCTACGCCGAGGGCGCGGAGGAGCTGAGGTATGACAGTGCCACCCACAGAGTTGACAGCATCTACGGCGACGCGGAAGTGAGCGGCGCGTATTGCGTCAACATCGACGAGGGGGAGTGCCAGGACGGCGTCGATATGCTTGCGGTTGTAGGTTGTATTCTTGAAACTTGCGCCGAGGCGGTCGACAGAAGCAAAGTCGAAGTCGAATTCTTCGGCATATTTGAGGACTTGAGCGCCGTCGGCAGCAGTAAGGAATTCGCCTTTCTCATTGAGGAGCTTGAGTGCGTTCCACTGGCGGGGATTGTGTGAAGCGGTGAGGATAAGACCGCCGCATGCCTTCTCCCAGATTACAGCGAGTTCGGTGGTGGGAGTAGATGCGAGGCCTATGTTGACCACATTGAAGCCCATACCGAGGAGAGTACCTTCTACGAGCTTGTCGACCATCTCGCCAGAGAGGCGTGCGTCACGACCTACAACGATGGTACGCGATTTATTTTCAGTGTGTTCGGCGATAAAATGAGCGTAAGCAGCCGTGAATTTCACTATATCGATTGGCGATAGACCCTCACCTGGGCGGCCGCCTATAGTACCGCGGATACCCGAGATAGATTTAATAAGGCTCATGGAAAAGGTGTGTTTGAAGATGTATTGTGTTTTCGTTATTAGTTCAATTGTGTATCATCGACGGCGGTCGTATGTCAGTCGCCAGAGGTATGGATATACTTCGTTGGTCTCGGAGGTTACACCCATCTGGGATTTGATGACTATGTTGACTTCGCAGTCGACGGGGAGGTAGCGTAGGGGTGCCTGTATCCCCACTCCCCAGTTGTATGAGCTCTGCAGCTGATAATTGTTGTATCGGAACCAAGCTGCTGCGAGCGTGATGTTGTTGCCTTCGCCTATGCCGAGCTTGCCGTCGGAGTACATTGCCAGGGCGTAGCGTGTGTAGCGGAAGTATATCTGCTCGTCGTTCTCGACGCGGTTGCCGGGAGTGCCGGGGCGTAGCACCTGCATGTATAGCATGCCATCTTCGTCGAGGCGGTAGTATGGTGCGTCGGGGCCGGTCTCGAAGACGGTGTCGGCGGGGATGCTGAGTTCTACGCGCTGGTCGGCGAGGAAGTTGTTGACGTACATATTCTCTTCCTGCAGCAGGTCGGCGTATGATTTATTGTCCGAGCAGGCGCCGAGGGTGATGGCGGCGAGGGTGGCAAGAGCGAGGAATATATAGTTGATGGTTTTCATAGTAGTATTTATCTGTCGTTGAGGCATGTGAGGAGATATCAGCCGTTGTTGCGCTTGAGGGGGTATTTTTCGATAATCTCGGGGAGCTTGCTTCGGAAATAAGCTACGGCGTCGTCGAGGGTGCCGTCGTAGAATTCGCCACCTGCGGCGTTGAGGTGTCCGCCACCGCCGAAGTAGTCGCGGCATAGTTCGTTGACGGGGAAGTCGTCGCGGCTGCGCATAGACACGCGTATGCAGTCGCTCTCCTGGCGCATGAACACGCTGAAGCGGACTCCCGGTATGGCGAGCGGTCGGTTGACGAGGCCTTCGGTGTCACCTCGCTGGTAGTGGTATCGATTGAGTTCGTCGCGGCTGAGGGCAATGAGCGAGCAGCCGGCTTCGGTATTGATCTCCATTTTCTCGAGGATTGCGTATGCGTTGAGGCGCAGGCAGTCGGCGGAGAAGGTGTTGAACAGCTGTATGGTGAGTCGTTCTTTGTCGGCGCCTTTGTGGATAAGCTCGGCGGCGACGATGTAGAGCTCGGGGTCGTTGCTGTTGTAGGAGAAGTTGCCTGTGTCTGTCATCATGCCGGCGAGGATGCACTCGGCGGCTTTGCGGTCGATGAAATTGAAGAGCTCCAGACGGCAGAGGAAGCGGAACAGGAGGTAGGCTGTAGCCGCCATCTCGGGATGGGAGATGACTACGTCGGCGTCGATAGAGGGATGCAGATGGTGGTCGACGAGAATCTTCGGGGCGGTGGAGTCTTTGAGGGCGTCGGCGAGACGACCGCAGCGGTTCGGCTCGTTGAAGTCGAGGCACAGTATGACGTCGGCTTCGCGGATAAGGCGGCAGGCGAAGTCGTAGTACTTCGCAGCGTCTACTATCTCCTTGTATCCGGGAAGTGTCTGGAGGTTCTGCGATGCTGTATCAGGGATTACTACCTTGACATCCTTGCCGATAGCTCCGAACACGTGCATGGCAGCAAGGGATGAGCCTATGGCGTCGCCGTCGGGACCGGTGTGGCATACAACGGTTACTTTCTCAGCATCGTCGAGCAACTGCTTCGCGCGACGTATGCGGTCTTCTTCTATTCTGCGTGATATCATTTGGGCCTATTATCACGCAAAGGTAGTAATTTTCGCCCAACCGACCCCGGTATTAACAAAAAATAACAGCCACGACCTGTTTCTGTGTGGTATTATAGAAACAAGGCGTGGCTATGGTGCCGATAGCTAAGGTATATTGCTGTCGGATGGAGCAGCTTTATGCTTCGGCTTCGCGTCGTACCTGGTCGGCCCAAGCGTTGATACGCGGGTCGGAGAGGTCTGCATGGTTGACCTGGTCGAGTACGAGTCCGCGCATAGTGGCGCCGTCGGTGGCATCGCTATGGTCGTAGTGGTAGACAGTTGCAGGATACTCGCCTACGAAGCGTGCGCCGGTGCCTTTGAGCTTGTCGTAGAGGATGCCGACAGCATTGCAGAATGTGTCGGACATAGTCTCGTCGCCTACGCCGAAGATGGCTATTGTCTTGCCGGAGAGGTCGAGGCTCTGAGCGCCGTCGACGAAGGAATACCAGTCGTCCTGCAACTCACCGGAGCCCCATGTGGAGCTACCGAGGATGAGGACGTCGTACTTGCCCATCTCAACAGGAGAGGTGGTGGCAACATCGTGGATATCAGCGTCTGCCACGCCGAGGGCCTTTGCTATCTTGCGGGCTACTTCGCCGGTGGTGCCGGTAGAAGTACCGTAAAAAATTCCATATCGTTTCATATTGAGGTGTTGTTTAAGTTCGGGGGGGGTTACTGACTTTGAAACAATCGTGCGGCGTCGAAGGTTTGCCCGCATCAAAAAATCAGCGAAAGATGGCAAAAAAATTTGCATAAGTGACACAAAAACCGTACCTTTGCGCCCGTGAAAGCATGCAAGGATATCCGCGCAAGGCCGACACATTAATTATTATCCACATTATTAACTAATAAACTGACACAACTTACCACCACCCCCATTGAGGAC
>CAMWKV010000147.1 GCA_947174915.1 uncultured Porphyromonadaceae bacterium | reverse complement strand
GACTATACGATATGTCGGGAAATGTATGGGAGTGGTGTAGTGGTCTTGGCTATCCAGGCCATGAGACTACGCCCGGCTATTTATCCAATAACAATACTTGGGATAGCTCCAACCGTCCTACTCGTGGTGGTAGCTGGAACGGCGGCACCGCCTCCTACTTCCTTGTTAGTCGCCGCTACAACTACGCCAGCTCTGGCGCGTACGACTACCGGGGCTTCCGCCTGGCCCTTTAGTTTGCAAGAAGCAAAATAGTTTTTTATCGATAGGTAGAACAGGCCTGGTGCCCGTGAGGGGTCAGGCCTGTTCTTTTCAACGGCGCACGGAGGCTGCTTTTAGCACCCGGGCACGCGCCCGCAACCATTCATAAGCCATCGTTATAATCCGTGGTTTCTCCCCTTTATGCGGGAGGATGTCCACGGGTTACTTTTTGCTTTAGGTTCAGGATATGCGCGCCTCTTGGCTCCTACGACAAACCTGCTCCGCGAAAGTTTCTTCCCTCCTCATCACACTCGGCGAAGACTTCCTGCAGCGCTACCTCCTATCTCTGCGTTCCTCTGCTCCTCTGTGTGGGACTTTTTCGTGCGTTGATGAGAAAATTCGCATAGTCGAGATTCTCGTCCCTGCTTGAAAATGGCGTTTTGTGGTTTGGCGGAAAGTTTGTATCTTTGAGCTCTCAAACGACTAAAGGTTTATGCTGACATATACGAACCAACTGCGTAAGCTCGTTCTCCCCGAGTACGGCCGCAATATACAGAGTATGGTGGACTACTGTTGCACCATCGAGGACCGTGATGAGCGCAATTTCTGCGCCGAATCCATCGTTGCGGCCATGCAGGTACTTTTCCCCGCTACGGGCGATGCAGAGGAGTACCGTCGCAAGTTGTGGGATCATCTCGCCATCATGAGTGATTTCTCGCTCGATGTGGACTATCCCTATGAACCGGTAGACCGACGAGTCTTCGGCGACGGGCCCGAACCTATCGCCGTGGTGCGCACGGGCAATATGGCGCGTCGTCACTATGGCGAACTTATACCCCGTCTCGTCGACACGGCAGTAGCTATGGAGCCGGGCGAGGAGCGCGATGCCTTGGTGTCACTCATCGCCAATCAGATGAAGAAGACGCTGCTCACCTACACCCCCGACGGTGTTGATGACCGCCGCGTGCTCTCCGACCTCCGTCAGCTATCGCACGGCATGCTCGATACCGACCCCGAGCGTGTGCGGCTTCAGGACTATAAGCAGGCTCCCACGCCCTCGGGCAAGAAGAAAAAGAAGAAATGAGCGGCTTCCATCCGGTAGAAGTGGGTGTCTTCGGCAAGCCCCACGGTGTGAAAGGCGAGATAGTGGGCATCCTCGATGTCGACGGTCTTGACATCAATGCTGACGACTTCGTGTTCACCGTTCTGGACGGCTTGTATGTGCCCTTTCGTGTGACGGGTGTCCGCAGCAAAGGGACATCGTACCTCCTGACGCTGCGAGGCATCGACAGTGACACCAAGGCAGAGGCGCTCGCCGGCCATCCCCTGATGATGGAGGTGGACCTTGACGAACCCGAGGACGGCGAAGGATTCTATATGGATGATATGATAGGCTACTCGCTTGTAGATGAGGATGGTGCGGCGATAGGGATCATAGAGGACTATGACGACTCTACGGCTGACAATCCGCTATTCGTGGTGAAGGCTGCCGACGGTGCCGAGATACTCGTTCCGGCGGCCGGAGAACTCATCACCGACATCGACACCGAAGGCCGGGTGCTGACAATGAATCTTCCCGAGGGACTTGTGAATCTCTGATAGCCGGCATGTCGATAATAAAGGTCTGTTGCTACTCATTTGATAGATAAATCTCTGAGCATTAGTGCTCTTAAACTCCTCACTGATGAAAGAATTTGATGAAAATGATGCCGTAAAGGCAATGATGGCGGTGCTTGCGCCCGGTCGCGCCGACGAGGATGCAGTCTTTGAAATCCTCGATCTCCTCTTTGAGGCCTACGATGAACTGGGTATGACCGAAGTATCGCTCGATGCTCCCGATAGCGACCCTGAAATGTCCGAGCTTATCGGTTTTATCCGCAAGTATCTCACTCGCCACAAGGCTGCTGTCGACTTCACCGACGCAGAACTCGAGGCGATGATTGAGGCCGAAAACGCTTACGAGGAGAGTCTCCTATGAGCGTGCGTATCTTATTAACGGCGCTGTGCGTTGCCATAGCCGGCTACTGTGCCTCCGCCGCCGGAAGTGCCGACTCCTTCGACCCGTACACCGCTAATATAGAGGAAAATATTGCTACACCGTCAGTGCCGGCCAAAGCTCACGATGCTGTGGCTGAGACTATGTCGGCCCTTACACGCAGCCTGCGCAAGGCCGGCTATACTGTCGAGGGTGTCCGCGGCGGCGAGGTGACGATGGTCACTATCCCGGTAAGTGCCCTGTTTCAGCCCAACTCTACCGCGCTGAAGGATAATGGCTACGCGAAGCTTCAGCCTCTGGTAGCCTATGTGAGCCAGACCGGCAAGTACAAGACTATCCTCGCCGTGCATGCCGACGATACCGGTGATGAGACATACGCCGAGGAGCTCACCACCGACCGTGCCAATGCCATCGACGGCTATTTCGCCGACAAACTCGGCGGGGAGTCGCCCATCATCCCCTACGGCCTGGGCTTCGACGAACCTGTGGCCCCCAATACGGGAGTTAAGAACCGCGAGAAGAACCGTCGTATAGAATTCTACTTCGTGCCCACCGCGGAGTATATAAGCACTATCCGCAAGAAATAATATGAGTCCCACAGACAACGGACCCCAGCGTCGCTCGGGCGGCAAACCGAATATCAACAACGCCCTTCCGGCAGAAATTGCCGGACGTCTTGTGCCGCGTGCTGTTGAGATAGAGGCCGCCGTACTCGGAGCTCTAATGCTCGAGAAGGAGGCATTCACGGAGGTGTGCGACCTCCTCAAACCGGAAAGTTTCTACGACCCCAAGCATCAGATAATATACACTGTGATTCAGTCGCTCGGTATGGCCGACGAGCCTATCGACATGATTACGGTGACGAACCGTCTGCGTCAGGACGGCGACCTCGACAAGGTGGGCGGAGCTGCTTTCGTGGCTTCGCTGACGATGAATGTGGTGTCGGCTGCGCATATCGAGTACCATGCCCGCATCGTGGCGCAGAAGCATCTGGCGCGCGAACTTATATCCTTCGCCTCGTCCGTAGAGAATGACGCTTTCGACGAGACCAATGATATCGACGACCTCCTCAACGAAGCCGAGAGCAAGCTTTTCGAGATATCACAGCGCAATCTCAAGGGCGAAGTGGTGCAGATTGACCCCGTGCTGAAGACGGCTATCGAGCAGATGCAGCATGCCGGCAAGCAACAGTCCGGTCTGTCAGGCTTGCCCACGGGCTTCCACAATCTTGACAAACTCACCTCCGGCTGGCAGAAATCCGACCTCATCATCATCGCCGCCCGTCCTGCTATGGGTAAGACGGCCTTCGTGCTCTCTATGGCGCTCAACGTGGCCATGCACGGCGATCCGGTGGCAGTGTTCTCGCTCGAAATGAGTCAGGTGCAGCTCGTCAACCGTCTGATATCCAACGCCTGCGAGATGGACGGCTATAAGATCAAGTCGGGCCGTCTCACCGACAGCGAGTGGACCCAGGTATTCAGCCGCATAAGCACGCTCCAGGGCTTGCCCTTCTTCATCGACGATACATCGGGTCTGTCGATGCTCGAATTGCGCACTAAGGCGCGCCGCCTCGTGCGCGAACATGGCATCAAGCTCATCATCATTGACTACCTCCAGCTCATGACCGCCGGCATCCGCCTGGGATCGCGCGAACAAGAAGTAAGTACTATCTCGCGCTCACTCAAACAGTTGGCCAAGGAGCTCGATGTGCCAGTCATAGCGCTGTCGCAGCTCAACCGTAAGGTGGAGGACCGCGGCAACCACGATAAGCGCCCTCAGTTGTCCGACCTTCGCGAGTCGGGCGCCATCGAACAGGATGCCGATATTGTATGCTTTATCCACCGTCCCGAGTACTATACCAAGACGACTGTAGATGCAGAAGGCAATAATATCCAGGGTAAGGCTGAATTCATTGTGGCCAAGCATCGTAGTGGTGCCACGGATACCATCGATCTTTTCTTTCGCAAGGAGTTCGTGCGTTTCGAGAACTGGGATGCTTCGATGGATGTTGCGCCGGCTTTCGGCAGCGTATCGGCGAGCGACAATGCCGAGACCGCCGTGCCGCAGGAAAATCCTCACCGGGCTGCCGCCGACCTGGCCGCTTTGGGCACGTCCTCGTCCGACGACGAACAATTCTGACCCACACCACTCAAAAAAAACGAAGCCCCCGGCATCCGCCGAGGGCTTCGCTGTCTATTTTCGGGGTGGAAATGGCGGTGTGGAATATGTTATAAAACATATTGCTACGAGGGAGTGTAAATTTAACACTAATTAATGATTGAGAAATTTTTGTCACAGAATTGAGTTTTAAATAAAGTTGACTTAAAGTTATTCAAAATCCGTGACAAAAAGTTAGCATTTGCACACCATGAACCGACCCGCGGGCTCGTGCTTATGTTCTCGTGCTCGCTCGGGGTCTTGACAAAACAAAAAATGTGTGCTAACTTTGCAGTGGAAATGATACGATAAGCATTGCAGGATGCTTTTTCATATTAAACAAATCTGGAATAGACATATAATCTAACATTAAGTACTATGTGTAAGAAC
>CAMWKV010000146.1 GCA_947174915.1 uncultured Porphyromonadaceae bacterium | reverse complement strand
GCAAATTACTGCTACACTCCTGCCGGGAGTGTAGCAGTGGAAAAGGGATACCGACACATGCTAAGTTTTACCATACTCTGAGCTAATTTTTTTCTGACTGATATGAAACTCCGTCACTGGCTTTTAGGATTAATTCCCCTGGCCGGCATCTGCAACGCCGAGGCAGGCGATTTCGCCATCAAGACAAACTTGCTGTATGACGCGACCGCTTCCGTCAATATCGGCGCCGAACTGGCCGTCGCCCCGCGATGGTCAATCGATCTCAATGCCGACCTTAATGACTGGTCGTTCTCGGGTGGCAAACGGTGGAAACACTGGTTCGCCCAGCCGGAGGTGCGCTATTGGTTCTGCGAGGCCCTGAACGGCAATTTCATCGGCCTGGAACTCCATGGCGGTCAATATAATGTAGGTTCGATAGGCTTCCCCGACTTCAATTTTCTCGGCACAAACTTCGCCCATCTGAAGGATTCCCGCTATCAGGGATGGTTTGCCGGAGCAGGCGTCACCTACGGCCATGCCTGGATGCTCGCCAAGCATTGGAACATCGAGGCCGAGATCGGTATCGGCTGGGCCTATACCCGCTACGACCGTTTCCCCTGCAAAAGCTGCGGCTCGAAAATCGCATCCGACAAGCCCCACAATTATTTCGGCCCTACCAAGGCGGCCCTCAACCTCGTCTATATCTTTTAATGAATCCCGCCTTCTAAGCTTCTGATCATCATGAATTCCTTCCTTCCCGCTTACCTATTCTCAGCATCCATACTCCTGGCTTCTACTGCTGTGGCGGCGCGTATGCCGCAAGTGGCCGACGTCACCGTAAGCGACCTGCAGGTGGGGCGCGACGGTTCGCGTCTCAATCTTGCATTCGACATGGATTTCTCCGGTATGCCGACGGCCCGCAACGTCGAGACGCGCATCACCCCCGTAATCAAGGCGGGGAATGACTCGGTGCGCCTCGAAAGCGTCACGCTCGCCGGCCGCAACCGCATGATCCAGGCCGAGCGTCAGCAGCGTCTCGAATCCGATTCCAACCGCTATTATCGCGCCGGAAAGACCACCACCCTCCCCTACTCCTCATCTACCGCATGGCAACCCTGGATGGAGAACGCCGATATCGAGCTGGTGGTGGAGAACCTCGGGTGCTGCTCAAGCCGTAAGACTATCGCCGACCGCGGTCTCGCTCGCCTCGACATGGGGGAACGCAACTTCGATGTGGATCTGACGTATATCACCCCGGTGGAGGAGCGCGTGAAAATGCGCTCGGCCAAGGGTGAGGCTTATGTGGATTTCGTGGTGAACACCACCAATATACGTCCCGACTACCGCTCCAACCCGGTGGAACTTGCGAAGATCCGCGCCACAATCGACAGCATCAAATCCGACAAGGATACCGACATCACGACGCTGACCATCACCGGCTACGCTTCGCCGGAGGGTTCCTACACCAACAATGAGGGTCTGGCGAAGGGGCGTACGGATGCGCTCTCGGAGTATGTGCGCAAGCTCTATACATTCCCGAAGGGTCTGATGAAGACGGCGTGGGTGGCCGAGGACTGGGCGGGTCTGCGCGCAGCCGTTGAGAAATCCGATCTGGCCGAGAAGAGCGCAATCCTCAAGGTTATCGATTCCGACATGGCTCCCGATGCCAAGGATGCCGCGCTGAAGAAGCAGTTCCCGAAGGACTACGCCATCATGCTGGCGCAGATTTATCCCGGCCTGCGTCATTCGGATTATACGGTGGCTTATCAGGTGCGCAAATATACGGATCCCGCCGAGATCGCGCAGGTCTTCCGCAAGAATCCCTCGAAACTTTCGCTGCGTGAATTCTTCATCTATGCCGAGACGCTCAACCCGAAGTCGGCTGAATATGCCGACGTGCTGATGACGGCCGCCCGTATGTATCCCGATGACACGACGGCGAATCTCAACGCTGCCAACAGCGCCATTCTTTCGGGCGACCTGAATCTGGCGTCGCAATATCTGAGCAAGGCGGGCGACACTCCCGAGGCCGCTTATGCGCGCGGAGTGCTTGCCGCGAAGGAGGGCCGGTATGCGGCAGCCGCCGATGAGTTCACGAAGGCAGCCGCCGGAGGCATCGACGTGTCGGCGGCACGCGCAGCCCTGGAGCGCATGACCGCCCCTGCGGTCATCACCCTTTAGTCCACAGAACCATGGTTTTTAGTCCATAGACCACAGACCATAGAACCATAGATCTTTTAGTCCACAGACCATAAACCATAGGACCTATGGTCTTTAGTCCAGAGACCACAGACCATAGAGCCATAGGTCTTTAGTCCATAGACCATAAACCATAGGACCATAGACTCCTGAGCTAAGGAGCAACCAAGAAAAAAACAAAAACTAAATAAACAACATTAACTAATCTAATTTTTTCAGACATGAAAAAGACTTATGCATTCGCGTTGACCGCAGGTCTCTTCCTCCTCGGAAGCTGCGCCGCCAACGAACCGGAGATAAATCCGGGTGCAGATGTAGACACCTCAGGTGCTGGCTACATCAACTTTGCCTTCACTCACTCTACAGACACACGTGCCGATGGTGATGCAGAAGAAGAAGCAATCGGTATTGAAACAGCAGATTTCCTCTTCTACGCAGCAGATGGTCGTTATCTCGGTGTACAATCTGTAAAAGCTGACCAGAACGACTTAAATGCAAAGTGGATCTCAACTCCCTCTCACACTGTAGCAGATAACCAAGTTGACCTTTGTGTAGCCCTCAAGGTGCCCTTCGCAGAGGCATACAGTGTTACAGTGATCCTTAACAAAGGCAATGTAAGTATTACTTCCTCTCAAAACCAGATTGCCACAAACCCCGTGAGTGGCAATAACTACAAGACCGCCAAGGGTAACTGGGTTATGTCAAATGCTGTTAATTACGGAGCCGGTAACCGTAACACTGCTCAGTCTAACGTAGCTACTTGGCGTGTACCTCTGGATAAACAGTTCGTATATGAAAACATAGAAGCTGCCGCTGCGGCTGATGCAAAGGCTGCTGCTACTGTAAACGTAGAGCGCACTGTTGCAAAGATGGAAATTACCGCATCTTCAACTTGCTTTACAAAGTCCGGTGATGATCTCATCGCAACTATTGGTTCAAGCAACTTCGGTGCTACAGGTGAAGCTACCGGTACAATCTATGAAATTGAGTTCACTCCCACCAATGCATATGCAACCAACACCCCCAATCAGGGTGCGTTGATTAAGCAGCTTCCTGCTTACACTCTTCTTGACGCTAAGGAGAAGTCTTTCATTTATGCAGGTCGCACCTCCTTGTGTGCTCCTCATGCTGACGCAACTCTTACTAACTGGACACTATCTGACCTCGCTACAAACAAGAAGGGTGAGAGCCTCTTTACTGATAACGTACGCTATGTATACGACAACAGCGGTGAGACAGGCGAAGAGCGTAGTGCAACTGCCGTTGCACTTGTAGGTAAGTACAATGTCTACAAAACTCAGGATGGAACTCGTACTCTTATCGCTGGTGCCGACCACGAGACTGTTAAGGATTTCTATCTCATGGGTGTAGGTGATGTATGGAGAGTTTTCACCGATGAAAAGGCGCTTCTCACTGCAATGGGTGCTACTCAGACTACTACTACTCTCAAGAAGCAGATGAGAAACGGTAAGTGGACTGGTTACATGGAACTCGATGGAGAAGAGACTCCCTATGTATGTATGAAATATAGCGGTGGTCACGGATACTACACTCGTTACATCGAGCTCGCAAAGGAGGGTGACAAGGTTTACTCTTACGTAACCCGTAACCACAAGTATCAAATCGAGATCAATAAGATTGAAGGTATGGGTATCGGTATACCTGATGGAAATACTCCTATTGAACCGATTGATCCTCCCAAGCCCAACGATAAATCCTTCTACATGCACATCTCAGTTAATGTAGTTGATTGGATTGCCGTACCAAAACAGTCTGTAAACTGGTAATCTATTTCATCTGAATCAAACAACTATAATGCGTCCGGAGCTTACGGATTCTCCGGAGTCTCCGGACGCATTCCTCTTTTCTCTGGTCCTATGGTCTCTGGTCTATGGACAAACCCCTGGTCCTATGGTCTGCGGTCTATGGACTAATGGCTACCGACCCTTGAAACGGTCCTTAGTCGCTATAACTACCCTACAGTTCTTATGAAACTCGACTTCTTAAATACCAAAAGCATCGCAACCGCAGCTGCCGCCGTTATCGGCGCCGTCTCACTCTCTTCTTGCGACAGCTTTATCTTCGATGATCTGCCGGAATGTGTCCCGACATATAAAGTCCGACTCGCCTTCGACCGCAACATGCAGTTCGAGAACCGCGTCGACAAGGTCGAGGCCGCCCAAATCTACGCCTTCGACGCCGACGGCAACCTCATCAGTTCGGCTTCGGCCGACCTCGAAACGCTCCGCGCCAACGACTGGGTCGTGCCCGTGGAGGTGCCACGCGGCAAACCGAGCCGCTTCATCGTCTGGGGCGGTCTCACCGATGACGCCCCCTACTCTCTCGACGGCACACGCGCCATCTCATCCCCCGACGACCTCACCTGCCGTCTCAACACAATGACCGACGAGCAGGGCAACGTATATTCCGACCAGCGTCTGACCGACCTTTTCCACGCCGACTCCAACCTCACCTTCACCACCGAGGATGGAGTGGAGGAACAGACAATCTATCTCACCAAGAACAACAATAACCTGCGTCTCATCCTCCGCCGCAAGGACGGGGGAGCCCTGTCCCGCTCCGGCTTCGGTTTCTTCGGGGAGGAGGTCAACGCCGC
>CAMWKV010000145.1 GCA_947174915.1 uncultured Porphyromonadaceae bacterium | reverse complement strand
AGAATCATGCCGGAGTACTTCCTGTGAGTGGACGTGTCAGAGTCTATATACCTAACCGAAGTGTTCCCGCCATGCGAAATTTTTGGGGCGGTACTGACCCTGCACGAGACTATGCTCCGGTCGAAAACTCACTGGGAGAGAAATATTTCAATATGGTAGATAATGCTGACGATGCCGATATAGCCATCGTGTTCATGGAGTCACCCAAGAGCTGGCGTATGGGCTATGACCCTGCCGATAAGGACTCCGGTGGTAACGGATACATTCCCATTTCATTACAATACCGACCCTATACCGCCACTGCGGCACGCGAACACAGCATAGCTTGTGATCCATGGGAGACAGACCGTACGTACCGCGACAAATCAGTACACACGATGAACGAGTGTGAACTGGACACCCTTGAAGAGGTACGTCGTCAGATGGGAAACAAACCCGTGGTTGTCATTATGGCTATGAACAATCCTACCGTTATGACGGAGGTTGAGCCATTGGCTGATGCTATCCTTGTTGGCTTTAATGTGCAGACACAAGCCTTTCTGGACTTGATTACAGGAAAAGCTGAACCATCAGCCCTGCTTCCGTTCGAAATTCCGGCATCCATGGATGCGGTCGAGGCACACTGCGAAGACCGTCCCCATGACATCGTCCCATATCGTGACACTGACGGTAATACATATCGTTTCGCTTTCGGTATGAACTTCTCAGGTCCAATCTCCGACTCCCGAACCGCTCGCTATGCCAAGTAATGATATAGCTCTCTGCTTTATATCAGACTTGTACTATCGATGCACTTGAGAATGACGGGTGATGTGTGAGTTCTGTGGGCATTGCCTTTACATTACGCGCCTCACTGATTATTAGTCAGTTGTCTGTAATATTTGGAATTTCAAAATATTATTACTAATTTTGTGCCAAATATTACACTCTGATGGTAACGTTTTTCATAAAAGCCGATGGAGCAGTATATGCCGTCGACTCAACAAAGGTTTTCGATACACAAGACCTCACTCGCCTGACATGGCTCTTTGGCGGCGCACAGCCCGCTACTGCCGGCTCTTCACTGAAGGGCACCTTTGTCGGCCCCCGCAAAGAAATGATAACTCCCTGGAGCACAAATGCCGTTGAGATTACTCAAAACATGGGTCTCGACGGCATTCTCCGTATAGAGGAGCTCCATCCGACAGAAGGAGAGCCCAAGTACGACCCGATGCTCCAGCGCGTCTACACCGACCCGACGCCGGAGATGTTCGTAACCGATGCTACAGCAGCCCCTGCCGAGCATATCCTCGACATTCATGACTACAACGAGCGTGAAGGTCTGGCGCTGAGCGAACAGGAGGAGAACTATCTCCGTGACCTCTCCGCACGTCTTGGCCGTCCGCTGACAGACAGCGAAGTATTCGGTTTCTCACAGGTAAACTCCGAGCACTGCCGTCACAAAATCTTCAACGGCACCTTCATCATCGATGGTGAGGAGAAGCCCTCTACACTCTTCCAGCTCATCAAGAGCACCAGTAAGCTCAATCCCGGACGTCTCGTATCTGCCTACAAGGACAATGTAGCCTTCGTGACCGGTCCCGACATCTGGCAGTTCGCACCCGGTGCCCCCGACAAGCCTTCGGACTTTGAGATGACGAAGATCAACACCGTCCTCTCTCTCAAGGCCGAAACACACAACTTCCCCACTACTGTAGAACCTTTCAACGGTGCTTCCACAGGCAGCGGCGGCGAGATTCGCGACCGTATGGGTGGCGGACGTGCCAGTCTGCCCCTGGCAGGTACTGCCGTTTATATGACATCATACCCCCGTCTGGCCAAGCAGCCCTGGGGCGATGCCATTGCCGAACGTAAGTGGCTCTATCACAGCCCTGCCGACATTCTCATCAAGGCATCAAACGGTGCATCTGACTTCGGCAACAAATTCGGTCAACCCCTCATCTGCGGTTCGCTCCTCACGTTCGAGCACGAAGAACGCCAGGATAAGTGGGGCTACGACAAGGTGATAATGCTTGCAGGCGGCGTAGGTTATGCCAATGCCGACCATGCACTCAAAGATACTCCCAAGGCCGGACAGGCTGTGATGCTTGCCGGTGGCGACAACTATCGCATCGGCATGGGTGGTGGTGCTGTATCATCCGTTGACACAGGTCGTTACGCCGGTGCCATCGAGCTCAACGCCGTACAGCGCGCCAACCCCGAGATGCAGAAACGTGTCTCCAACCTCGTGCGTGCTCTTGCCGAGAGCGCCTTTAACCCCATCGTGTCTATCCACGACCACGGCGCAGGCGGCCACCTCAATGCTCTGAGCGAACTCATCGAAGCCACAGGCGGTTTCATCGATATTGATGCGCTTCCCGTAGGCGACCCCACCCTCTCCGACCGTGAAATTATAGGCAACGAGAGTCAGGAGCGCATGGGATTCCTCGTTGATTCCGAATATATTCCCCTCATTCAGCGTATTGCCGACCGCGAGCGTGCCCCCCTCTATGTTGTAGGTGAGACTACCGACGATAATCGTCTCCGCTTCGGCCATCGTAACGGCGACAACGCCATCGACCTCGCCACCGCCGACATGCTGGGCAACCCGCCCCGCACCGTCATGCAGGACAAAACCGTCGAACGCAACTTCGACGCGCCCGAATACGATGAAAAGAAAGTACCCGAATACCTCTCGCAGGTACTTACGCTCGAATCCGTAGCTTGTAAGGACTGGTTGACCAACAAGGTTGACCGCAGTGTGACCGGCCGCATAGCTCGTCAGCAGTGCGCCGGCCCCCTCCAGCTGCCCGTCAACGACTGCGGTATCGTAGCTCTTGACTACCTCGGTCACCGTGGTATCGCTACTTCTATCGGTCATGCACCCACAGTAGCCCTCATCAACCCCGAGGCCGGTTCGCGACTTGCAGTAGCCGAAGCACTCACAAATATTGTGACAGCATCGCTCGACAAAGGTCTTCGCGCAGTGTCGCTTAGCGCCAACTGGATGTGGCCCTGCCGCAACGAAGGTGAAGACGCTGCTCTCTACAGCGCTGTAGAAGCCTGCGCCAACTTCGCCAACGAACTCGGTATTAATATTCCCACCGGCAAGGATAGTCTCTCCATGACTCAGAAATACCCCGACGGAACAAAGGTAAAAGCTCCCGGTACCGTCATCATTTCTGCCGCCGGCGAAGTGGACAACATCCGCAGCCGCGCCGAAGCCGTCCTCGCTCCCACCACGCTCTCTACATTATATTATATAGACTTCAGCGGCACACCTCTCGCACTTGGCGGTTCTGTCCTGGCACAGTCTCTCGGCAAAATCGGTGGTGCTACTCCCGATGTGAACGCAGCAGTCCTCGCCAATGCCTTCAAGGCTGTTCAGGACCTGATTCACAAGGATCTTCTCGCCGCTATTCATGACGTCAGCGAAGGCGGCCTCATCACTGCTCTGCTTGAGATGTGCTTCCCCAATGTCGGTGGCGGTCTCAACTTCTACACCGACGGCTTCGAGAAGGTGCTCGGCTGCAAAGACCTCGTAAAGATTCTCTTCGCTGAGAACCCCGCCGTTGTCATCCAGGTGCTTGACCGCGACAAGAATGCTGCCGAGGCTCTCCTCGACAAATCCGGTGTACGATACTTCCCCATCGCATCCCCGTCACGAAAGACCGAAGCTGTCATCACCATCAGCCACGCAAGCACCACACACCTCGTGAGTGTGCCCGCTATGCGCCGTCTCTGGTTCGAACCTTCATACCTCCTCGACACACTCCAGACCAATCCCGAATGTGCCCGCCAGCGTCGCGACAATCTCGGCACCCAGCCCGTCAAGTACCGCTTCCGCGCCAACTTCGACGGCACACTCGCTTCGCGCAAACTCCGTCCTCTCCGTCGCGCCAAGGCTCGCGTCAACGCAGCCATCATCCGCGAGAAAGGTGTCAACGGTGACCGCGAAATGGCCTACAGCCTCTATCAGGCCGGCTTCAACGTCCGCGACGTACACATGACCGACCTCACCTCGGGCCGCGAGACGCTCGACGACATCAACATGATAGTATTCTGCGGCGGTTTCTCCAACAGCGACGTCACAGGCTCCGCCAAGGGATGGGCCGGCGGCTTCAAGTGGAACGAACGCGCTGCCGAAACACTGCGCCGCTTCTACGCACGCCTCGACACTATGAGCCTCGGCGTGTGCAACGGTTGCCAGCTGATGATTGAGCTCAACCTCCTCGGTGCTCCCACGACAGCCGACGGTCGCCCCGCAGTAGAGATGCGCCACAATATCTCCGGCAAGTTCGAATCCGAATTCGTAGGAATGGACGTTGTAGGCAACGACTCTGTGATGATGTCGTCCCTGTCGCATCTCTCTGCAGGTATCTGGGTGGCTCACGGCGAAGGTCGTTTCCACTTCAATATGCCTCTGGCGGAGACCGGTCTTCAGGTGGCCGCTCGTTACAGCTACAATGAATACCCCGGCAATCCCAACGGCTCGGAAGGCGCTATCGCCGCCCTGGCCTCTGCCGATGGCCGTCATCTCGCTCTGATGCCCCACCTGGAGCGCGCCATCTTCCCCTGGCAATGCGCCTGCTATCCTGCCGAGCATGCCAAGGAAGAGGTCTCCATCTGGTTCGATGCTTTCGTGAACGCATACCGATGGATTGCACGCAAAACACAGGCTTATAAGAAGACTCGCCAGCCCAAATAAGATATTTTAACGCTGCTTTCGCAAAGTAAACTACTCATTCCTTTGTAAGAAAGTCAAAAATCGCTACTTTTGCGTGATTTATTTCGAATAAACTCTAATAAAACGCAAAATATAGTATTATGAGCGTAAACATCATAGTGCTCGCCAAGCAGGTACCCGATACCCGCACCC
>CAMWKV010000144.1 GCA_947174915.1 uncultured Porphyromonadaceae bacterium | reverse complement strand
CGGTGCCACTGTGGTATCGTGGTGCTCGCGCTATCTTGTGGTCAAGGCTCTCTTCTGGGGCTTTGTTCCGGCGGCCGACGGCGTGCTGGTCTTTGGCCGCCAGTTCGTGGTGTGGGTGGTGCTCATGGTGAGTCCGACTCCGGGCGGCAGCGGCATCAGTGAATGGCTGTTTGCCAACTATTACGGCGACCTCATAGGCGACCTCGGCGTGGCAGCGATGATGGCGCTCGTGTGGCGTGTGTTCAGCTACTACATATATATAATAGCCGGAACTGCTCTCTTGCCGGGATATTTCTCCAAGAAATCGAATAAATAATCTCCTCAAAATCAACCATTATGACGCGTCTGCGATTGTTATTCATCACACTCCTGTCGGCCCTGGCGTGGCTCGCCGCTCCGGCAGAGAATGTTTTCGTGATACCCGTTGAGACGGAAATCGACAACAGTGCCTTCCGTCACTTCCGGCGCGCGCTCGACCAGGCAGCCGAACATGACGCCGACCTTATCGTGCTGAAGCTCAACACCTACGGGGGCGCCCTCGATGCGGCCGACTCTATCCGCACGGCGCTACTGCGCTCCCCGCTGCCCACGGTAGCTTTCGTAGATGTCAACGCTGCTTCCGCAGGGGCACTCATCGCTCTGGCTTGCGACAGTGTGTACATGGCTCCTGCGGCGAGCATGGGGTCGGCAACGGTGGTCAACGGTGCCGGAGAACCGATGCCAGAGAAATATCAGTCGTACATGAGCACAATCATGCGTGCCACGGCTGAGCATCACGGACGTGTGGAGCGCGGTGACTCGCTGTGCTGGCGACGCGACCCTGCAATCGCCGCATCGATGGTCAATCCGGAGGTATCGGTGTCACTGACTGCGCGTCAGGCGGTGGACTGCGGATATGCCGACGGTATCGCCACGTCGCTCGACGATGTTCTGGCCGACATGAATATGGCTGGCGCTGAAGTGTCTTATTATCAGAGTAGTGTGTCGGACGATATACTCGGTTTTCTGGCCAATGCCGCTGTACGCGCTATTCTTGTGATGCTCATTCTCGGTGGCATATATATGGAGATGCACACGCCCGGGCTCGGATTTGCTGCCGCTGTGGCTGCTGTGGCGGCGGTGCTGTATTTCCTGCCAGACCTCGTAGGGGGCACGGTGCCGGCATGGGTGCTGCTGTGCTTTATTGCCGGCGTGGTGCTCATTGCACTTGAGATTTTCGTCGTGCCGGGATTCGGACTCACTGGTATAGCCGGTATTACGGCTATTGTGGCGGCGCTCGTGGGTGTGGCGGTGGCCAATGACGCTGTAACAGGCATAGACTTCGGTTCGGCTGTACGCGCGGCACTGGTGGTGTTCGTCGGTGCCGTCCTTGCAATGGCGCTGGTGCTGTATCTGACGTCGGCTCATGGCCCGAAATTCATCCGCAGACATTCGGAATTGATGACTGAACTTACTGTTGCTGACGGCTTTGTCGGCGTGGATATGTCGCCGGCGCGTCTGGTGGGCCATCACGGTGAGTCTGTCACCGACCTCAGGCCCGCAGGCAAGGTGCGCATCGACGATGATATCTATGATGCTGTCAGCACGGGGCCTTTCATCTCGGCGCACTGTAGCGTCAAGGTGATGAAATATGAGAATGCACAAATTTATGTAGAAGAACTAAGTTAACGATATGAAATTCATAGCAATAATTCCGGCACGATATGCCTCTACCCGTTTCCCGGGCAAACCTCTAGCTCTCCTCGGCGGGGTGCCTGTAATCGAACGTGTGTGGCGTCGCGCTGCCGATATTCTTGGTGCTGAAAATGTCTTTGTTGCCACCGATGACGAGCGTATCGCTACCGTCGTGACGGGCTTTGGCAATGTTGTGCTCACTTCGCCCGACCATCGCAGCGGTACGGACCGCTGTCGCGAAGCGGCGGATATTCTTGCAGAAACGATTGATTTTGATGTCGTTATCAACATACAGGGCGACGAACCTTTCATCGCCGAGGAGTCTATCAAGGCGCTGATGGCCTGCTTCGACGACGAAAGGGTGGACATCGCCTCGCTGGCGCGGCCATTCGACCCGGCACAGGGCTTCGAAGCGCTCTTCGATCCGAATCTCGTCAAGGTGGTGATGGGCGACAACGGTAATGCGCTCTATTTCTCGCGTTCGGTCATCCCCTATGTGCGCTCGGTGGAGTGGCAGAAGTGGCTCGACGAGTGTCAGTACTACACTCATGTGGGAGTGTATGCTTATCACCGCGAGGTGCTCGGTGTCATATCGCGCCTGGAACAGAGTCCGCTCGAAAAGGCCGAATCACTCGAACAATTGCGCTGGCTTGCTGCCGGTTATGAGATTCGCATGGCGCTCACCACGGCGCCCACCATCGGCATCGACACTCCGGACGACCTCGCCGCAGCCGAGGCCTATCTGGCATCCCTGAAGCAGTCATGACGTTCGACAGAGATGTGGCTTTGCCTCGTGGCTCAGGGGCGCACGGTTTCGACGGGCTCGACAGGAATGTGGCGCCCCGGGTGACGCCATTCGGTCATCTTGATATGCCGGCGGATATTGTAGAACTGCTCCCTAACGGTATCACCTTGCATCGGGCCGTCGGTGGTACGCAGCCGGTATGCACCGTCACCATACTCATTTCCGGCGGCATGGCCGAGCTCGGCGACGCCGTGGCACGCCTGATGGTGTCGCAACTGTCCGATGGCAGCGAGCATTACGATGCCGAGGCCTTCGCCGACGAGATGGATTTCTATGGCGTGCGTCAGTCGGCGCGTGTCGATAGCCATTATATTGTGGTTGAGGCATCTATGCTCTCTGAGCGTCTGCCGGATGCCTTGCCTGTAGTACTTGATGCTATCCTGTACCCCGCCTTTCCGGCAGATAGGCTGGAGGTGCACAAGGCGCGTCTGTGCGAGGTGCTCAAGATGGCAGCCAACGACCCGGCGGTCTTTGTTGACGATAAGATGCGCCCGCTCGTCATGGGTGCTTATCACCCTTTGGCGCAGGTACTTACGCCAGAGTTAGTGATGGAGGTGTCGACAGAACAGTTGCGACGTGCTCACAGACGCGTCATGAATCCCGCAGCCTTCAATGTTTACCTGTCCGGGCGCGTGTCGGAGGACGCCTTGGATGCTCTCCGTGCTTGCCTTGGGAATTTGACCTGTCCGGACAGTGAACCTATAGCGTTGGACATCAGGCCGTTCGATTACAATGCTACCGGCACAGTACACACCTATGTCATGGCCAACAAGCAACTCAATCAGGCCGGAATCAAGATGACGCTGCCCGCGCCCGACAGAGCCCATCCTGACTATGTGCCCCTGCGCTATGCAGTTATGGCACTTGGTGGATACTTCGGTAGCCGCCTGATGTCGAACATCCGCGAGGAAAAGGGTCTCACCTACGGTATCTCGGCATCGCTAATCGGCTATCGCGACGGGTCGTATGTAGAGATTTCTACGCTCACTGACTTTTCATACACGGAGCAGGTGATAGAAGAAATAAAGGCTGAACTCGTCAATCTTGCCACCAACCCACCGCGTGGCGACGAATTCGACCGCCTGCACAGGCATGCCGGGACAGCACTTGCCGAATTGCTTGATAATCCCACCTCCGTAATGAGCTATTATGCGGGTCGATTGCTTGTCGGTTCGCCTGACGGCTATTTCGATAGACAGCAAGAAGTCCTCGCCGCCCTGACACCCGAACTCATCTCCGCCATCGCCGCCCGCTACCTTAGCCCTTCCCGCCTCACCATAGTCCACACCGTCCGCTGATTCCCCACCACGCTTCATTTTCGCATACGCACGTGTACCATGCGCACGCGTACATTAGTATTATAGTAATATAGCGATAGCGCGGAGCAGTATTATCGTAGGTGGCGAGAGGCTTCCCGCAATGCTCTCTGCGTACCTCTGCTCCTCTGCGCTCCCTCTGCGTGAGACTAATTCTCGCGGCGCGCTCCCGATGAGTAATCGTGCGGAGCAGGTTTGTCGGAGGTGGCGAGAGGCGAGCTATCCTTCTTGTGAGCTTATTTCCGGATAGCGCCGCCGAAGGGTACGAAAGAGCATTTTGTCCGTGTTTTTGCCCACGCCCCCGAGAAACCGCCTAAAAAGCACGAAAAAATCTTTATTCGCAAAGCGCTGAAAATCAATTAGAAGCCAAAATTCGCACATTTTTCATCAAAAAAAGTTCCGAAAACATTTTGCAGTTCCAAATATAGTGCGTAACTTTGCAACGCAAACGGGAAAAGACGAGTGCTTCTCCTCAACGCAGAGAAAATTGACAATGCCTCTTTAGCTCAGTTGGCCAGAGCACGTGATTTGTAATCTCGGGGTCGTTGGTTCGAATCCGACAAGAGGCTCAGAAAAGGATTACGATTACGCTCAAGTCCGAGCTGAAGTGAATCCCGGAATGCTGTTAACAGCTTCCAATAAGGGCGTGTTCCAGAGTGGCCAAATGGGGCAGACTGTAAATCTGCTGGCTTTCGCCTTCGGTGGTTCGAATCCATCCGCGCCCACATTCAATTTTCTCTTCTGCGGAAGTAGCTCAGTTGATAGAGCAGCAGCCTTCCAAGCTGCGGGTCGCGAGTTTGAGCCTCGTCTTCCGCTCAACATATTTGCCTATGTAGCTCAGGGGTAGAGCACTTCCTTGGTAAGGAAGAGGTCGCGGGTTCAAATCCCGCCATCGGCTCAATAAGTAGCCCCGGTAGTGCCCGTGCATTATCGTGGCTGATTGTCAGAAATTAATAATCTAATTATATCACCTCCCATGGCTAAAGAGAAATTCGAAAGAACCAAGCCCCACGTTAACATTGGCACCATCGGCCACGTTGACCACGGTAAAACTACCCTCACCGCCGCTATCACTACTGTACTTGCTAAGGCAGGTCTCTCTGAAGTGAAGTCCTTCGACCAGATCGACAACGCTCCCGAGGAAAAAGAGCGCGGTATCACAATTAACACCGCTCACGTAGAGTA
>CAMWKV010000143.1 GCA_947174915.1 uncultured Porphyromonadaceae bacterium | reverse complement strand
CGAGGAGGAGCTGCTGGCCTGTCTGACCCTTGGCGTAGAATGTACGGCTCACCTGAGCGCCGCCGAACGAACGGTTGGCGAGGAGGCCGCCGTATTCGCGGGCGAAGGGAACGCCCTGCTGTACGCACTGGTCGATGATGTTGTTGGATACTTCGGCGAGGCGGTAAACGTTGGCCTCACGGGAGCGGAAGTCACCACCCTTTACTGTATCGTAGAAGAGGCGATATACGGAGTCGCCGTCGTTCTGGTAGTTCTTGGCTGCGTTGATACCACCCTGAGCGGCGATAGAGTGAGCGCGGCGGGGGCTATCCTGGATGCAGAAGTTGTATACGTTGAAACCGAGTTCGCCAAGAGTAGAAGCGGCGGAAGCACCGGCGAGGCCTGTGCCTACGACGATGATGTCGAGGTTGCGCTTGTTGGCGGGGTTCACCAGGTGCTGGTGAGCCTTGTAGTTGGTCCATTTCTCAGCGATCGGGCCTTCGGGAATCTTGGAGTCGATCGTGTACTCAGGCATGTTGCCGGTCTCAATATCGGCGAAGTCTTGCATGATGGGCGTAGAGTCGATCATGCCATCGAGGTTCTGTTTGGTTGCCATATCTCTGAGTTATTATTCGTTGACGGTGATTACTTCTTCAGCGGCGTCTACCTCTACAGTAGTGGGAGCGGGCATAGCCTGCTGGAAGCGCTGTGACTGCATCTGGATGAACTGAGCGAACTGGCCGAGCTGACCGAGAGCTTCGCCGGAAGCTGCGGGAGCCTGCTTGGATGCGTATTCGCTGATAGCCTGGGCTGTGGTAGCGTAGTATTCGCCACGCTCAGCGAAGAAAGCTGCGAGTTCGGCCTGGTCCTGCTGGTTGAGGGCACCGGCTTCGGCACGGAATTCATTCAGAAGGGCTTCGGCCTTCTGTTCCCATACTTCGGCGTACTGCTCCTGGAGAGCTTCGCTGTTGAGATAGTAGTCGCGGTGAGCCTGTACGGTGAATACGATGGCCTGGGCGATGAAGAGGGCGATTACGATGGAAGTCCACCAGCAAGCGATGCACTTGAGGCGGGGCAGCCAGGTGTTATTGTCCCAGCCGATGGTGTGGAGCATCGACCAGAAGCCGTGATTCATGTGGAACCAGAGGGCGATGAAGCCGATGATGTACACTACGGGAGTCCACCACGACTGGAATGCGAGCTGGATGAAGAGGGTGCCCATAGCGGGAGCGGCGGGTACGCCGTTGAGCTGGGGCAGCACGTCGAGGTCGTGGTGCAGGAGCTCCTGGAGCTGCATTTTTGCCCAGAACTGGATGAGGTGCACTACGAGGAATGCGAGCACTACGATGCCGAGAACGAGCATGTTCTTCGACGACCATTCTACGCCGGGGGCGGCGCCGGCAATGGCGTAGCGGTCGTTACCGCGGGCGCGACGGTTCTGCACTGTCAGTACGAGTGCATAGACGATGTGGATGATGAAGAGGAGTCCCAGGCCGGCGGAGGCGATGAGAGCATACC
Organism: uncultured Porphyromonadaceae bacterium; assembly: GCA_947174915.1. Lineage (GTDB taxonomy): Bacteria > Bacteroidota > Bacteroidia > Bacteroidales > Muribaculaceae > CAG-873. Next base: position 3,488 of record CAMWKV010000143.1, on the reverse strand, counting down.
AGTTGGCTCCGAGGAACTCGCATACCTGATTGTAGGCAGCGGGCCAGATGAGAGCAACCGAATTCATCAACACGTGAAAAGTTACAAATAGGACGAGGCAGATGCCGGTGAGGGCCATCACGAACTTACGTCCTATAGATGAGCTTGTTAACCACATAGGATGATTGTTTGGATTGATTTATTGAATTGTTTGTGTTTCTGTTTCGGTGCCCTGTCGCTACGGGGCTCGGAGAGAGGAGGCGACATTTGCTCTGCAAATTTAATGAGTTTTATCAAGGCACACAAAATATAGAGGAAAAATTTCTGCAATTAAATTGATTTTAGTGTTTTGATATTAATAAAAGTTAAAATTTTAAGCTCTTTCGCGGAGCGCTGCTTTCATACTAGTAAAAATTATCTAATTTTGAGCATCACAACCTTAAATCATTTAACCATCTTTACCAAACGTATGAAAAAAACATTACTCACCGTAGTCGCTCTGCTGGGCGCTACGGCTGCCTATGCGCAATTGTTCGGTGTGGGTGCGGCTAAAGAGATAGCCCTTCCCGCCGGTACGAGCGCCGAGCAGGCCGTCATAAGTCCCGACGGCGGCAAGGTGGCATTCGTTGACATGCACGGTACCGGGCTGCAGGTGGTGGACGTCAAGACAGGCGCTGCCACTCATATCTCCGACAAGGCTATAGGCCTCGACCTCTCTTTCACCGCCGACGGCAGCGCTGTCGTATTCGATGAAGTGAGCTATCAGAAGCAACTGCGCCGCGTGGCAGTGAAGAGCTACGACCTCGCCAAAGGCACCACTACTACTATTATTAAGGATACGCGCGAGCTCCAGGGTGTCGCTATCGACGGCGGCAACGTGAAGGCTATTGCCGGCGGAAAGACTCATGCTCGCCGTGTAGCTGCTGCTCCTGCCGCCGAGCGCCCTGTGCTCAGCATCGATCGCGGCCAGCTCTGTATCACCAAGGGTGGCACTACCACCGTCCTCTCGCCCCTGGGCGTGGATGGCATGAGCTATCTATGGCCCTCCCTGTCGCCCGACGGAAAGCGGATATGCTTCTATGCTGCCGGTATGGGCTGCTACACCTGCGCCCTCGACGGCTCCGACGTCCGCAAGCTCGGCTGGATTCGTGCTGCACAGTGGTACGGCAACGATGTCGTAGTAGGTATGCACGACCGCAACGACGGCCGCTTCACCACTGAGTCGGCCATCCTTGCCAAGTCTATCGACGGCAAAGAGACCCAGACCATCACTCCTGCCAATGTAGTGGCTGTCCTTCCCTCGGTAGCCGAAGGTAAGATAGCCTATTCCACCGTCGACGGCCGTGTGTTCGTCCTCGACGTAACCCGTAAATGATGCGCACCATGAAGACACGATATTTCCTTGCCGCTCTTCTGTGCGGCGCCGTGATCGCCCCTGCAGCTCAGGCAAAGACCGCCGAAGAGCTCCGTATATACATCAACCCCGGACACGGCTCGTGGACCGGCGGCGACCGTAACATGGGTACCATCAAGCATGGCGAACCCAAGAACATCAACGACACCCTCGGTTTCTTCGAGTCGAACACCGACCTCTGGAAGTGCCTCGGTATGGTAGACCGCCTCGAAGAGTATGGCCTCAAGATAGACCGCACTCTTAATCAGGACAACCCCAACCGCGCTCTTGTAGGTGCCGCTCGCGACCTCCGCAACAATATCTTCATGAGCCGCGTGAAGAACGGCCCCGGTCCGGACGAGAATCAGTCCGACATGTCCGAGGCATACAACCGTTCGCTCTATGAAATATGCTGTGAGGTGGAGCGCAACAACTTCGACATGTTCTTCTCCCTCCACTCCAATGCCGCTACCTCCGACCTCGTCAACTATCCCTCACTCTTCCTTCGTGGCGAGAACAAGGTGGCCGGCGTGGAAGGTTCCGACACCAATGCCAGGACTGCATGGCCCTTCGCATGGGATCAGGACCATATGTTCTGGACACACTACTCCCGCACGAACCCCAATGTGATCTACGACGTTGACTTCTGGGGCGGCGACTATGCTGTAAACAACATCGACGGCAAGACATACAAGGGTTACTACGGCGTACTCCGTCATGGTGTGATGGGCTATATGGCCGAAGGCTATTTCCACACCTATGGCCCCGCTCGTCACCGCGCAATGAATATCGATGTGTGCTATGACGAAGGCGATGCCTATGCCCGCGGTATGGCCGAAATCTTCGGCCTGGCCAAGGAAAGCAACGGCACACTATACGGTATCGTACGCGACCAGCATGAATCTTTCCGCCACCAGTACTACAACGCCACCACCAAGAGCAACGACAACTTCAAGCCCCTCAACGGCGTGAAGGTAGAACTCCTCAAGGATGGCAAGGTGGTACGCGAATACACCACCGACGATGAATGGAACGGTGCTTTCGTATTCAACCGACTCGAACCCGGCGAATACTATGTGACAGCCGCCCTCGAAGGCTATAAGGCTGCCGAGCCCTTCGGCCCCTTCACCGTAGAGGCCGCCAAGACTACATATCCCTGCATCTGGCTCGAGAACGTCGACTACGTGGCTCCCGAACCGGATCCGGATATCTATGTTGATCCCGTCACCACACCTCTCATCGGTGCTGCCGACACTTATGTGATGTCTACAGCTATCGCCGACAAGGAAGTGGCCGAACTCGACGGCAAGACTATACGCCGTGTCATCGCCCGCGATGAGAACGTCTACGTGCTCGCCCTGGATGCCGATCAGAAGCCCACACTCCTCGTGCTCGATGCAGACCTCAACGTGAAGGGTCAGCTCGGTACTGCCAACTGTAAGGGTTCCGACCGCGACCTCGCCGACATACAGTTCACTGCCGACGGCGTCCTCGTAGGTTCGTCAGCTTCCATCACCCACTTCAGCAGCGCCACTATCGACTCTGACTTCGGTGACACCAAGCAGGGCTCTGTCAACTTCTACCGTTGGGACAACAATGCCGACGGTGTCCCCGAAGGCGAAGCAAAGGTATGGTTCACCACCCTCGCCTCAGGCAACCTATACCGCGGTCTTACCGCCAACACCTTCGTCTACACCGGTACGTCCAAGAATGGTCAGTTCGCATTCCCCACAGCATCGTCCTACAGCGCCGAGCGCATGTTCTTCAGCTACGTCGAAATCATCGACGGTGAAGTGCAGAACTTCTCCATCAACAACACCGGCAAGAATACCGAATATCTCGCACAGTCCGTTCTCGGCCTCGACTACACCTTCAGTGTAGCGCCCTACGACAATGAGGTATTCATCGTCAACGCCCCCGGACAGCCCGTGCGCAGCTTCAATATCATGACACTCGAGGCTGCCGGTGACATATCCGCCGAGCATATTGCCGATGAGCTCCCCTCCACCTCATTCTTCAAGTATGCCGGCCACAGCTACATGGCGGTTCCCGCTGTCGGCGGTCCTGCTCTCGTAGATGTGACCGACGGTGCCGAAGCTGCCAAGGCCGTCACTAT
>CAMWKV010000142.1 GCA_947174915.1 uncultured Porphyromonadaceae bacterium | reverse complement strand
TGACTATACCGTACGCTTCTACAAGAACGGTGCCCTCCTCGAGGAAGTAGCAGGCGAAGCTCTCGCTGCGGATGCTGTCACCACCTTCACGGTGACCGATACTCCCGTTGTTACTGATCCCGAAACCTGCGAGTACTATGCTGAAGTAGTATTTGCCGCCGACGAAGATACCACCAACAATACCGGCAACACTGCTCTCGTTCGTGTGGTAGTATCCGAATATCCTACCGTTGCCGACCTCGCCGGTGAGTACAACGACGGTATCAAGCTCACATGGTCCGACCCCGATATGTCCACTCTGCCCCAGGTGAGTGTGACCGAAACCTTCGAGAACTATGAGTCCTTCATCATCGACAACATCGGTCAGTGGGGCGTATACGACGGCGACGGCGAACGTACCGTCATCCTCGCTACCGAGTACGAAGTCCTCGATTATCCTCACATCGGCGAAGCTATGGCTTGGCAGGTATTCGATCCCGAAGAAGCCGGTGTACTCCTCTCCGCATGGTATGCGCGCTCGGGCAAGAAGATGCTTGTCAGCTTCCAGGCAAGCCGCGACAATAACCGCAAGGTAGTAAGCAACGACTGGCTCATCTCGCCCGAACTCAGCGGCAACGAGCAGACGGTAAGTTTCTATGCCTGCGCCGGTATGAGCGGCTCCTATGCTCCCGAGCTCTTTGACTTCATGATATCCAAGGACAGCAATAAGCCCGAAGACTTCGAGGCTCTCGACATCGACCGCCAAGTACCCTACAACGCTACCGACTGGACCGAATTCAGCTTCCGTGTTCCTGCAGGTACCCGCTACTTCGCTATCGTTCATAAGTCGTACGACAAGGTGGCTATGCTCGTAGATGACATCACCTACGTGCCCGCCGGCAGTCCTTCGGTACAGCTCGACCTCCAGGGCTTCAATGTATATCGCGACGGCGCACGCATCAACAGCGAACTCGTAGCCGATACCGAGTACCTTGATACCGACGTAGAGCTCGGCCACGACTACACCTACAATGTCACCGCAGTATGGGATAAGGGCGAATCCAAGCTCTCCGAGGCAGTGACCATCAAGGCCGAATCGGCTGTTGAAGGCGTAGGCTCCTACGAGCTCACCATCCGTCCTCTCACCGGTGCCATCCGCATCGAAGGCGGTGTCGGTGAAGACGTGGCAGTGTACACCACCGCAGGCGTATGCGTAGCCATCGTCAAGGCTCAGGGCGTTGTTGACGTACCCGTTACTCCGGGTATCTACCTCGTCAAGGCTCCCGCAGCCGTGGCCAAGGTAGTTGTTCGATAACTTTGATAACACCTTATGAATCAGAACCTTTCTAACGCTATAAAAGCAGCGGCCCTTGCGGCCGTTGCTTTTATTGGCTTCACAGACAGAGCCGATGCCATGCCGGCATCGCCGTATCCAGTACCCATGCTCAACCCTGACGGCACATACACCGATGTGTTGATTCATGGCGACGAGTACTATCATGCACTCACTACTGTAGACGGCAAGCACACGCTTCGCCGCGATGCTTCCGGTTTCCTTCGCAAAGCCGAGGCTTTCGACGTCAGCGAGTTCAATGACCGACGGGTCGCCGCACGAAAGGCTCCCGCCGCTCGTGTCATCGGCAGTACGGTATATCCATGCTTCGGCAAGCAGCGTTCGATAGCAATTCTTGTCGACTTCCCCGCCACGTCCAAGCATCCCGAGGGACGCAAGTTCGGAGGCGACGATTCCCGCGGTCTCTTCGACCGACTTCTCAATGCCCCCGACTACACCGTTGACGGTGCTACGGGCAGTGTCAACAAGTATTTCCTTGATTCGTCCAACGGTGTGTTCGACGTCACTTTCGATGTCTTCGGCCCGGTGATGATGAAGAAGGACGTCACCAACTACATCGACGACGATGAGGTGTGGGAGATGGTGGTAGAAGCTGTCAGCGGTGTAGACGACCAGGTTGACTTCTCGCAGTACGACCGCGATGGCGACGGAATCATTGACAATGTATATATCTTCTACGCCGGCCCCGGCGCAGCCACAGGTGGCGACCCCTACGACTGTATCTGGCAGCATGCGTCCGACGTGGAGCTCCTCTCCGGACAGCAGTTTGTGTTCGACGGCAAGCGACTCAATCACTACGCCTGCTCCAACGAGTACCGCGATGTGCGTGAAGGCAATGAGGTGATACGCCTTACTGAAGGCATAGGTACTGTGTGCCATGAGTTCAGCCATGTGCTCGGTCTGCCCGACCTCTACGACGTCTACTATGGTGGTCATCTTAGCCCCGCCGTTTGGGACGTGATGGATACAGGTTGCCATCTCAACAACTCGCGCACCCCTTGTCAGTACAGCGCCCTGGACCGTATGCTCCTCGGTTGGCTCGACCCTCAGGAGATACCTTGCCAGGCCGCGACATTCTCGCTCCCCGAGATGTCAGAGAACGTAGCATATAAAATCAACACAGACGACCCCAACGAATTCTTCCTCCTCGAGAACCGCCAGCAGAAGGGCTGGGACGCCGAGCTTCCGGGACACGGTATGCTCCTGTGGCGTATCAACTATGCGGAGGATTTCTGGAACTACAACCAGGTGAATACCGGCAAGTCGAGTTCGCACGCATATGTCATCCCAGCCGACGGACTATTGAGCAACGATACCTTCGCGGCCGACCCCTTCCCCGGGACCAAACGCGTGACAAGCATCACCGATGACGGATATCCCAACATGCTTACATCCAACGGCCTCCGCACCAACATGCCTCTCTCTAATATCGTAGAGGCCTCCGGCGTTGTCAGCTTCGATGTATGCCGCACAATTACCTATCTTGATAAAGTCAAGGGTCTTCAGGCCATTGAGGTAACCCCGACTTCTTTCGAGGCTTCGTGGGAGGCACTGCCCATGTCGCCCGGATATCTCGTGAACGTTTATGATGCCGCCGGAACGGCGGTAGGTATCTATACCGACCTCAATGTGGCCGCCAATACTCTCACAGTCGCCGGTCTTCAGCCGGAGACTGAGTACAGTTTCACCGTACAGGGTATTTCCGGTGCCATCAAGGGCGAAGTGTCAGACCCCTGCAGCGTGACCACTCCTGCGATGTCCTTCGGCTTCCTTACTCCTGCCGTGCTCGATGCTACGGATGTCGACTCCGACACCTTCACGGCCCACTGGCTGCCTGTCGATGGTGCCGTGGACTATGAGCTCTCTGTCTACACCATGCAGGTAGGCGAGGACCGATATGCTACCTCGGATTTCACCGGCGGTATCGACGCGCTACCCGCAGGCTGGTCCACCAACTGTATCAATACCATGTCTATGGCAGGCTACTACGGTGCGGCATCGCCTTCGCTCTCGATGACTACCGACTACGGACGCATCAGCTCCCCGCTGCTCCAGGCCGATCTTACTGCCATCAGCTTCTGGTATCGCGAACGCTCGGCCAGTGGCAAGAGCCATATTGAGGTAAGCGTCCTCGCTGACGGCACTTGGCATGAAATCGACCGCATCGAACTCAACGCCACATCGATGCCCGCAGGTGTTGAATACCATGTAGATTCTTCCCTCATTCCTGCCGGCGCTGTTGCCGCGCAGATTGTGTACCGACGCGTCGACAAGGGTACACTCGCCCTCGATGACGTACAGCTCCGCTTCCGCGGCGTTGAGACTGCCACGCCTCTCGCTGCCTGGAATGCCCGTGTGCTCGGCACCTCCGCCACTGAAGCGAAGGTCGACGGCCTCGAACGCGCCACAGACTACTATTATACAGTACGCGGTATCAATGCCGACGGCGTCCGCACTGCGACCTCCGACTATGCACAGGTGCGCACCGCCGCTGAGTCGTCTCTCGCCGGCATTGCCGTCGAGGATGTCAAGGTGAGCGTTTCGGCCGACGGTGTGGTGTCTGTACTCGGTGCCACCGACTTCAATGTCTACGACATGACCGGACGAGAAGTAGGACGTGTCCTGCCCGCGCACGGTATATATATCGTAAAAGTTAATTATCATTCAGTAAAAATTATATTCTGATGCAACACTTCCTACAACCTATCGTATTTGCAGGATTTGCTCTGTGCTTCGGCTCGGCCTTGGCTCATGACCCGTTGGCTCACAACCCGGTACCTGCAAAGGGCGATGCTCTGACTGCCGATGCCCGTCTGGGCGTACCCGCCAAGGGCGCTACAAGCGGTGCCCACCGTCTGGGCGAACGCACTCCTCTGGTACCTCCCTTCTTGCAGGTTTTCGACGACTATACGTCCGGACAGGAGCACGACCTCTTCGAGCGCTACTATCAGATTATCAATGGCGACGGCGACAAGAATCCTTCCGGTACTGACCGTTCGTGGGGCTACTATAACTTCAACGGTGTGTCCGGCGGTCGTCAGTTCAGCAAGTGTGCCCAGCTGCAGTACCCGATTAATGTGAACGTATGCGACGACTGGCTCATACCGTGGGCCATCAAGCTCGATGCCGACAAGTACTACTATGTCTACATGGATGCGTCGCTCTACGCGGAAGGCTCAACCCACCGCTTCGAGGTGAAGATGGGCCGCTACAATGACGCCGCCGGTATGACTACTGAGGTGATTCCTGCAACTGACGTGACTTCTATTCTGCCCACCCAGTGTGGCGGCTGGTTCAAACCCGACCGTTCAGGCAACTACTATATGGGTATCCACGGTATATCGAACAAGTTGATGGCCGATGGTGGCTATCTCTTCATCGATAATATAGGTATGGAGGCCGCCCGCAGCGGTAACGAGCCTAATACCGTGAGCGATGTCAAGTTCACCACCGACCCCAACGGTCGCACTACAGTAGATATCGAGTTCAATGCTCCTGCAACATCAATTGACGGCAATCCTCTGAGCGGCAGCGTGACAGTAGAAATCCGTCGTGACGGTGAGCTCGTGAAGACTCTCTTGTGCACCCCCGGCCAGCAGGGCGTGAAGTATACCGATGCCGCTCCCGCACAGGGCAACTATCAGTACTCCTTCACCAC
>CAMWKV010000141.1 GCA_947174915.1 uncultured Porphyromonadaceae bacterium | reverse complement strand
GGTATATACCACATCGTACTGTGCCAGATGCCGCTCGCCGATGAGTGTGAGAGTACCCATCAGCTCACCCTCGCGGTAGGAGGTGGGAACGGAGTCAGCTTCGATGAACGGCTTGATACGCACGATGTTGTCGGCACACTGGTTGCCGATAATCTTTGTGGTGGATAAGTCCACCATCTTGATATTCTCAGGCATGACGATATGGGTTGTCACTTCCGAGTTGACAAGGATCTTCTCTTTGGCTGTCGCCGGGATTGCGACGGCGCATAGCGCGAGGGTCGCTGCAATAATTTTATCTTTCATAATGGGTTGGTTGATTACCGTTTAATATGCTTCGTCTGAATTGATAAGGTAAACGATTGTGTTGTATTTGATTTTCGCCTTGTTCTTGCGGATATTGGCCGATACAGCGGAAGTTGCCGAGTTATACATATTCTGGAGAGCCTGCAAAGCGATGGCCTCGCCGGATATTCCGGAGCCGTAACCGCTCTCGGACTCAAAGCTGATATTCTGCTGCACTGTGCTGGCTCCCGCCTCTTTCATAAAATCGCGGAAAGCGGACTCCGGGACATAGAAGCCCTCCATGCCGTCGTTGTCGAACACCGAAAGGTTCACTTTCAGGAACTTTCCGCCTACAAGAATTGAAGTGATGGCGGCGCGGACACGCTGTTGGCCGAAGCCTGTGACAGTGCCGTACAGATATGTGCCCTTGGCAAGCCTCACATCATGTATGGTCACATCATCGAGCAACTTGAAGCGTAGCCTCGTGCCCTCGTGCGCCTTTGTTGTCTTGTCGATCATGGCACGGATAAGCGGAGCATCGACATTATCGGCCGAACTACCCACGGTATTGAACTTGTCGGCATTTGTCTCCCTTGATTTAAGCACCAGCAAGGGTCGGTTTTTCTCACGCTCTATCTCCCGCGCCCTTGCTATGGAGTCGGCCCGGTGTTTACGCATTGTTTCCTCCGGGTCAGGCTGTCCTATGCCAAGTCCGGCCTCGATAGCTTTCTGACGCTCATAGCTGCGCTGCTGTATCGCCTCAAGGTCGCGTGCATATTCGCTGCGAGGGTCAACGGCAGGTTCATAGTCGGCAGGATTGTAGCCGTCACCGTAAGCGTATGAGTTGATATGCCGGCGCGATTCAGCAAGGGAACGCTCCAGTTCCTCCAGCTCCTGCTGCTGACGGATACGCTCAGCCTCGGCCGCGTCGAGACGGTTCAGCTCGTCCTCGGTGTAGCCGTGTTCCAGAGCCTCACGTTCCTCCTGTTCCTCGCCGAGCGCGCCAACGGCGGTAAAGGCGTCCTCGTCACCAAAGCGGCGTGACATCTCGAACATCTTGTCACCGGGAGCCTCGGCGTTGGCCTCCGGCAGAGTGGAGTTGATACGGTCTGTCGCAACGGTCTGGGTGTCATCGCCACTGCCGCCGAAAGTCTCCATAGCAAAATATATCAGCGCACACAGCGGCACGAAAATCACCGCAGGGAAGATATACTTCGGTTGTCTGAAATTAATTTTTTTCATTGTTATCGTTATGTTTGAGGGATTTTACAATCTGTTCAAGCTGCCTGTACCGGCGTATTATGCCTATTGAGTCGTCATGGCTCTTGCGTGGAATGGCGATAAGGGAGTCAAGCTCATGCTTGACCGCCTGACCGTCGCCGGTTATCTCCATGAGCCGGCGGCGTTGCGCCTCCTTGTTGGCCTGAATGGTGCGGAAGCCGCTGAAGATAGGCTCGACCTTGGCGATGGATTGCAGCTCCGGCTCATGTGATTCCATCCGTGCCCCGGTCGCTATTATGTCGCACACGAGTATCATCAGCAGGGAACCGACGACATAGCCGAAAGTCCGGCGAGGGTGTCGCGTGGCCCATGAATTGGCCTTTCTGATCCTGGCGGCCAGACGGTAACGTGTGCCTATGGCACCCATTTTGGGGCGGAGCCATGAGCGTATTGCGCCATGTGCTTTCCTCCGGTTGTCGCTGAATGTTTGTCTTAGGGATTTCATAAGTCAGGTTTTAATAGTCAAGGTCTTTGTTTTCAAGAGTACGCCAGTTGGTTATCATCAGTCCGTGGGGATTGTTCTGTGTACGCGGCACATTCTCCACATATCCGGTGGTAAGCATGGTGCGTTTGAGATCGCGCGTGCGCCTCTTGATAATCTGCGTCCCGTAGTAGCTGAACTTGCGTGTATGCTCGTCGAACTGTATAGAGTCACAGATTATGGTGCAGACAGCCGAAGATGATATGATGTCGGAGTAAAAGCCGTTCTCGTCAAGTGCCTGCTTCTGCTTCAGGGCTGTGCCATCAGCCATATACATGGCCTTGCCGACAGTCCACTTGATATAGTCGTTGTCGGGAGGGAGATTGAAAAAATACTGGTGGAAGAGCTGGATATGCGCTTTCGCCTCCATGATGAAATTGGCTTCAAGTCCGGCACGCTCGGCAAGGAACGGTATGTCGCCGTCAAGAATATATATCTGCTTGCGCTCCTCGGTCACGAGCGACACGCAACGCCACACGGTGAACCCGCAGATGGCGGCGCAACCTATTATGGTTGCCATTACCGTCATCATTGCGAGCCGCGTTTTCTGTTCAAGGGATTTTATCAGCATGATAATCTTGTTAGTCGGTTAAGGGGTGTGTTTCAGATTTCTTCCTGCCTGTGCGCCGATTGAACCGGCCACGTTGCGGGTCACGTTGGTAGCTTTGAGAGCCGCCGAGCCTCCCATCATCGCCGCGCCCATAGCGACACTGCCTGAGGGAGAAGCGGCACCGCTGCTGACACCGCCGGGTATTAGCCATGATGAAACCTCTGGGACAAATCGTATGATATAGGCCCCGACAAGCATACCCATAGCGTACATGCAGTTGGAGCCTATGCCCTGCAAACCGAGTGCGCCTATCTGCTCCCATGAGTTGACAGCACCGTGCAACAGGTGGTTGTAGGCCACCAGATCCTCCTGAAGATTATACATCAATATGAAGTCTATGTAGTACAGGCACATATATGTCACGAAGCCCCATAACGTGAGGGAGAGGAATTTTGACATCCATTGGCTCCATGCCGAGTTCCACGGCGGAGCGAGGGAAAGAGCGAACATTATGGGGCAGAACACAATCATTATCGCTATGAATATCCTCTGCGCCACAAGTATGCCGTAATATGACATCTGGAAAATCAGCTCTCCGACAAAGCGTATCACGTCGTTTATCCACTCGCTTACCTTTGTCTCAGCGGCCACCGCCGCACGCTGGGCGTAGTTGTTGATGGTCTCGCCGAGGTTTTCCACGTTATACACGAGTTTGTCCCACCAGTTCGCGTCCTCGCCTATGGCAGCGACCTGTTTTGCCGTGGATATTGAATCCTGCACTGCCCGGAGGCGTTCAAGATACTCTCCTTGCTTCTGGGCCACTTTCAGCTCCAGTGCCGCGACCTCCTTGTTCTTCGCCATAGCCATTGACTTAGTGGTGGCTTCCAAAGACTTGCCGGGCATCTGGAGAGCCGAGCATATCCATGAGGAAGATGATATGCACATTGATATGCCTATGATGCGGAGCAGCTTCATCACGTCCATGCCGCGCCGTCCGAGCATCATCATCCAGCACTCGTAAGAGCCTACGCACAGGGCGAGCAACAGTCCGAGCATACGGGCGAAGCTGATTGTATCGCCTAAAATCGCCACATTCGGAAACGCCTCCATCGCCACAAGCAGCTTGTCGAGGCTCTGGTCGATAGCCGGAAGCCCCATTGTGCAGAGTATTGATAATAAAGTCATATAGTTTTCAATTAGTCAGGTTAATGTTAGTAGTGGGTGGCGGCCACTGCCGCGAGGCGGGCGGTGCGCGACACCAGTTTTCCCATCTCGGTCTTTGCCTCCTCGTATGCCTGCTGACGCTTTGCGTTCTCCAGCCCGTAGCCGACACCCTGTTTATGGATATAGGCGATATTGGCGCAGATAATCTCGTTCTGCCGTGACAGCTCGTCAACCTGATACTTCATCTTCCCCTTGCTCTTGTTAAGGCAATAGAGAAGCCCGTCGGCGATACAGTCCTGCATACGGCTGAACTCGTCCTTGTAGATCGAATAGGTGACATCGACAGCCCGGTCAGCCTCGCGTGCCAGTTCCTCCTTGTAGAGAGATTCGACGTATGCACGTTCTTTCTCCACTTTCGATAGTTTCTGCCGCTGGGTCTCTTCCGCCGTGACACGCACGGGCATGATGCGTTTGACATTCGATTTCTCCTCCTTGAAGCGGACGCGGTAGCCGGATTTGAAGCCGGCCCACTTCCAGTACATTTCCGCGCCGGAATAATTCTTGTGCAGGAAATAATAGTACCAGTCGGGAGCGAAGTCCCACGGCCCGTTCTCCATCGAGAGCCATTGCTTCTCCTTCTGGTCGTCATGGATTTTGGGTGTCTTGGCCGACACTGCCGCCGGGACTGCCGCGATGAGCAGGGCGAGCGATAATGCGGTGATAGTTCTGAATTTCATGATCGGTATATGTTTATTGGTTCCACTTGTTGATTACCGCTCCCACGATCTCGTCCTTGACATCGGAGGTTAGTATCTCCCAGATGTAGTCAGGCTTCCAGCCGCAGTTTGTCATGAGGTAGCACCACAGGTTGGCGTTGTCGATAATCCGCCGGGCGTTCTCTATGGTGTCCTTCAGCGACATGACAAGATTCATCTTCTCATCCATCGAGGCTTTCATGAGGTTTATGCCGGAGGCGGCCACGGTAGCGTATAGTTTCTGGGCGTGCTTTATCTCGCGTGCTATGGCAAGGTTGGCGTCGGCATAGTACCACGCGACAAAAGGCTTCTTGGTCACATACTTGTAGGTGTTTACCGTAAGGTCCTTGTATTCCTTTGTCAGCAGATAGAGTGAGCTGGCGGTCGAGGATATGGCTGCGGCGAGTACCACGTATGAGTAAGCGTTGTTGAGCTTGGTGTCGAGCGTCGAGCGTACATCATTGAACTTCTCCGCCCCTTTGGTGACAAGCGATTGCTCCCCGAAGCTCGTGGCTATGCGTGCCAACGCCTGGTCTTCATCTTTCTT
>CAMWKV010000140.1 GCA_947174915.1 uncultured Porphyromonadaceae bacterium | reverse complement strand
GGTCGCTCCATGGAGCGACCCTACGTCCTTTGCAAAGCATTTACAGAGAGCAATGAACCGGTGCTACTGGTGCGCGGGATGCCGCATCCGGTATGGGGCGAAGCGGTGGAACTACAGATAGAGGCGCCCGAGCAATGCGTTGCCGGCTCGGAGGCCTGCCGACGCCTCACCGATGCCATCGAAAGCACTCTGCGCGAAGCTATCGCCGACCATCGCCGACTACCCAAACGAATCACCGTCGTTGCAGCCCTCCCCCGTACATCCACAGGCAAGCTACGACGCAGATAATCTTGCAGGATTTATCTCGATTCAGCTGCATTTCAGCAGCCTACTCACATGCGGGCATATATTCCCGCATGGCCGCTACTACGGCATTGAGGCCGAAGTTATAGTAGACCGACAGCAGGCGTCGGAAACCGAGGCCGTAGTCCTGATTCTTATCCTCCATCATATTGCCGAGGTGAAAGAGGACATCCTCACCCTCGAACTCTCTGAGTACCAGCGCCGCACACAGATTGCAGAAGCCCTCGGCATATACCTTCGGTGCCTTGCACTCGTGTTCGAAGAGCCACAGGTGCATCATCTCGTGGGCAATGGTACGGATGATACCGGCGCGACACTGCTGGGCCATCACATCAATAGAGTACGGTTCGCTGTCGTTCATCGCCATACCCAGAGGGGCAATACCCATCATATTCGCATGCCTGCGCTTCATCTCAGCCGCCGGAAGACAGGTCACCTTGCAGGCCGGTATGACAAAGCCCATATTGACAAGATGCTGCTGCACCACATGCGTCAGAGTCTGCACCTTAGCCCCGGACATCGTCCGGGCGCACGAGGCACACACCTTCTCATAGCCCGGCAGATGCACTCCCTCGGGCATCATGAAGCGTCCGCAGGAATAGCAGCGCCGCAGATTATGCTCCCGACACGCAGCTTGCCCCGCAGCATCCATAAATACTTTCTGCGCAGACACCTCCTTGCCGCATGCCACGCAGCGCATAGTCGGCTGCACATACACGCGCAGATAGTGCCTCACTGCATCGGGCAGTATTGTAGGTATGCGATGGCTCATAAATCAATATCTAATATCGTATCGCAATCCGATATAGTATCGGACTGAACGTCGCCGGCTGATTGATTGTCAGATGGTGTACGGTCGAAATTTTCTATGCTGAGCAGGATGGTATCAAGGTCATCAAGCAACTGCCGCTGACGGCTCCTGAGGCTGCTCAGAGTGGAATTCTCGCGCAGCATATCAGCATCAGCATCATACGACGCCCAACAGCCGTCGACTATATCATCCACCACTAACATATTGGCCGTAAGACTATCCTTGATGTCGGCTATGGATTTCTCGGTGTTCACCAGCTCGCGCTTGGCAGTGGTGTAGCCCTGGAAAGCGGCGGCGATATTCTGCGCGCGCAGGGCTTCTATCACATCCGGCAGAGCCGAGCGGTTCATCCACAGAGCGACAGATACATCATCTCCCCCGTAGGCCCGGGACATCTCCGGCAACTCGGCATCAATCTCCCGGCTGACAGCCGCACTCCCGTCGGCGAGCATAGCCTCGGCTATCGGGCCTATGATACCTGCCGTAAGAGCCTGGGCATCAGGCATACAATCGGAGATGCCGTCTGTACAGAGCATCAAGGCCGCAGGCAATTCCGTACTGTAGCCGTATCTGAAATCGGATGCGCCGTGTCGACTCATGGAGGTGGTGCGTCCGTGGCGGCAACGACTGTCGCCGGGCACCGGCGTGAGCGTGCGTCCATCGACACCGACACCCGCCACGGCACCGTCGCCAAGCTGGAAGGCGAACCAATACCTGTCTGTCACCGCCGCCCCTATGAGTGTGCAGCCATAGGGATGCGCCGGGCCTTGAACACTCGGCTCAGGCAGAGGATTGTCAGCCACATGCCCAAGCACTTTGCCGGACCACAGTGCGCTGATACGCGTGAAGAACATACGCGCCGTCGACTCGAACAGCGGGTCGACAGGACTATCATCGGCCTTAGAAAGCATGCTTGCTGCGGCCACACCCCGGCTCACCGTCACGCCGTCCGAGGGCATGCGGCTGTCGAACAACTCAAGGATATGCGGCAACGCCTCGAGGGCGGATTCTATAGCAAGTTCGGCACCGATGTCCGAGCGGTAATGTTCTACCGACCCGTGGCCATCCGACACCAGCAACACTACCGCGCGACCGTTGCCACCGGCATACTCTACCTCCCCGGCGTAGGAACGGTCCTGGCACGGGCGCCCGTCCGCCAGATGGTTCACACCTGTAGCGCTCCCTGCGTAAGTAAAAATATTCTTCATCGTTCTGTCAATATCATGTACCTGACGGCTCTCATCGTTCTGTCGATATCATGTACCTGACGGCTCTCATCGTTCTGTCGATATCATGTACCTTACTGCTATTCAACTCATTTATTAATAGTGCGGCTTTCTGTCATTACCGGCACGGTCGAAGATGAGTACCACCCCTTCATCTTTAAATTCGCCTTCGATGGCATCCGCTATCTGCCCGGTGGCTGCCGTGGGACTGCCATAGTTCTGCGAGCCCACACGACTCACTACCGACGACACAAATCTCAGCACCGACCCTATGCGTGCCAGGTCGCTGACATGTATCACCAGGTGGTCGTCGCCGGCATCGAGGGGAGTGGCAAAGTGCCACATCACATCCTGCACCTCCGGGTGCGCCGCCTGCGGACCTACCGTGATAGCAATCTTGAAGGCCTCGCGAAACCAAGGATTCGACTGCAGCTCAGTCAGTTGTTCCTGCCATCCGCTATCCGGCTGACCGTCGGTCATCAGTATGACGGCGGAGCGCAGATTCCCGTCGCCGTGGCCGAAAGTCTTTCGCGATTTCATCTGCTCATTGAGGAGCATGAAAGCCGCACCGAGATTGGTGAGCCCCTCCGCACGTACGTCAATCCATTCAAATTTGTCTATCAGTACCGGATTGCGGTAGAGCAACTTAGCCTCCGTGCCGAAGGATATGCACGAGAGATAGATGTCCGAGTGGTCGCGGTTGGCACTGCTCACCTCGCGCAGTATCGGCACGATGTCGCGCATGGCGCTGTTGAGCTGTTGGATGCAGTGGGCATTGTTCATCGACCCGGAGGTATCCAGGAGATAGAACATATTGAGATGCCGGCGGGTAGCGGCTACAGGTCTGAAGAAATTAAGCGGCATGGTATGAGGTGAATAAGGAGAAATAATGAAACGCTATTCCGACTGCGACACACGAGCCCGTACACGACCGAAATCTATCGTATCGTCGGGCATCAGACGACACTGCCCACCGGGCGGCACGCTGCTGCGGCCGCCGCCGGGCGAGGTGACTGTCCATGTATCGGAAGATATATTGGAGAGGACAAATACATCGGTAGAACGATTGCCGCCTATGCGCCGGCAGCGGCCTGCCGGTTCGGAATCAAACTGCAGGTAGAGTGCTTTGCCGTCCGTGAGGCGGTAGGCGCCACCGCTGAAGAATCGCAGCCACAGTTCGCCATGCAGCGCCACACCGCAGTAGGGACAGCGTGGCGGCAGAGTGTCGGCCGAGAGGAAATCGTGAGAGTCGCCTCCGCCATGACAGGTGATGAGGGCGGCACGTTCGCGGCGCAGTATGCGCTGCCACATAGAGGCCGTATAGCGGCGCTTAGGCAGCGTGATGGCATCGCGGCTGAGAGCTTCGGCGAAGGCTGCGCGCAGTGTATCAGTGAAATGCGGCCAGAAAAAGAGCGAATTCGGCTGGTGTCTGCGGTCGGGACGGTTGCTGTCATCACGGCTATCGTGACAGAATACCGCGTCGCTGCCGAAAAGGTGCGCCTCATCCTCGGCCGACATACTCGCCAAGTTCCGGCCCAACGTGTTGCGCCCCTCGAAGGGATGGTCCACGGCGAAGATGCGGTAGAGCACGATGGCAAGGCTCATGCAGTCCGACGCCTGGTCCGGCGCCCGGCCGGCGATGACCTCGGCGGCACTGTAGCGCACCTTGCCCTGCATGCCCGTGGACACGCCATGCGGCACGATATTGTCATTGTCGCAAATGCGCACATGCCCCGTGACGGGATGGATGAGGAAACTGCCGTCGTTTATATCCTGATAACTCATTCCTGCCAGGTGCAACTTACTCAGCGCACTGCATATCGCGAGGGCGGCATTAATACGCGCCTCCCAGGAGCGGAAGTAGGCATCCGGGAACACATCCGGGCAGAAATACTGGCCGAGGTCGGGCAGCTCATCGCTCAGAGGCATGATATATCCGTAGCGGTGCCCCACGCGGGCCGTGACAGCCTCGGGCCACAGGAAAGCCGGCGAGGGCGACGGACGGCGACATAAGTCTTCGAGGTTGCGGCGGAAGGCTTTATTCCTGAGTATAAATTCATTGGTGTACCATTTGAGAGCCATCACCCTATTGCCGGGGTTGACCGTCACACGGTACACTTCTCCCTGTCCTCCGCCTCCTATATATGCAATTACAGTGAGCGTGCCATGCGCGCCCACTGTAATTCTGGTACCCGGAGAGAGAAAAGGCATAGTGGAGAGATTTTGTTGAACGACCGCAGCCGCAGATTACTGCATGCCGGAAACGGCAACAGAGGGGTCGATCTTGGTGACAAGACCCTGGAGTACCTTGCCCGGACCGAGTTCTACGAATTCGGTGGCGCCGTCGGCAATCATGTTGCGGACAGTCTGAGTCCAGCGCACGGGAGCGGTGAGCTGGGCGATGAGGTTGGCCTTGATTTCAATGGGGTCGGTGTGAGGAAGTGCGTCCACATTCTGGAACACGGGGCACACGGGAGCGTGGATTTCGGTAGCCTCGATGGCAGCGGCGAGCTCTTCGCGGGCAGGCTCCATCAGGGGCGAGTGGAAGGCGCCGCCGACTTTGAGGCGGAGAGCACGCTTGGCACCGGCTTCCTTGAGGAGAGCGCAGGCAGCGTCAACAGCCTCTATATCACCGGAGATAACAAGCTGACCGGGGCAGTTGTAGTTGGCACATACCACCACGCCATCGATACCGGCGCAGATTTCTTCTACCTTCTCGTCGGGGAGGGCGAGTACGGCAGCCATTGTGCTCTCCTTGAGTTAGCAAGCCGTCTGCATGGCGCGGGCGCGGGCGGCTACGCGGCGCCGGCCCTCGTCGAAGCTCAGAGCGCCGGCAGCGGAGAGGGCGGAGAAT
>CAMWKV010000139.1 GCA_947174915.1 uncultured Porphyromonadaceae bacterium | reverse complement strand
ATGGCGCTGCCTATCTATGGTAAGTATATATCTAAGGTATATGCCGACCCGACGCTGCATTATTCGCAGGATACACGCTTCACTCTGCCCGACATAGACCTATGCGGCGGTGAATCACTCCCCGTCGAAGAAGAAGAGACCGTCCAGGAGACCATGTCCGGAGCCTTTGATTAAGACAAATATCGGGGAACGGGGTCGTAAGCCTCTACTTATCACTGACAGCGAATTTAAGCAATTTTAAGAGTCACGAGGAGCGCTGAATGAAAAATAAGGCGTACCTTTGTGACGTATTTAAAACACAGACATTTAGGGAGGACTCGACAACTCGCGTGTTGAGCTTCTTTCTTTTTTATCACTCTACCAAATCACTGATATCATGGCATACACCTATATGACCAAAGAAGGTTACGACCGCAAGATGGAAGAACTTTCTTACCTTGAGAATGTTAAGCGTCCCGAAATCAGCCGCGCCATCGCCGAAGCCCGCGACAAAGGCGACCTCAGCGAGAACGCCGAGTACGATGCCGCCAAGGAGGCACAGGGCATGCTCGAAATGAAGATTGCACAGCTCAAGGAACTCGTGGCCAACGCCCGCATCATCGACGAGACTAAGCTCACCACCGACGAGGTACAGATTCTCAGCCGCGTAAAAATCCGCAATATCGCCAACGGCGCCGAGATGGAATACACCATCGTTGCCGACAGCGAGGCAGACATCCGCGCCAAGAAAATCGGTATCAGCACTCCTATAGCAAGCGGTCTGCTCGGTCACAAGCTCGGCGACAAGGTCGAAATCAAGGTGCCCGCCGGCATTATGAATTTCGAAATTGTAGAAATCGGTCTCTAATATCGGCATACTATGGCATCTATCTTTTCCCGCATCATCGCCGGCGAGATTCCCTCGTACCGTGTGGCCGAGGATGAGCACTGCTATGCTTTCCTCGACATCAACCCTGTCCGCGAGGGTCATACTCTCGTAATACCCAAACGCGAAGTAGATTATATCTTCGATCTCGACGACGAAGAATACACCCGTCTGCACCTCTTCGCCAAGCGTGTTGCCAAGGCTCAGCGCCAGGCTATCCCCTGCAAGCGTATCGCTGAGGGTGTGATAGGTATGGAAGTGCCTCATGCTCACATCCATCTGCTGCCTATCGACAAGGAATCCGATCTTGATTTCAGCAAGAAGCTCAGCCTCAGCCCCGAACGTATGGCGGAGATTGCAGCTGCCATAGCCGCCAAATTCGAATGAAGGCCCTCAGATATATTTCGCCGATAGTAGCCGGTATGGCACTTTTGGCCGGGGCGTGCTCCTCGCAGCACGGTTGGAGTGTCGACGGCACCGTTGCCGATGCTCCCGAAGGAACGCGACTCGTTCTCGAAGCTAACAACGCCGGACTGTGGTACGCGATTGACACTCTGGATGTGGCTGCCAACGGCAAGTTCGCTTACAAGGCTGCCGAACCGATGCACAACATGGACATCATGCGCCTCACCCTTCCCGGCAAAGGTTCGGTCTACTTCCCCGTTGATTCTGTCGACGCCATCACCGTCAATGCCCCCGCCGCAACCTTCGGCACCGGACATACTCTTGCCGGCACACCCGTGGCTGAGAAGTTCGCGAGCATCGATAGTATTGTGGCCAATATTACTGATACTCAGGCGCTTCAGTACGCCCTTGTGAATACCATCACAGCCGATACCACCGGTATTGTGGCCTACTACGCCGTGGGCAAAGCCGTCGGCGGTAAGCCTGTCTTCGATCCCGCTACGTCGGCCGGTAATCGTGTGTATGGCGCTGCTGCCCAGATATATACCATGCACCATCCCGACGATCCTCGCGCCCTCGCACTCCGTCGCACCTATTTCCTTGGCCGTCAACTGCTGGGCAAGATGCCTGCGCCTGAGGAGACGGTACTGGAGGTGCCTTCGACCGGTATCATGGATATTACCCGCTATGACAGCCGCGGAAACGAACACTCACTGAGCGAAGTCGCCGGTGATGGCGTGGCGCTGCTGAGTTTCACCGCCTACGGCCTGCCGTCGTCGCCCGCCTACAATGCCATCCTCCACGACCTCTACGAGAAATATTCGGACAGGGGGCTTAAGATATATCAGGTATCTTTCGATGATGATGAGGTGGCATGGAAGGAAGCAGCACGCAACATCCCCTGGGTGGCAGTGTGGAATGCCCCCTCGGACGGCGTTAATGTACTCACTCAGTATAATGTGGGCGCTCTGCCGCAGACTTTCCTCATCCGCAACGGCGAAATCAGCAAACGAATCCTTGACCCCAACGAGCTCGATAGTGCCGTCAAGGCTTCATTCTGATATAATGCATGCAATATCAGTGCTGTATCAAAAAATAGATATAGCTAATGACGAATGGCGATGTGCCATAATAAAGTAGTTGCTCACGAAGTAGGGTCACTCCATGGAGTGACCGCTTCCGGCTACAGCCAATCGACTTTTAGACGTCACATGGCATAGGCAGCGGTCGCTCCATGGAGCGACCCTACGTCAGAGAAGCTATTTTACCAGTCGCAAACTATACTAACTACCTTAAACTGAACATGAAACAACTTCTTCCTCTTGCAGCACTGTGCCTCCTGGGCTGCGCTGCCGGATGCCGTGAACACAGCGCCGACCCGAAACTGACCTGGTCGGTAGAGAACCTGGCAGTAGACTCCGGTCCCGCCATGTACCGCCAGTCCTTCGTACTAACCGGTGACCTCCGTGGCGTCGATCGCCTGGCATTCAACCAGTTTGCCCGCCGTATGGAACTCGCTGACAGTCTCGATACTCTCATCGAAATCGTCCCCGGCTACTACGCCATCGGTTCACCGCGTTTTGCCTCCGCCACCGGCAACGACACCATCCGCTTCGACATCCTGACCCGCGGTATCTTCCGTTCTATCTGCTATGCCCCGGACGGCGCCCACCTTGTGCTGTCGGACGGTAGTACCCGCGGGCTCGCTACAGAGTATCAGGACCTCCTCGCCGATCCATCCGGCTACAGTGCCGCCGGCGCCGACCTCATGCCCTACGGCGATACTTTCTATGCACTGAACGAAACTCTCGCTGCCGGCGAGGCCGGTCCCTACGATGCCGTGCCGTCGTTCAAGGACGTGCGCTATCTCGGCGGCGACACTACCGTTGACCCCGATAAGGCCGAATACCGTGAAGGCGGTGACAGTGCCACGGAGGCATATACCATCACCGTTGCCGACGGCAAGATGACCGTCGAGGCTCCGAGGGCCATGTGGCCTCGTCTGCGCCGCCGCGTAGCAGCCACCTTTGGCCACGGTTCGCGCACTCTGCCTCAGGCCGTTATCAATGACCGGCCGTCCTTGCCCTACCGCGGTGTGATGATTGACATTGCCCGCAATTTCCAGACCGCTGCCGAACTCCACAAGGTGATAGACCTGATGGCAGACTACGGTCTCAACACGCTGCATTTCCATCCTGTCGACGATGAGGCATGGCGTCTTGAGATAGAGGCGCTGCCCGAGCTGACCGCTGTGGGCAGCCGCCGCGGATACACCCCCGGCAGCGACGGCTCCTTCCTTCCGCAGATTTTCGCAGGCGACGGCAATCCCGACACCAAGGGCAATACCGCCAACGGCTATATCTCGCGGGCCGAGATGATATCCCTCCTTCAGCATGCCGACAGCCTCGGCATCCGTGTCTTGCCGGAGATAGAATCACCCGGACATGCACGTGCGGCCATCGAGGCCATGAAATACCGCGCCCGCACTACCGGCGACGACAGCTTCCTGCTCGCCGAGAGCGCCGATGTTGATACCTCGCGCTACACCTCCGCACAGAATTTTCACGACAATGTGATGAACCCGGCGCTCGAAGGGCCCTACCGCTTCATGGACGTAGTGGCCGATGCCATTATCGACATGTATAAGGAGGCCGGCGTAGAACTTCCTGCCATCCACATCGGTGGCGACGAGGTACCCCGCGGCGCATGGAGCGGCAGCCCCGCAGTGAAGGCGTTCATGGAGGAGAAAGGCCTCACGAGCGAGAAAGAAGTTCACTCATATTACGTGCAGCGCGTGGCAGATATGTATGCCCGAAAGGGTGTCAAAATTTCCGGCTGGCAGGAAGTGGCGCTCCGTCATTCGCCCGAATTCAACGAAGCCGTATGTCCGCAGATGTTTAGTGTCAACTGCTGGAGCACACTGCCTTCGCATGGTCAGGCCGGTGTGGTGCGCGACATCGCCGAAGCCGGATACCCGGTGGTACTCAGCAATGTGGACCACTTCTACCTCGATATGACCTACAGCTACCATCCCTACGAGCGCGGCCTCAGTTGGGGTGGTACCACGGATGAGTTCTCCGCCCTCAACGGTTATCCCTATGTACTCTGTCCCGTCGAGGGTGCCAATATCCAAGGCGTTCAAGGCCAGGTGTTTGCCGAGACTATACGTTCGGCTGCCGGACTGGAGCACATGCTTTTGCCGAAGATACTTGGTCTGGCCGAACGCGGTTGGAATCCCGATACTACCTACACCGATGCCGCCTTCAATGCCGTTGTGGCACGTCATATACCTCGCTGGGAGCAGGCCGGTTATGCATACCATCTGCGTCAGCCCGGTATCACCCTGCTTGACGACAACACCCTCGGCTTCAACAGCCCCTACGCCGATGCCGAGATACACTACACTCTCGACGGCAGCAATCCCACGGCACAGTCGCCCGTAGTCGGTGCCGACGGCAAGGTAGACATCAGCGGTATGACGCCCAGACCCACCCAGGCCCGTGCCATCCTCGTCACCCCCACCGAGCAATCAGTAGTAACAGTCTACAACCTCCACTAAGCCTACCTCCCAACAAATAAGCGCGACCGCGTCCTCCGACCCGGCCGCGCTTATGCACTTGTAAGATGCTGATTTATGCATATGCATCCCCTCCTATTCTCTGCTTCTCTGCGTGAGAATTTTTCGTGCATTGCGTTTCATTGCCCTGGATGGAATTGTCTCACGCAGAGGGAGCGCAGAGGAGCAGAGGAACGCAGAGGTTTTTAATAGGTACGAGTTATGAGTTATGAGCTAAGTATGAGTTATGTGTGATGGAGTAGGCGGCGGGGATTATGACGTAGGGTCGCTCCATGGAGTGACCGCTTCCAGGCTACAACCAATTTATTTTCAGGTGACTACCTGCCTCGTTGGCGGTCGCTCCATGGAGCAATGTCACTAACTTAAGATTATAAGCCCCGTTTGTAATT
>CAMWKV010000138.1 GCA_947174915.1 uncultured Porphyromonadaceae bacterium | reverse complement strand
CAACCGCTGGACCGGCGAAGGCTCCACCAACTCGCTGCCCCGCTTCGTGCAGGCCGACGGTTACAACTGGCAGTCGTCCGACCTTATGGTGTACGACGGCAGCTACTTCCGCCTCAAGAACATCCAGCTCGGCTACACTCTCCCCGAGAAGCTCACCCGCAAGGTATTCGTATCGAAATTCCGCGTATACGTAGCCGCCGAGAACCTCAAGACTTGGACCAAGTACCACGGCTACGACCCCGAAATCTCATCCGGCGGTACTTCCCTCGGTGTTGACTACGGTGTATATCCCCAGGCTCGCGTGTGGACCATCGGTTGCAACCTCGCTTTCTAATCCTTATATCTGACATCACAACATGAAATCTATATATAAAATCTTCGGACTTGCTGCGCTCGCTGTAGCAGCGACCTCTTGCGGCGACGACTTCCTCACCGTCACCTCGCCCACACAGACTTCCTCCGACGAATACTTCCACACTGCCGAGCACGTGGCAGAAGCAGTAGTTGCTGCCTACGACCCCTTGCAGTGGACCGACTGGGGCATGGGTGAATACTCGCCCTATATCCTGATGGGTGACATCATGGCCGATGACTTCTGGGTGGGCGGCTCCGATGCCAACGATAACCAGAACTGGCACCTGATGTTCAACTATTCCGCGACCCCTCTGAAGGTTATCACCAGCATCTGGGTAGAGGCTTTCTCCGGCGTTAAGCGTTGCAACGACGTCCTCGAGGACATCGAGCGCGGTGTTGAAGATGCCACCATGGCCGATATCAACTCGTGGACAGCTCAGGTGAAGGTGCTCCGCGCCTTCTACGCCAACTGGCTCTGGAAATTCTATGGCAATGTGCCTTACTTCGAGAAAAACCTCACATCGCCCTACATCGCCGAGCAGATGACCGCCGACGATCTGTACGACCACATGATAGCCGACATCGAGTCCGCTATCGCCCTCAATGTACTGCCTTGGCGCTCGCCTGCCGTAGAGGCCGGCCGTGTGACAACAGCAATGGCCTACATGCTATATGCCGAAGTAGTGATGTACCAGCGTGATACCGCCCGCTACCCCACAGCGCTCAAGTACATGAAGGAAATCATCAACTCCGGCGAGTACGACCTCGTGGACGACTACACCACCATCTTCACCGAAGCCGGTGAATGGAGCAAGGAATCCATCTGGGAGATCAACTACATCAGCGAGAACGCTACCCGCGACTGGGGTGCTCCCCTCAATGCCGGCGGTACCGTGCTCCCCACACTCATCAGCCCGAACAACTGGCCTGCCGGCACCGAAGGCCACAACACCGGCTGGGGCTTCTGTCCCCTCCGCGCCGAGACCTACGAGCGCTACAGCGCCGACGATACCCGACGTGATGCTACCTGCTGGAATGCCGGCGCTACCGGTGTAGAGTACAACAAGCGCTATCAGGACACCGGTTTCTTCCTTGAGAAGTACGCTGCCCAGGCCGACGGCAATGCCGGTCAGAAGGCTTCCGGTGAGCTCAACTACAATAACAACTGGCGTATCTACCGCTACTCGGAGGCTCTGCTGAATGCTGCCGAGCTCCTCGTTGCCACCGGTGGCAGCTCGGCCGAAGCCAAGGGCTACCTCAACGCCGTCCGCGCACGTGCCGGTCTGAAGACTCAGCTCGAACCTACTCTCGACAATATCATCGAAGAGCGTCACCTCGAATTCGTAGGTGAAGGCAAGCGCTACTGGGACCTCATCCGTACCGACAAGGCTGCCACAGTACTCGTGCCCGACAGCTACGGCTACCGCACTAACGCCTGGACTCCCAACAAGAAGCACCTCCCCATCCCCCAGAGCGAAATCGACCGTTCGCAGGGTACTCTCACTCAAAATCCTTACTAATATTCAGTCATGAAAAAATATATCAAAAGCATAGCCATAGCAGCGCTCGCCCTGGGTACCGCTGCCGTGCTCCCCGCTTGCTCCGAGGACAAGGTCTATGAGGTGAATGTCAACGCAATACCTCTTGCCTCCGACTACGCCGATGCCGTGCAGGTGGACATCGATCAGAATACCAACATCGCCACCCTTTCCTTCAACGCCAAGGGAGTATATCCCGTATGGATCATCGATGGCAAGAACTACAGCACCGCTCACTCCATGACACGCTTCTACCGCAAGGCCGGCGATTATGTGGTAGAGCTCAAGGTAGGCAATGGCAACGGTATCAGCCAGGGTGCCCTCTCCATACCTCTGCACTTCGACAAGACCCAGATGAGCGGTTTCGGAGGCTTCGTATATGACAGCCCCTTCAACATGTGGCTCACTGCCGACCGTCACCTCAACTCGTTCTGGTACGCTCCGGGCTGGAATCAGATTGCCGATCCCGCCTACTCCTTCGACGGCGAGACCATGACCCTCACTCTCCCCGAGGCTACTACAGACCAGTGGCAGGCACAGATGCACCTGGGCACTGATATCTGCCTCAACGAAGGCGAGCAGTACGACGGTTCGTTCATCTTCACATCCACTATGGATATGAAAAATGTCACCCTCAAAATCCATCCCGACGGTGACGATGACGACAATCACAGCTTCTTCTGCAACAGCAAGATCAACCTCACAGCCGGCGAGCCTCAGACTTTCTGGTTCAAGGGTTCGGAAGCTGTAGTACCTATGAACAATCTGGTATTCACCTTCGACTTCGGCGGCAACCCCGCAGGTGTTGAAGTCACCATTGAGAACTTCGTCATCAAGCGTACTGCCGACGACGACGGTACCATTACTCCCGAGATTTCGTCCGAGCCGGAGCCCGCATGGGTCGATGTCAACAGCGCCGAGAACCTCTGGTCTACAGCTTCGTACACCAACTCGTTCTATTACGCTCCGGGCTGGAATCAGATTGCCGACCCTGTGCTGACATTCAATGGCAAAGACTTCACAGTAGCTCTCCCCTCCGCCACCTTCGAGCAGTGGCAGGCCCAGGTGCAGTTCGCCACCGACCTCAGCGCTCCCGATACGGCACAGCTCTATGACTTCTGCATCACCCTTGAGAGCAATAACGACATAGGTGGTGTGATGGTGAAGCTCACACAGTCCAATGAAGTGGATGCCGACGGCAATACTATCGCTCACGACGGCAATTTCTTCTTCGCCGAGACTACAGCGCTCGCTGCCGGCATGCCCAAGAAATTCTGGATGAGCAAGGTGTCGGCTCCCGAGGCCATGCATGCTATCTCGCTCGTCCTTGACTTCGGCGGCAACCCCGACAATACCGAAGTAAACGTTTCCAATATTATATTCCAGGTTCATCACGATTGATGAATAGTAATGCGCATGATCCGGTTCTATCGCATTGACGGGTCATGCGCATTTTTTTAATTGTATACCGAATCTTCATGAAAACCAAGTTATTACTTCTTGCAAATCTATTGTTTGTAGCCCTGGGTGTATGTGCCTGCGGTGGCGACAACGACGAACCGGCACCCGCTGCCGTCGCCATCACTGTATCGTCGGAGAGTCTTACTTTCGAGGCTGCCGGCGGCGACGCCGGCATCGAGGTGAGCACCACCGGTCGTGAATGGGATGCTGCCGCGTCGGACAGTTGGTTGACAATCCGCAAGAGCGGCACTGCTTCGGCCAAGGGCTCAGTGACAGTCACTGTTGCCGCTAATACTACACACAAAGAGCGCACTGCCTCAGTCAAGGTGGTGTCCGGCACCACTGCCAAGGAAATCTCCGTGAAACAGGCCGGCAAGGAGTATGAACCCGTCGACCCGTCGATACTGGTCCCCGACGGCTACGAGCTGGTGTGGAACGATGAATTCGATACCCCCGGACGTCTCGACCCCGCTCACTGGACTCATGAAGTACAAGGCCCGGGATGGGTCAACAACGAACTTCAGACCTATGTAAAGGAATCCGTCAACGGTGTCAATGTGACAGAAGTTGTTGACGGTCATTTGGCGATACACTGCTTCAAGCAGGGCGACAAGGTCTACTCCGGCCGCGTATATGCCAATGTAGGCACCGGCTGGACCTACGGCATTTTTGAAGCGAGCATCAAGTTGCCCACCGGTCGTGGCACATGGCCCGCTTACTGGATGATGCCCGTCAACAACGACTTCGCAGCGAACCCCTGGCCCCGCTGCGGCGAGATTGATATCATGGAAGAGGTGGGATATCACGCCAACTATACTTCCTCAAGCATACACTGCGAGGCCTACAATCATGTGATGGGCACGCAGAAGACCGCCGAGCGACTCACTCAGGGTGCTCAGGACGACTATCATACCTATCGACTCGAATGGACTCCGGACTATATAGCCACCTATGTCGACGACAAGGCGCTCCTCATCTTCAACAACGACGGCAAGGGCAATGTCGCAACATGGCCTTTCTTCCGTCCTTTCTATGTCATCTTCAACCTCGCATGGGGTGGTGACTGGGGCGCCGCGCAGGGCGTGGACGAATCGTGCCTGCCGGCTACTATGGAGGTGGACTATATCCGCGTGTTCCAGAAACTATGACACACTTAACACTAAATATCTATCTGCATAACTAAGCATGAAAAAATTGTTTTACGGCATTCTGTCTGTCCTCGCAGTGGCCGGCTGCAACTCCGGAACGGACAAGAATGAAGAAGATGTTCAGGCCTTCATGCGTGTGAGCGGTCACAACATCATCGCTCCCGACGGATCGGAATTCTTCATCCGCGGCACGAACCTGGGCAACTGGCTCAATCCCGAAGGCTACATGTTCGGTTTCTCGTCGACGAACTCTCCCCACTTCATAGAGCGTATGCTCTGCGAGCTTGTCGGTCCCGATGAGGCTGCCGACTTCTGGAAGGCTTTCAAAGATTCCTACATCACCCGCGCCGATATCGACTACATAGCATCTACCGGTGCCAATACTATCCGCCTGCCCTTCAACTACAAGCTCTTCACCGATGAGGACTATATGGGCAGCACCCGCAATACCGGCGAAGGCTTCGCCCGCATCGACAGCGTGGTGGAGTGGTGCCGCGACGCAGGTCTCTATCTCATACTCGACATGCACGATGCCCCCGGCGGTCAGACCGGCGATAATATCGATGACAGCCACGGCTATCCCTGGCTGCTCGAGAGCGAACCCTCGCAGGAGCTTTTCTGCAATCTGTGGAAGGAAATCGCCGCCCGCTATGCCAACGAGCCTCAGATACTCGGCTACGAGCTGTGCAACGAACCCATCGCTCCCTACTTCGATGAGGTGCCCGAGCTCAACAAGGCGCTCGAACCCCTCAATAGCCGCGCCACCGACAGCATCCGCAC
>CAMWKV010000137.1 GCA_947174915.1 uncultured Porphyromonadaceae bacterium | reverse complement strand
CCCGGCCCCCCCCCTGCCCCGCCCCCCGCCCAAACCCCCGGCCCGCCGCAACGCCCCCCGCCGGCCCCCCCCCCCCGGTCGCTCCATGGAGCGACCCTACGTCGTTAGCTACCTTTTTATTTTGACACAGCTTCTTGGGACACTAACTAATATTACTTCAGAGTGAAGGGGAGACGACTGAGATGCCCGCTATCGGGGCCGGCCATCACTTCAAAGTCACCGGGCTCGGCGACGCGCTCCAGCTCATAGTTGTAGAAGCGGAGCACATCTGGAGTGATGACGAATTCGACACGACGGCTCTCACCGGGAGCAAGACTGATGCGGTCGAAATGCTTCAGCTCTGCCACGGGGCGCGAGATGGAGCCCTGAAGGTCGTGGATATAGAACTGTACCACCTCGTCGGCTGCACGCTTGCCGGTGTTAGTGACAGTGACAGAGGCTACTATCTTGCCGTCGACACCGAGAGTGTTGCTGTCAAGAGCGAAATCCGTGTAGTCGAAGGTGGTGTAGCTCAATCCATAACCGAAGGGATAGAGGGGCGTATTGTCCACGTCGAGATAGTTGCTGCGGTACTTCTGATATGCGGGACCGTTGGGGTCTTTGGGACGGCCGGTGTTGAGGTGATTGTAGTAGATGGGAATCTGACCCTCATTGCGCGGCATGGTGGCAGTGAGACGGCCTGAGGGCACCACGTCACCGAACACTACATCGGCGATGGCATCGGCAGCCTCAGAACCGCCGAACCATACATTGAGTATTGCAGGCACATGCTCGCTCTCCCATGTCATCACAGTAGGACGGCCTGAGAAATTGAGCATCACCACGGGCTTACCCGTAGCGAGGAGGGCCTCCAACAGACGCTGCTGGCAGGCGGGAAGCGTCAGCGACGAACGGGACGACGACTCGCCGGACGACTCCGATGCCTCGCCCATGGCGGCAACAATCACATCCACGTCGGCAGCGGCAGCGAGTGCCTCCCGGAGGAGTTCATCATCGGAGCGAGAGTCGCGCATATCGCGGCCAAAGACTGTGCAAGCGGCCTCGGTGACAGCATCCGTGTACAGATTCGAGCCTTTGGCATATACCACCTGAGCCTTGCCGGCAGTAGCGTCCTTGAATCCTTGAAGGAGAGTCTTGGGAGTCTCGAGGTTTGCAGCCACACTCCAGGTACCGGGCATGTTGGCGGCAGTGTTGGCCATAGGACCGGTGAGCAGGATGCGGCCCTTGCGCTCAAGGGGCAGCACATTGTTGTCGTTCTTGAGGAGCACGAAAGTCTCCGTGGCTATACGGCGAGCCTCAGCACGGTGCTCGGGAGTATATACCTGCGTGCGCTCGCGTGCGAGGTCATTGTATTTGTAGGGATTCTCGAAAAGTCCGAGGCGATACTTGGCTTCAAGTACGCGGCGGCAGGCGCCGTCGATTTCAGTCATTGTCACGCGACCCTCGTCGAGGGCAGTCTTGAGCACGGAGATAAATGCCATCGCCGACATATCCATATCCGTACCGGCGCGGAGAGCATTGACAGTGGCTGTAGCGAAGTCACCGGCGCCGTGCACGGGGATTTCGGCGATAGAGGCATAGTCAGTCACGACGAAACCGTCGAAGCCCCATTCCTTGCGCAGCACATCTTCAATGAGCCAGCGGTTGGCCGTTGCGGGCACACCGTCCACGAGGTTGAAGGAGGTCATGAAGCTGCCTGCACCGGCTTCGACTCCCGCCTGATAGGGAGCGAAGTACTCATTGTACATACGCAGACGGCTCATGTCCACGGTGTTATAGTCGCGGCCTGCCTCAGAAGCACCATAGAGGGCGAAGTGCTTCACACAGGCCATTATGGCATCGTCGGCAGTAAGGTCGGAGCCCTGATAGCCGTGAATCATAGCCTTGGCGACACACGAACCGAGATAAGGATCCTCGCCCGCACCTTCGGACATACGTCCCCAGCGCGGGTCGCGGCTGATATCCACCATAGGGCTGAAGGTCCAGCCGATACCGGAGGCCGACGACTCGATGGCGGCGATGCGTGCCGAGCGCTCGATGGCAACCATATCCCAGGAGCACGACAGCGCCAGAGGGATGGGGAATACAGTCTCGTAGCCGTGGATGACGTCCATGCCGATAATCAGCGGAATACCCAGGCGACTCTTCTCCACAGCAAGACGCTGCAGCTCGCGGATCTTCTCGCCACCCTTGATATTGAAGGTACCACCGGCCTGACCGGCGGCTACCATAGCGCCTATGTTGCTGTTCTGCGGCTGACCGGTGACGATGTCATCGGATGGCGGCAGATTGATCTGTCCGAGTTTCTCCTCGAGCGTCATGCGACCCATGAGGTCGCTGATGAAAGCATCCATCTTGGCGTCGGTCGATGCCACGGCTGACACGGCGGCAAGGACGCCCGCTCCGAGGGTCATTATTGTCTTTTTCATTGCTTGAATACTGTTGATGAGGTGATTACTTTGACGCTACCGCCTTGTCGGTAAGAGTGAAGGCTGCTTTCGAACGGATGTCTCGCGACGACGAGCCGACGAGGACGGTGAACTTGCCGGGTTCGGCTGTCCATGCATGAGCCTTATCGTCGAAGAACGACAGCGCGTCCTTGCCGATAGTGAACTTCACCACCTCGGTCTGACCGGGCAGCAGAGCCACCTTCTTGAAGGCCTTGAGTTCCTTGGGTGGACGTACAACGGACGCCTTGTTGTCGGCGATATAGAGCTGCACCACTTCCTGGCCGGGTACTTTGCCGGTGTTCGTCACGGGCACAGAGACAGTGATGCTGTCGCCCATGCCGATAGTCTTGCTGTCAACGGTGGCATCGCCGTACTCGAAGGTGGTATAGCTCAGACCGTGGCCGAAGGGGAAGAGCGGCTTGGTGTTCTTGGCATCGGCCCAGCGGTAGCCCACGAGGATACCCTCCTTATATTCGAGGTCGACGATGGGCGAGTCAGCACGCTGAGTGCCGGGATATGCGCCGAGGGCGTGGGCACCAACGTCGTTGAGACTTGTGGGGAAGGTGAAGGGAAGCTTGCCCGAAGGATTCACAGCACCGGTGAGGACATCGGCTATACTGTTGCCGGCTTCCGAGCCGAGGAACCAGGCCTGTACGATAGCGGGCACCTTGTTCACCCAGGGCATAGCCACAGCATTGCCGCTCACGTTGACAACGACGAGATTGGGATTTGCAGCAGCGAGAGCTTCGATGACAGCATCCTGATTGTAAGGTAGTTCGAGCCCGGTGCGGTCGGCGTCTTCACAGTCCTGGCCGGCCGATTTGTTCAGACCGCCCACGAAGATTACATAGTCGGCACCGCGAGCCTTGTCCACCGCCTCGGCGATGAGTTCCTCGGCGCTACGGCTGTCGGTGAGGTCCTGACCTGTGACTACGCCATTGTATTCACCCGTCACGTCGCCCACATAGCCACGCACCCACTCTACCTGCGCTTTGCCGTCGAGGGCGGCACGCAGACCGTCGAGAGGAGAGATTTCGCGCTGCACCTTCAGCGACGACGAACCGCCGCCTACAGTCATCATCTTCACGGCATTCTCGCCCACGACAAGCACCTTCACGTCGCCTTCAGTCTTGATAGGCAGCACGTTGCCATCGTTCTTGAGCAGCACGATACCGGCATCGCCGATAGTGCGGGCGGCAGTGTAGTGCTCGGGCGAGCACATAGAACCGCGCTGGGCGGGATTCATGGATGTACGCATCATCAGACGCAGCACGCGGCGTGCCTTGTCGTCGAGCTCGGCAGTACCTACCTCACCTGATTCGATGAGCTTGAGATAGGGCCGGGCGAGATAGTAATTGTCGTAGGCATTGGAAGCGCCGCTTGAGAGGCCGTTGGTCCATGTGCCGAACTCCAGGTCGAGGCCGTTTGTGATAGCCTCGCGGGTATCGTGGACACCGCCCCAGTCGCTTATCACAGCGCCGTCGAAGCCCCATTCTCCCTTGAGGATATCATTGAGGAAACGTTTGTTATGACACATGTGCTCGTCGCCGTTGAGATTGTAGGCGGCCATGAAGCTCCACGCACCGGCATCGGCAGCAGCCTTGAATGCCGGCAGATATATCTCGTATAGCGCGCGGTCGTCCACTATCACATTGGTGGTGTGACGGTTCACCTCATTGTTGTTGAGTGCAAAGTGCTTCACGCACGCTGCCACTCCCTTGCTCTGCAGACCCTGGATGTAAGGCGCTACCATGACACCTGCCAGGTAGGGGTCTTCGCCCATATACTCGAAATTTCGGCCGTTGAGGGGGGTGCGATAAATATTTACGCCGGGTCCCAGGAGGACGTCCTTGCCACGGTAGGCTGCTTCCTCGCCTATGCTCTCACCATAGAGGCGGCTGATAGCGGGATCCCACGAGGCTGCCAGGGCGGTGAGCGCCGGAAAGGCCACGCAGGAGTCATTCGTCCAGCCGGCCTGGTCCCATTCGTCCCACAGTACTTCGGGACGGACACCGTGAGGGCCGTCCGAGGTCCACAGTTCGGGAATACCCAGCGAAGGAACGCCGGCGGAGCAGAACTTGCTCTGGGCGTGGATGATGGCAATCTTGTCGGCGGTGGTCATACGCGACAGTGCATCTTCCACGCGTTCTTCCAGGGGTGCGTTATTGTCCAGATATAGAGGTGTGGCTGCCGACGAGGCGAGGCTGCACAGGCTCAGTGCGGCGGCAAAGAGTATAGGTTTCATTAGTTATTGTCGGGGTTGAGTTTGATGGAACGGATATATCCTTTCTGAGGAGTACAATTCTCGAAACGCGAAGCCTCTACGAAAGCGTCGAGGGCCTCACGGGCAGCCTTGCGGTCGGGGCGTGCGGCGCGGATGTCGCTGTAGGAGCAGCGGGGCGCTTCGGCGAAGGCCACCACGAGGCTGTCCCAGCCTGCAGGACGGGTGATACCCATCATGCAAGAGCCGTCGACCTTCTTGTAGGGCCAGAATGTGTAGCCGATATTGTTCTGCTCAAGGACATCGCAGAAAGCACTCTGCCACTCGTCGGTGTTGTGACCTATCTCGCCCATGTACATAGGCAGATTGGTACTGTCGCGGAAGGCGATATACGATGCTATGGCCTCGGCAGTGGCATCGCCGCCGTAGCGGTGGCAGGTGTACATGATATTGTCATCAAAAGTCCAGTCGGCGAAGGGCTCGAAGTTGGAATTCCACTGCGGGCCTCCCAGGAGGATGATATGGTTCTTGTCGACGGTGCGGATGCTGTCGGTGGCGCGGCGATAGAGGGGTTCGAGAGCCTTGTTGACCTCGGGCACCTCATCGAAGTAGGGAGCGATGCGTTCGTTGAACAGCTCGTAGCCGAGTATCTGCGGCTCGTTGGCCTAGCGGG
>CAMWKV010000136.1 GCA_947174915.1 uncultured Porphyromonadaceae bacterium | reverse complement strand
CGTCCACCCTCGGGACCCATGTCGACTATGCGGTCGGCCTGGCGGAGCACGTCGAGGTTGTGCTCGATGACGAGGACGGTGTTGCCGCGGTCGACGAGCTTGTTGAGTATCGTCATCAGCGTGTTGATGTCGTCGAAGTGCAGACCAGTGGTGGGTTCGTCGAGGATGAACAGGGTGCGGCCGGTGTCACGTTTGGCAAGCTCGGTGGCGAGTTTGACACGCTGGTTCTCGCCGCCGGAGAGAGTTGCCGAGGGTTGGCCGAGTTTGATATATCCGAGCCCTATCTCCTGGAGTACCTTGATTTTCTTGTATATCTTGGGTATGCCGGAGAAGAAATCCACGGCCTGGTCGATGGTCATATCGAGAACATCGGCGATGGACTTGCCTTTGAATCGTACTTCGAGCGTCTCGCGGTTGTAGCGCTTGCCGTGACATTCCTCGCAAGGAATGAGTACGTCCGGGAGGAAGTTCATCTCGATGGTCTTGTAGCCGTTGCCTTTACAGGCTTCGCAGCGACCTCCGGCGACATTGAAGGAGAAGCGTCCCGGTTTGTAGCCGCGAATCTTGGCCTCCGGCAGTGCCACGAAGAGGCTGCGTATGTCGGTGAAAACGCCGGTGTATGTGGCCGGATTGGAGCGCGGCGAGCGGCCGAGGGGCGACTGATCCACGGTGACTACCTTGTCGATATTCTCTACGCCCTCTATGTCGGCGTAGGGTAGCGGCTCGGTGGTGGAGTTGTAGAACTTCTTGCTGAGGATGGGTTGTAGGGTGCCGTTGACAAGGCTCGACTTGCCCGAACCGCTCACGCCGGCGACGACAGTAAGTGTACCGAGGTCGAGGGTGAAGTCTACATTATTAAGATTGTGACCGGAGGCGCCGCGGAGAGTTATCTGTTTGCCGTTTCCTTTGCGTCGCTCGGCGGGGGTGGCTATGGCGCGGGAGCTGTTGAGGTACTGTGCCGTGACGGTGTCGGTGGCGAGCATCTCCTTCGGCGTGCCTTCGAATACCACCTTGCCGCCTTTGCGACCTGCTCCGGGACCGATGTCGATGATGTAGTCGGCTTCGAGCATCACGTCTTTGTCGTGCTCTACGACGATGATGGTGTTCGAGGCGTCGCGCAGACGTTTGAGTGAGTCGATGAGCCGTCGGTTGT
Organism: uncultured Porphyromonadaceae bacterium; assembly: GCA_947174915.1. GTDB lineage: Bacteria > Bacteroidota > Bacteroidia > Bacteroidales > Muribaculaceae > CAG-873. Next base: position 4,203 of record CAMWKV010000136.1, on the reverse strand, counting down.
CGCGCTGATGAAGTCCTATGGAGGGTTCGTCGAGGATGTAGAGGACATTGACGAGCTCGGAGCCGAGCTGTGTAGCCAGACGTATGCGCTGACTCTCGCCGCCGGATAGTGTGGCTGAGGGGCGGTCGAGCTGCAGATAGCCAAGACCTACATCGACGAGGAAGTGGAGGCGGGTGGATATTTCCTTGATAATCTCGGTGGCAATCTCGCGGTCGCGGTTGTTTAGCCGGCTCAGGACGGAGTCGGCCCAATCGGCCAGGGCGTCGATATCGAGGGCCGAGAGCTCGGCGATGTTCTTGCCGTCGACGAAGAAGTGCAGCGCCTCCTTGTTGAGTCGGGCGCCGTTGCACTCGGGGCACACCACGCGCGAAGCGAACTGTCCGCTCCACTTGCGTTCCTGGTACGAGCCGTCCTCGTCGGCATTGTTCTCTATGTATTTGACGAGTCCGTCGAAGGTGCCGAAGTAGTCCAGAGCCGATGCTGCGCTGTCGGCCAGGCGAGGCACGGAGGTGGTGCCGTTGAAGATATCATCCACCACCTCGTCGGATAGTTCGGCAAAGGGGGTGCGGATGTCGTAGCCGTGAGCCTCGAGGATGGCGCGTATCTGTAGGAATATGAGGTTGTCGCGGTACTTGCCCAGGGGGGCGAGTGCACCGGCATGGATGGACAGTTTCTCGTCCGGCACTATCTTGGCGCGGTCGATGATGTTGATGTACCCCAAACCTTTGCAGCACGGGCAGGCGCCGTGGGGTGAGTTAAAGGAGAAGTTGTGCGGCGCAGGGTCGCGGTAGGACAGACCAGTCTCGGGGTCCATGAGTTCCTGGCTGAAATGGTCGACGGCGCCGGAGTCGGCGTCTACCACGAGCATTTCTTTCTCGCCGTGCCGCAGGGCATTCTCCACGGAAGCGAGGATGCGGTCGCGGTCCTTGGCTGCCACACGCAGACGGTCTACTACGAGCTCGATGCTGTGGTTCTTGTAGCGGTCGAGTCGCAGTCCGGGAGTAATCTCCATCAGTTCGCCGTCGACGCGCACGCGCAGGAAGCCCTTGCGGGTGAGTTGCTCGAAGAGGTCCTTATAGTGGCCCTTTCTGTTCTTCACCAGGGGCGCCAGGAGGTACAGTTTGCGTCCGTCGTAGCGGTTGATGATGAGGTCGAGAATCTTCTCGGAGGTATATTTTTCCATCTCGCGGCCGCTGAGGTAGCTGCGCGCATGACTTGCGCGGGCGTAGAGCAGACGTAGGAAGTCGTAGATTTCCGTGGTGGTGCCTATGGTGCTTCGCGGGTTGCGGTTGACGGTCTTTTGCTCGATGGCTATGACAGGACAGAGGCCTGAGATGTGGTCCACCTCGGGACGCTCGAGCTTGCCGAGCATATTGCGGGCGTAAGCCGAGAAAGTCTCGATGTATCGGCGCTGACCCTCGGCGAATATTGTGTCGAAGGCGAGGCTCGACTTGCCCGAACCGCTGAGACCTGTCACTACGGTGAGGCTGTGGTGAGGTATGCTCACGTCGATGTTGCGGAGGTTGTTGACCCTCGCGCCTATCACCTCGATGCTGCCGTAGGTGCCGTCGTCGGCAATTTCTTTATCTGTATTTTTTGTTGCTATGCTGTTCATAAGAAGAGAGTTGTTCTGAACCTGCCTTATCAATGGCGAGTCCAGGCAGAGTTGTAAGTCTTGTGGCCGGCTTTGCGTCGGCTCATCGAATCCTCGGTGGGTATGCGGACGGTGTAGGTCTTACCGGCCTTGTTGGTGAGCGACTTGGCGCGAATCCAGGGATTCTCCTCGCGCAGGGTGGCGTAGGAGATGCCATGCTTGGCAGCCCAGTCGGGCCAGGATTCGACGGGGCCGCTCACTTTCACCGTCGTGTACTGCCGCGGCTGATAGAGCTGCTCGTCGCGGATGAGAAAGCCGTAGGCCGCCGGATTCTCGAGGACTGTCTTCATGGCCATCACGCGGTAGGGATAGCGGGTGGTCTCCTCGGTGAGATATAGGTCGAGGGATGTGTCCTGCCCCTGAGCCTCGAGTTCGCGTGCTATGCGGGTCTGTCCGCCGTTGTATGCAGCCATGGCCGAGGGCCAGTCGCCGTAGCGGTTGTAGGCTTTCTTGAGGTAGCGGCAAGCGGCAGCGGTGGCTTTCTCGATGTTGTATCGCTCGTCCACTTCATCGTTCACTTCGAGGCCATATTCCTTTGCCGCCGAGGCGATAAACTGCCAGAATCCGGCGGCTTTGGCGGGAGAGTAGGCTCGGGGACTGAGCGAGCTTTCCACGCAGGCGAGGTAGAGGAGGTCTTCGGGCACACCGTTGGCGCGCAGGATGGGTGCAATCTCGGGGAAATAGCGGTTGGCGCGCTTGAGGATGAGCAGGGTAGTGCCGTGGGTGTAGACTATCGAGGTGAGTTCGCGGTCGAAGCTCTCGTACATGTCCACGCGGTCGAGGTCGATGGTCTCGCCGCACAATTTTACCTTTTCTGGGATGTGCGGATTATATACTTCGGAGAATTCGGGCTGTACCCGCTGAGCCGAAAGACTCATGCCGCACAGAAGAAGCGCGGCGGCTAATATTTTGATTCTCATATTGATATTGGCTTATTCGTCGGTACCGGCGGAGGTGCCGTTGTTGCGCTCGGAGTAGCCTACGACATTGATGTCGCCGGCTTTCTTGTATCTTACGCCGTCGGCTCCTACGGCCTCTATTACATAGTAATATACACCTGCGGGCACTACCTTGCTGCCTACTTTGCCATCCCAGCCTTCGGCGGGGTTGGTGGAGCTGAAGAGCTGTTTGCCCCAACTGTTGAAGATGTGGCACTGGTAGCTTACGAGGGAGCGGTAGCTTACTTTCCACTCGTCGTTCACGCCGGGAGTGGCGCCGGGCGAGAAGGCGTTAGGTATTTCAAGTTTCGACTCGCCGATGAATACTTCATAGACGGTGCCTTCGTAGGGGCATGTGCCATCGGCATTATTGGCAGTGAAGCGCACGTAGGTGGTGCCGTTATCGGTGAAGGTGTAGGTGAATTCGGTCTCGTTGTAACTGTTGTCGATTGTGGTGAAGTCGGGCTGTCGCGAAATCTGCCACTCGGTGAAGATGGCGGCGTCGGATACGGCGGCCTCGAAAGTTACTTCGCATGGCGCCGAGCCGCCCAGACCGTTATTCTCATCGCGCTGCTCGTTGTCGGCGTCGCGGGGTGTCTGGGTGGCACGTGTCTGTGCCTCTACGGCGGTAACTTCTACGGCGGGACTGCTGATACTTATTTCGCGGTTCCAGGCGCGCAGGAAGCGGTCGCCCGTCACTGTCACGGTGGTGTTGCACAGCGGTGCGGGGATGCTGAGGACAGAGGAGATGTATTCGACAGTCTCTGTGGCGTCCGCGGGCGAGTAGACGAAGGCGTCCTCGTTGAAACTGAGAGTCTGATAGCGCACCTCAATGTCGCGCGCGAGAGTCATGTGGCGTCCGGTGATGCTGTAGAAGGGTATCTCTGCGGCAGCGCCCTCGAAGGTGAAGGCCATACGGCCGCAGTCGCTGTCCTCCGGGCGCGGCGCTATGCTCATGGGGGCGAACTGGTGACGGGAGTAGTTGACCACCCAAATGCATGTGCGGGAACTCCCTTCGGTGATGATATATCCCATGTCGGAGGCCTCGCAGGGGAGAGTGAGGCGTGCGCCGGAGCGCTCGGGGGTGACGTCTTCGGCATAGGCTCCGCCGAGGTTGGAGAAGCGCTGCCACTGCACCGCTGATGAGGCTGATTGCGCTGTGTATACCATCGATAGTCCGGCGGTGTTCTCAATCACATAGACTGTGTTGAGACCGGACGTCGCGGCCGGAGTAACCTCTACGATATGAGATGCGCCCGAGCCTTCGAAAGTGACCGAAGCTCCGCATAAAGACGGTATACCGAGGCCGATAATGGCAGTAGTGATGTATTTTATTATAGTATTCATCATTTTTGATATATCATACAAAGGTACGAAATTTTGCCACTACTATCAAGCAATACGACATTGGACTGTGTTGTTTAACCATTTTTTGCAGGATAGATAGGCAGTATTGGAAGTCCGAGCGGTATCTTTCCGCCTCTGAATACAGTTTAAACTTAAAAAACGTGAAAATATTTGCAAGAAGCGGGTATTGTCATTATCTTTGCCATCACTTTACTGCAACCTACACAAGTTTGTCCGAAAAAATCGGGCAGTATCGATAAAATA
>CAMWKV010000135.1 GCA_947174915.1 uncultured Porphyromonadaceae bacterium | reverse complement strand
TAGAGCATTTCATTCGTAACGAAAAGGTCGTGGGTTCGAGTCCCACTCGCGGCTCTCTCATTCAAGATTGAGGCGTATCCGGCAAGGATATGCCTCTTTTCTTTCGTATCGGGCCTAATAATGTGCAAATATTTTTGTATTTTTGCACCGTAAATAAGACCATCTATGTCATCCGAACCGAAACGCATCGCCCTTCTTGGCGCCACCGGCTCCATCGGCCGTCAGACTATCGATATCATCCGTCGTCATCCCGAGTTGTACCGACTCGTGGTGGTGTCGGCCGGCAGTCGTGTCGATGATCTGGCCTCTATCGCCGCCGAATTCCGTCCCCGTCTGGCGGTGATAGGCAATGCAGAATTGCTGCCGCGACTCAAGTCGGCTCTCGAGCCCCTGGGCATAGCATGTGCCGCCGGTGCGGAGGCTCTCGCCGATAGTGTTGTGGCCGACGATATCGACATGGTGGTGACAGCCACCGTGGGCTACAGCGGTCTTGAACCGACTATCAACGCCATCCGCGCGGGCAAGGATATCGCCCTGGCTAATAAGGAGACGCTCGTCGTCGCCGGCGACCTCGTCAACGCACTTCTCGCCGACAGTCCCTCGCGCCTCTACCCCATCGACTCCGAACATTCGGCCATAGCGCAATGTCTCGAAGGCGAGAAGCCCGAGCATGTACGGCGCTTGCTCATCACAGCCTCCGGAGGGCCCTTCCGCACATGGACACGCGAGCAGATAGCCTCCGCCACGCTTGCCGATGCTCTCCGTCATCCCAACTGGAATATGGGCCGCAAGATCACCATCGACTCGGCCACGATGCTCAACAAGGCTTTCGAAATCATCGAAGCGCATCATCTCTTCGGCATCGAGAGCGACCGTATAGACGCCGTTGTGCATCCTCAGTCGATAGTTCATTCGATGATAGAATTCACCGACGGTGCCATCAAGGCGCAGCTCGGCGTGCCTGATATGCGTCTGCCTATAGCTTACGCCATGGGGTACAACAACCGTCTGGCCGGCGTGTCGGAGCCACTGACACTGGAGGCCATGAGCACCCTCACCTTCGAGCGACCCGATACGGAGCGCTTCCCGTGCCTGACGCTTGCACGCACTGCGCTCGAGCGCCGCGGCAACACCGCCTGCATCATCAACGCAGCGAATGAAATCGCCGTAGCAGCCTTCCTCGCTGAGGAGATAGGCTTCAACGATATATACGACATCATCGTCGACACCCTCGAAGCAATGCCTTACATTGCCAACCCCGCCTACGCCGACTATGTAGCCTCTAACGCCGAGGCACGCACACGCGCAGCCGAGATGGTCGACAAAACCAAGAAATAAAAATGGAAATTCTCGTAAAGGCCGCCCAACTGGTGCTGGCGCTCGTAATACTGGTCACCATCCACGAGTTCGGCCACTACATCTTCGCCCGTATCTTCGGCGTGAAGGTGAACCGCTTCTATCTGTTCTTCAATCCGTGGTTCTCACTGCTGCGCTACGATCCCCGCAAGGGCTCCCTCGAAGTGCTGGCAAGCAATGACAAGGACGGCAACCCGCGCGCAGTGGCTACGCTGAAGGTGGGCAAACCTCATCCGGCCGCGGAGGGTGCCAAGCCAACATGGCGCGACACTATCTACGGTCTCGGCTGGGTGCCCCTGGGCGGTTACTGCGACATCGCCGGTATGATAGACGAGACCAAGGATGCCTCTCAGCTTGAGAGCGAGCCACAGGAGTGGGAGTTCCGCTCCAAGGCCGCGTGGAAGCGTCTGTGCGTAATGGTGGCCGGTGTGGTGTTCAATTTCGTACTCGCTATCTGTATATATATAGGTATTGCCTTCCACTGGGGCGACGATGTGGTGCCCTTCCAGGCCATGACCGAAGGTATGGACTTCGCCCCCGAGCTCATCGAAGCCGGATTCGAGAACGGTGATATCCTCATGGGCCTTAACGGTAAGCCCCTCGATGCCACCGACTATTCCCTCCAGTGGGATATGCTGCAGCCCGGTGCCCGCGTGGAAGTATCGCGCCATGGCGAGCGACACACTGTCGTGGTATCAGACTCGCTGCTGCGCAAGATTGTCAGCAAAGGCACTGAATTCAGCCCGATGACGGTGCGCATACCGGTCTATGTAGCCAAGACCCTCCCCGGCGACCCAGCTGCCGAGGCCGGCATCGCTCCAGGCGACCGCATCCTCACCGTAGGCAGCGACACCGTGCCCACCATCACCGAGTTCATGCCCTCCCTGCAGGCCCACAAGGGTCAGACTGTGCCCATGCACATTGTACGGGCCGAGGGCTGTGACACCATCGTCAATGTAGCTGTCAGCGAAGGCGGTAAGATAGGCATTCAGATGCTGAGCCCCTACGAAATCTTCGACCACCATATGGTACGATACTCCCTGCTTGAGTCAGTGCCTCGCGGCTGGCAGATAGGCACCGACCGTCTGAGTAGCTATGTATCTTCGCTCGGCCTGGTGTTCACCAAAGAAGGTGCGCAGAGTCTCGGCGGCTTCGGTACGCTGGGCGACCTCTTCCCCACGAGCTGGAACTGGTACGCTTTCTGGCAGATCACCGCTTTCCTCTCCATCATCCTCGCTTTCATGAACATCATCCCCATACCGGGGCTCGATGGCGGCCACACCCTCTTCCTGCTGGTAGAGATGGTGACACGCCGCAAGCCCTCCGACCGCTTCCTCGAGATAGCCAACACTGCCGGATTCGCCTTCCTGCTCCTGCTTCTCGTATATGCCAACGGAAACGATATTTACCGATTCTTCATCAAGTAACGATATGACGACACTGCCTATCCTCCGCCTCAAAAGAGGAAAAGAAGACTCTCTCGACCGCTTTCACCCCTGGGTATTCTCCGGTGCCCTCACCCGTATGCCCGATGCCGAACACGACGGCATCGAGGAGGGCGACCTCGTACAGGTAGCCGCCTCCGACGGCCGCATCATCGGCACAGGACACTTCCAGATAGGCAGCATCGCCGTGCGCATGCTCACCTTCGATGCCACCGAGACGGTTGATGCCGACTTCTTCGGCCGTCGTCTGGCTGATGCCGCCGCCCTTCGCCACACTCTACGTCTCCCCTCCGAAACCACCACGGCCTACCGACTCGTGCATGGCGAAGGCGACTTCCTGCCCGGCCTCGTTGTGGACGTCTACGGAGCGACAGCTGTGATGCAGGCTCACTCGCCCGGCATGCACTTTGCCCGACATGCCATAGCCGAGGCTCTCACGAAGCTCCCCGACGCAGGTATCAAGAGCGTGTACTATAAGTCTGAGACTACCCTCCCCTACAAGGCTCACCTCGACCCGCAGAACGACTACATCGTAGGGTCGTATATCGGCGACACCGCACTCGAGAACGGCTTGCAGTTCCGTGTGGACTGGCTCAAGGGTCAGAAGACAGGCTTCTTCGTGGACCAGCGCGACAACCGCGACCTCGTAGGTCGTTACAGTGCCGGACGCTCGGTGCTGAACATGTTCTGCTACACGGGCGGATTCTCCGTCTATGCCCTGGCCGGCGGCGCGCGTTCTGTGGTATCCGTTGACTCATCGGCAAAGGCTATCTCGCTGACGGATGCCAATGTAGAACTCAACTTCCCCGGCTGCGACATCCACAAGTCCTTCGCCGTCGATGCCTTCAAGTACCTCGACAGCATGGAATCAGGCGAGCATGACCTCATCATCCTTGACCCACCGGCCTTCGCCAAGCACCGCAGCGCCCTCCACAACGCCCTGCAGGGCTATCGCCGTCTTAATGCCAAGGCCTTCGAGAAGATAGCCCACGGCGGTATTCTGTTCACCTTCTCCTGCTCTCAGGCTGTATCGAAGGAGCAGTTCCGTCTGGCAGTATTCAGCGCCGCGGCACAGAGCCGTCGCCGCGTACGCATCCTCCATCAGCTCACGCAGCCGGCCGACCATCCTATCAACATCTACCACCCCGAGGGCGAGTACCTCAAGGGTCTGGTGCTGTATGTAGAATAGCTTGAGGTCGGGAAGTGGCGCTATTTTTCGGATGCAGTTCCCAAAGAGAACAGAATAGTCACCTTTCAGGCTAATGACCGTATGCAAATTTGCGCTACTTTTGCAATTTGAAAATATCATCCGAATATAACATTCATATAGTGAATTATATGCTTCTCCAAAAGTTGTATGCCGCAGTAGTGATAGCCACCGCCTTGGTTGCTTGCGCTGCCGTGCGCGCCTACGGAGAAGAGACGGCGCACAAAGCCGACTTCACTGTGGTGCTCGACGCCGGGCATGGCGGCCACGACAAAGGGTGCCAGGGCCGCTCACAGATGGAGAAAGAAATCACCCTCGACGTGGCCAAGCGCGTGGGCAAACTCCTCAAGAATAGCCTGTCGGACAGCATCGACATCGTATATACCCGCAAGGATGATACTTTCATCCCCCTGGACCGCCGCGCTGCGGTAGCGAATGAGGCCGGAGCAGATCTCTTTGTGTCCATCCACGTCAACTCCATCGACAAGCGTACCCGCGGGCGCGAGAAAGTTCACGGCGCATCCGTCTACACCGTAGGACTGCACAAGAGCGACGCCAACCTCGCCGTAGCCATGCGCGAGAATGCCGTGATAGAGCTCGAAGAAGACTACTCGGTGACATATCAGGGCTTTGACCCTAATTCGGACGAGTCCTATATCATCTTCGAACTTGAGCAGAACTCCAATATGGATCACAGCCTCGCTCTTGCCACGGGTATCCAGGAGCGCCTTGTGTCCAAAGCCGGGCGCGCCGACAAGGGTGTGCGTCAAGCCGGATTCCTGGTACTGTGGGCTACCACGATGCCTTCGGTGCTCGTGGAGCTCGACTTCATCTGCAATCCGGCTGCCGAACGTTTCCTCGCATCATCGGAAGGCCGCGACCGCTGCGCCGGAGCAATTGCCGATGCCGTAGCGGAATACCGCAACACCCGACATGCCCGCAACACTCGCCATGAGCCATAGCGTAATAACGAAGACAGCAGCATAGCAGCCCGCCACTCAACATTTAACACTACAAATTCATCATTATAATGAAACCGCTTCAACGCAAAGAATTTATCATCGGACTCCTCGTCATTGTTGCCCTGGCTATCCTCTTCGCAGGCATCAATTTCCTCAAGGGCATCAACATCTTCAAGGCCTCCAACTACTATTATATAGGCTACAATGATGTCGCCGGCCTCGCCGTATCGGCGCCCGTCAATCTCAACGGCTACAAGGTGGGACAGGTTCGTGCCATACACTATGACTACGACCATCCCGGCCAGGTATTCGTTGAAATCAGCGTCGACAAATCTCTGCGACTCCCCCACGGCACTCAGGGCGAACTTGCCACCGACATCCTCGGCACAGCTACCGTGGCCCTGAAACTCTCCAAC
>CAMWKV010000134.1 GCA_947174915.1 uncultured Porphyromonadaceae bacterium | reverse complement strand
CGTTGTATCCGCCGAACACGGGCTGCACGGGTACGCCGGCAGCGTTGCGCTCGAAGGCCCCGTCCTTTTCTTTCTTGATGTTGCCGTCGAGGTACTTCACGAAGAGATAGTCGCCGAGCTGCTGGTAGCGGGCGGTTGCGTCGGTGGTGAAGGTGTCGGTGGCGTCGGTGAGGAGTGCTTGGGCATCGGCGTAGGGTTTGCCGGTCACCTGCTCCGTCATAGAGGCCACGAGGGCGTCGGCGCTGTCCTCGAGGGCGCTCTGAACGTCGCGGATATCACCTATCATCTGGGAGTAACGGTTATATGCCTGATTGGCAACGTAGTTGTTGACCCAGAACATCGAATCCCACGATAGGGTGTAGAGGTCGGCGGTGTCGGGGCTAAGAGCCACCGGTACGCGGTTATTGGAGCAGAACACGGGGACGTAGACGCAGGTGTTGGCATCGTCGACACCGAACCAGAGGATGCCCTTCATGGCGTCGTGGCGGGTCTTGTCGAGGTCGGCCACGAAGCTGAAGCCGGTCTGCTGAGTGGCGATGGCTCGCTCGTGAGTGTAGGTATTGCCGTCGACAGTGTACTCCATGGGGCGCCAGCGGTAAGGTACCTCGAAGGGTCCGGCACCGATGTCCTTGGTCATGTCGAGGTGTGTACCTTCGAAGTGGTCGCGCATCATGGCCTTCATATCATTGGCCGACAGAGGGGCTGCAGGCTTGACCCACAGGGGCATGGGCTCGCCGCGGCCTTCCATAATCCATGGGATGTAGGCATCCATGGCGCCGGGTTCGCCGTAGCGGTTGAAGTAGGCCCACACGCGGGCGTCGCAGCCGCGTAGAGCGCCGGCGTCGGTCACGGCGTATGTGCGCGAGAAGTCGAAGTCCTCGTCGGCAGCATTGTACCAACCCTTCTCGCGGGCGTAGGATATGACGTCGGGGGAGTAGAGAGTCTCAGGGTCGTTGAGGGGGAAGCGGTGTATGCGCGAGTGATTGGCGTGTCCGCAGATATATCCGTCGGGCACACGACGTGCCACCCATAGAGCGCCGGGGTCGTCCTTGCCCTTGCCTACCATCTCCATAATCCATGCTTCGGAGGGGTCGGCGATAGAGAACGACTCGCCGCCGGAGGCGTAGCCATGTTCGGCCACGAGGTCGGTCATCACCTTGACAGCCTCGCGGGCGGTGCGTGCACGCTGGAGGGTGATGTATATGAGCGAACCGTAGTCCACCGTGCCGGAGCCTTCAACCTCGGGCCGGCAATAGAATGTGCTCTCGCCGATGGCGAGGCCGTGCTCGTTCATATTGCCTACGGTGGCATAGGTATGGGCAGGCTGAGGTATCATGCCATGGTGCTCGCCGGAGTCCCAGTCGTCGACGGAGCGCATAGCTCCTGCCGCATGGTCGGCGGCATCCTGGTGGTAGAGAGCGCCGTAGAGGGTGTGGCTGTCGGCGGCGTAGGTAATCATGGCTCCTCCGGTAGTGGTGGCACCGGGAGCGGCTATAAGGCTGGTGCATGCTATGGCATACACTGCGGCTGCACTCATGAGGGTGCTTATTGAAAGTCGCTTGATGTTCATATTTTATTTAACGACAATAGGTTCATTTTATTGCAGCAAGCTTCGACAAGAGACTTTTCAGATCCTTGTCGTCGGACTCGGGGACGGGAACGATTTCTTTGCGTGCCGGATACCACAGGTAGCCCTCGATGTGGCCGTAGCCCATGGCTGCGAGGGCAGCCATGTAGACTTGCACCTGCAGGCTGTGTTTGCGCGAACGGCCACGGGTGAACTTATAGTCCACCACCACTGTGCGGCCGTCGGGAGTCATCACCACGCGGTCGGGACGTATAGATGTGCCGCCGTCCGGGTGCCTGTCGTCAGGCACGAAGATAGAGCGTTCCGGCAGCACTGACGCCTCGTCGGCGAACCATTCCTGCACGCGGCTGCCACCGGCGGCTATGGCGTCGAGGAGTTCGAGGCGGTACTGGTCGGCCGTCTCTATGTCGATGCGTTCGCGGGCACACTGCCACTGCAGGGAGGCCTCCAGGTCGGCAAGAGTGCGCATTGAGCCGAGGATGGCATGCAGATGTGTGCCTCGCTGCGCGGCGGCAAGCATGGCAGGAGTAGCTTCGAACACCGGGGGACGGTCCACTATCTCCTTGTCCTCCTCGTCAGCGTCGGCATCATGAATAGCCAAAGCATCGTCAATCTGCACCAGCTCGCGGGTGTCCTCGCGGTAGCACACCTCATAGGCTTCCGTCGCCAGACGGTTCTTGCCGGACTTGTCTTCAACGATAGCCGTCGTGGGCGCACCCATGCAGAATACGTCGCCGTTCATATAGTCAGCCAGCGCTATGGTATTCGCCACCGGAGCGACTGCGCTGTCGAAGAGCGGCCGCACGAGGTCGAGCACACGGTTCTTGTCGTTGCGCTTGGCGCGATACTGAATGATGAGTTCGCGACGTGCGCGGGTGAAGGCCACATAGGCGCTGTTGAGGTTGTCGGTGGTCTCCTTGTCCTGCTCCACATCGAACTCACTCACAAAAGGCGATATGCCCGGCGTGCGCAGCGGTCCGTTGGTGGTGGAAGTAAGATACATGGCCGGAGGAATGGCATCCGGGGTAAACCCCATCCCGGCCAATGGTGTCATATCGACCCACATACTCAGGCTGTTGTGGCTCATGGAGAAGTTGCCGTCGGGAATATGGACGCACTGTGCCTCAAGGCCCTTGGACTTGTGGATGGTCATCACCTTGACGGCATCTACAGATGCTCCGCCGCCTACGGTCCAGGCCTCGGGGTTGCGGTCGTACTGAGCCAGGAAGGCTGCCAGCGACGGGTCGGGGCTCTGTGAGTGTGCCACTGCATAGTCCTGCAGGGCAGCGAGATAGGCATAGTCCTTGCTTCGCTGCTCAGGCGTGAGTTTCTCGGCGATGATGGCATCGATAAGCGCCACGATGTTGGAGGGATTCTTGGCGCGGATAGAGGCTATCTCGACCATGAGGTCGCTGCCGTCGTCGCCTTCGCCGAGAGCCATGGCGAGAGCCTCCTCGGGGGCAAGACTGCGCGAGGCGAAGTGCTCGTAGCGGGTGGTCATGAGAACGACGTCGGCACGGTTGCCGTAACTGCCGGCGGCGGTATGTCGTTCTACTTCGTCACCCTGATAGGAGCGTGCCACGAGTTTGAGCATACTCAGGACGGCTCGCACGGCAGGCGAACTGTCCACATAGAGCGACTCAGTGGACATGACACTGATATCGGGATGGTGCTCGAGGAGGAAGCTGATGATGGCGTTGATCTCCTTACGCGTGCGCGCGAGTACCATAATATCACTCCAGCGGTATCCGGCCTCGTGCTGGCGCAGGATGTCCTGTGCCATGTTCTCGTAGCTCTCCTCAGCGGGGCGGTCGGTGAAGTCCACGCGAACATAGGCAGGGAGCTCGTCGTACTTGGGGTCGACAGCCTGTACGACATTACCGTAGGCTTTGGCGCCGAGGGTGGGCGCCCATAGGTAGAAGAGTGTATTGTTGAATCGCACCACATCGCCGGCACTGCGGTGGTTGGTGTTGTCGGCAGCGGCGTGACCGCGGGCTATGTGGTGCGGGAAGTCCACATTCGGCACCTGCGAGCCGAGGAGCTCGCTGTCGGAATTGCGGAAGCGGTATATGGACTGCTTCTCGTCGCCAATAATGAGGTTGTCGAAGCCTTCGGCAACGCTGTTGCCCACCAGAGGTCGCAGACAATCCCACTGCAGCGCTGATGTATCTTGGAATTCGTCGATAAGAAGCGACTCCAGGCGCATGTTCAGGCGCTCGTAGATGAATGGCACCTCGGAGCCGGAGATGATGTGGTTGATGAGGTCGGCGGTGTTGCTCAGGAGCATAGTGTTGCTCTCGCGGAGCATACGCTCAAGGGTGGCGGCTGCCATGGCGATGAAGTCGAGCTGTCCCAGCGAGTTCCTGATACTGTTATAGAATTCGCGCTGTTTGATGCGACTCATCGCATTGTGGCAGAAGTCGCACAGCAGTCCGATGAACTCCTCGCTGCTCATGCCCGGGGACCCGTCGGCTCCGGGGATGGCAGGGAGAGACTGAATGTATTTGAGTTTGTCGAGTTTACCTATAATTTTATCAGGCGGATAGTCCTCCTTCGTGAATGCGGCAAAATTAAAATCCTTGCTCTGGAGGAGTCGCGCATTACGCGCGGCCTTGACGATGGGACGGGTGACGGTGTCCTTTATATGGTCGGCCGTTAGTCCGTGGGCACTTATGAAAGACATTAGCCGCCGGGCCTCTGAGGTGAAAGCATCGTTGGCTGCTTTGATGTGTGCGGATAGCTCACGCTCGAACGTCTGTATGCGCGAAGGGTCGGCGAAATACTCCTCAAGTGCTTTGGCGTGGGAGTAGTACTCCTCTGTCATGCAAGCATCCATGCTCTTGGCGAGGGACGACAGTAGGGAGCCGTTGCGGTCGAAGAAGTTGTATGCTCCGCCATCGGTGACTTGCTCAAGGGTATGCGACTGCAGCCAGTCGAGGAGACGGTCGGCGTGGTCGGGAGCGGCGTAGTTGAGTTCGTCGAGCATGAGGGATATGGCCTGCTTGATGGCTGCCTGACGGTCGAGGACGAGCTCGTAGTCGCCCTGGCGGTCCATCTCGCGGGAAAAGGTGCGGAGGACGCTCTGGAAGAAGGAGTCGATGGTGCTGACGTTGAAGGTGGAGTAGTCCAGCAGAAGCTCGGCCAGGGCGTGGCGGGCAGCCTCGCTAAGCTCGGCGGCAGAGCATACATACAGCGCTGTGAGAGCCTTGGTGTAAGGCGAAGCGACGACGTCGCGCGCCAGCGTTGCCACCTCGCGTATGATACGCTGCTTCATCTCGTCGGTGGCGGCGTTGGTGAAGGTGATGGCCATGATGGCGCGGTGACGATTCGGCTGTCGGCGTCCGCCGAGAGCGTACTTGTCGATGTTCAGCGCGTAGCCGCCGCCCTCCTTGCGTATGCCCAGGAGGGTTCGTATGTACTCGTATGTGAGGGTATATGTCTTGCCTGAGCCCGCGGAGGCTTTATAGATAGTGAGCATGGAGAGGAAGAGGTCAGAAGGCGTTTTTTTCGCCGTGGATAGCGTTGATGACGGTGCGTACCATTATCTTGAGGTCGAGGAGCAGAGTCCAGTTCTCGATGTACCACACATCGTGCTCCACGCGACGCTCCATCTTCCACAACTGGTCAGTGATGCCTCGGTAGCCGTTGACCTGTGCCCAACCTGTGATGCCGGGCTTGACGGCGTGGCGCACCATGTAGCGGTCGATGAGGCGGGTGTAGTCCTCGGTGTGCTTGAGCATGTGGGGTCGCGGTCCTACGATGGACATATCGCCCCGGAGGACGTTGATGAACTGGGGCAACTCGTCGAT
>CAMWKV010000133.1 GCA_947174915.1 uncultured Porphyromonadaceae bacterium | reverse complement strand
ATCGACTCCAAGCTCGAACGCGCCATGGATGCCCTCCAATGCCCGCCCGACGACCAGCCCGTGAGCACTCTATCCGGTGGTGAACGTCGCCGCGTGGCGCTATGCCGCCTCCTGTTGCAGCAGCCCGACGTGCTTCTCCTCGACGAGCCCACCAACCACCTCGACGCCGAGTCTATCGACTGGCTCGAACAGCACCTCAACCAGTACCCCGGCACAGTCATCGCCATCACTCACGACCGATACTTCCTCGACCATGTGGCAGGATGGATTCTCGAACTCGACCGCGGCGAAGGCATTCCCTGGAAGGGCAACTACTCCTCATGGCTCGACCAGAAGACCAAGCGCATGGCGCAGGAAGAGAAGCAGGCCAGCAAGCGCCGCAAGACTCTCGAACGAGAGCTCGAATGGGTCCGCATGGCTCCCAAGGCACGCCAGGCAAAGGGTAAAGCACGTCTCAACAGCTACGACAAACTACTCAACGAAGATCAGAAACAGCGCGAGGAACGCCTCGAAATCTTCATCCCGAACGGACCCCGTCTGGGCAACAAGGTAATCGAAGCAAATAACCTGGCCAAGGCTTTCGGCTCCAAGCAACTCTTCTCCGACCTCTCCTTCGCCCTGCCGCCAAACGGCATTGTAGGCGTCATCGGCCCCAACGGTGCCGGCAAGACCACACTCTTCCGCCTCATCATGGGACAGGAACAGCCCGACGCCGGCAATTTCGAAGTAGGCGAGACTGTCAAGGTAGCCTATGTGGACCAGTCGCACCACGACCTGCTGCCGGAGAAAACCGTCTACGAGGTTATATCCCAAGGTGTTGAGAGCTTCCGCATGGGTGGCCGTGACGTCAATGCTCGCGCATATCTGTCGCGTTTCAACTTCACCGGTGCCGACCAGGAAAAGAAAATAGGCGTACTCTCCGGCGGCGAACGCAACCGTCTCCACCTCGCCATGGCTCTCAAGGAAGAAGGCAACGTGCTGCTCCTCGACGAACCTACCAATGACATCGACGTCAACACCCTCCGCGCTCTCGAGGAAGGTCTGGAAGACTTCGCCGGCTGCGCCGTCATAGTGAGCCACGACCGCTGGTTCCTCGACCGAATATGCACACACATACTATCCTTCGAAGGCGACGGTCAGGTAGTATTCTATCAAGGCTCCTACTCCGACTACGAAGAGTACAAGCGCGCAGCCAACGGCGGCAAAGAACCGCCCCGCCGCCGCTACCGCAAACTGATGGAATAGTCCCCCGCTCGCAAAAGAGCAAAAGGCCGCCAACAAGGAGGCTGTGTCAAAATTTAGATGTCGCTAACGACGTAGGGTCACTCCATGGAGTGACCGATTCCGGGCGCCGTGTGAGCCGGTAACCGGTCGCTCCATGGAGCGACCCTACGTCAGAGAGGCCATTTTGACACAGCCTCCTGCTATTCTGGGCGCTTTACTTGCCGGCAGCGGAGGCCATAGCGGCATCGACATCGGCAACAAGCTCGTCACCTTGTTTATCGCGACTCAGGATTGTACCGTCAGGACCGAAAAGAATGATGCACGGAATGCCCGAAATACCATAGAGGTCAGTCGGGATGGTACCGGCATTGATGATACACGGCCATGTGATGCCGTGCTTCTCGATAGCGGCTTTGGTATTGTCCGGCTCATCCCACACGGCAACACCGAGGACATCGAGACCCTTATCCTTATACTTCTCGTAGAGACCCTTGATGACAGGCGTCTGACGGATGCAGGGACCGCACCAGCTTGCCCAGAAATCGACAAGAGTATACTTGCCACGGCCCACATAGTCACTAAGACGCTCGGTACGGCCATCGTAGGTCACCTCGAAGTCGAGGTACTTGCCGCCGGGCTGTGTAGCCTCGCGGTTCTCGGCGGCGGCGAGCATCTTCTGCACACGTCGCCCCTTGGCGAAGGACGGGTATTTGCTCAATTCCTCGCGAAGCTGAGTAGCCGTCATCATGGAGGCATCGCCGTTGAGGAAGATATAGTAGCCGAAAGCATTATCATTGTTAGCGGTCATGGTACTGTCGAGGAGCGCCTCATAGCGCTTGGGCAGCGCCTCACGTTCCGCGGCATCACTCGTCTGCTGATAGGCCGCCTGAATAGCGGAGAGCTGACCCATGAGCTCACGCAGCTGATCATTGAGCATAGTGCCGAAGGGACCATCCTTGCCGAAAGACACAGTGCCGGACTCGAGGATGAAGACAGGATTTCGGACACCATCGGCCACGACGCGCGCGAGAACAGCCTCGTCGATATCGCCGGTGAAGGTAGCTGTGCCATCAGCCACAAGCACACTGTCGATGGTAGCCTCGGTATCGAAGTCGACAAGACGCACCATAGCGCCATCGAAGTCCTCCCCGAGAGGAGCTATTACTTTAAATGGTTCGGCCACAGCGGTAAGCGCCATGGCTGCCAATGCGGTAAGAAAGATTTTTCTCATAATATATTATAATGTGTTTGATATAACCCGGTACACCATATCAAAATACAGTGGTCGCTAACGACGTATGGCCACTCCATGGAGCGACCGTTTTCCCGGCTGACGCGCCTGGAAACTGTCACTTCATGGAGTGACCCTACGTCATCTGCTACATTTGAATATTGACACAGCCTCGCTGCGTAAGGATTATGTAGCTTATTTCGAGTCCTTATGCTTCTCAAGCTGACGCTCGATAGCCTCGAGAGCGAGGTCTACGGCCTCCTCGAAGGAGTCTGCAGTCTTGGTGGCGGCGGCAGTAGTCTGCGGCGTGACGGCGAGGAGCACCACTTCCTTGTTCATGGCAGTCTCGGGCTTCACTACCTTGAGAGTAGCTTCGACAGTGGTGATAGAGGGATAGCGGTGAGCGAGACGCTCGGCTTTCTTGTTGATGAACTCTGTAAGTTTCTCACTTACTTCGAAGTGGAGAGATTGAATTCTAACGTCCATAGTAGTAGTGTTTTAAGTTAGTACTCCTCCGAGGAGGCAGCTTCCTGGTTATCATGAGCTTCGGCACGCGGATGTGCCAGAGCGTAGTTTTTCATCAGTTCGCCGAACGAGAGATGGGTGTAAATCTGCGTAGTGGCGAGCGACTCATGCCCGAGCAGTTTCTGAACAGCAGCCAGGTCGGCACCGCCATTGAGCATATCTGTGGCGAAAGTGTGTCGCAGTACATGAGGCGACCGACGGCTGGAGCGAACGGCTGCCGCATCGAGGCGGGAGCGGACGCAGCGATAGACTAGTCCGTAGTACAGCGGCCGCCCGTCCGGTCGTACGAAGAATGTATCGGACGTACTCAGTCCGGTGATCTCGCGGCGATGCTGTCTGTAGAGTTCTATCATCTTGCTCAGTTCTGACCCGAAAGGAATCAGTCTGTCTTTATTACGCTTGCCATGCACTTTTAGTTCGCCGGCAGCAGTATCAACATCCTCATCCAGCAGCCCCACAAGTTCGCCGGCACGCATGCCCGTGGAGTACAACATGGTGACAATCAGGCCATCACGGATATCACAGAAAGCATCTTCGTCCGACATATTTCTGTCCGTCTCGAAAGCATCATCAACGATATCGTCGACCACCTCGGCCATCTCGGTGCGCGGCACAAAGGCAGGCAGCGGTTTGTTGAGCTTAGGGCCGCGAAGACCCTCGACAGGACTCGTAGTGCACTCCGTGCGACGGCAGAGAAAAGCGAAGAATGCCCGGAGCGACGATTCGCGCCGCGCCACAGTAGTAGGCCGCGCACCATCGGCCGACAGATGCGCCACCCACAAGCGGATATCCGTGAGACTCACCTCGGCAGGATCGTCAGACTTATGCAGAATATCCGTGAGGTACGAACGGAACATAGTGATGTCGCCGCGATACGCTCTCAGAGTATGAGCCGACACGCGGCGCTCAGCGCGCAGGTAATCGAAGAAACGTTCGTACAGATTGTCGCGGGATTCCATTACTAAGACTCGTTGGTGTTCGTCTGCGAATATACGCATTTTTCGCCGAACGACAACGCCCCGCAACGAAATATCAGCAATTTTCCCGTACCTCCGGAAGCCCGCTGAGCCCTTCCGTATGTGTCTCTTGTGCGGGGCGCTTGCGCCCCGAGCCAGCCATGCTCGTACCTCCCTTATGCCTCCTCATCTTCATCGTCGACAGGCGTGGCGGCTACCTCACGATAGTCGGCAAGGAAACGCAGCAACTGTCGCACTCCCACTATCAGGCCGACACAGCCGCCCACAGCCGCACCGAGCTGGGCATAGTACGGTAGCTGCACCATGAGCATACCCACAAACACCATAGCGCACGGCAGCAACACAAAGACACTGCGCAGATGCAACTTACGACACGCCTGCGACCGACGCAACACCTCGCGCACCGACATCGTAAGACAGTCAATACCACGTATCTTGTACCACAGACACATGTCCACAATCACACATACAAGGAAGATAAGTTCGAAGCCTATGATGTAACCCGTATCAATGATTTCCAATCGACTGAGATTTAAAGGCATAAAAATGAGCATCAGTAAACCCAACGTCACGAAACAACGATAGCGGCGGCCAAGACGTCCCAGAGCCGTAGTGCAACGGCCACGAAGCACTTCACGCAGCGGCGCGTCATTGCGTACAAAACGTGCATTGCGCCATTGATGTCTGATATCTTCTTCCATAGTTAGTTGATTTTGCGGAGTTTATCTTTTGCGCGATGTATACGCGCAGCTACTACATTCTTGCTCATACCCACAGATGCTGCTATCTCCTCATAACTCGCCTCATCGAGCCACATCATCACAACAGCCTTGTCGAGCGGAGACAGGCGTTCGATACGCTGATGCAACTCGATAAGCTGCTCCTTACGTTCATCATCCTCATCGATGATATCAGCAAAACTTTCAATAGATTCCTGCACCGTCTCACGGCGGCGGCGCCGCATTGTAGACACACAAGTATTGAGAGTGATACGGTAGATCCACGTCTTCTCGCTCGATTCGCCCCGGAACGTATGCAGACCACGCCATAGATTAATGAGAGCATCCTGATAAATATCGTCCAGCTCACTCGCCGACCGAGCGTACCCGAAACACACTCGACGTATCATATCCTCATACTGCCCCACCAAAGCCGTAAACTGCCGTTCAAGACTGTCAGCCCCGCTACCCGTCGCGCTGCCACCCTCGCGAGCGCGTTCAATAGCCGCTGCAAAGCCGCCCAAATCGCCACCGTCGCCCTCCAAGAAAACGAGCATACCGGTCGGCAACAGTGCGACCATACGCTCCATCAGCCACGAATATACTGAGCGCAAACGAAGAAAATCGCCACCGCCCATCGCCGCCGGAAAAGTATCATACGAATCTATAAAAAGTGCTTGAGCCATTTCTGCAAGTAGTTTACCATTTAGTCGCTCCACAAC
>CAMWKV010000132.1 GCA_947174915.1 uncultured Porphyromonadaceae bacterium | reverse complement strand
GTATATAAGGTAGAAGACAAGCGCCTCTTCCCCTATACCAGCAATCCCCACGCTGCAGCGCTCATCAAGCTCTTCAAGGAGATTGAGCCCCAGATCTGCCTCATGGGTGCTACATGCATCGGTCGTGACCTCGGCCCCCGCGTAAGCTCCGCACTCCACAGCGGCCTTACCGCCGACTGTACATCACTCGAGATTGGCGACCACAAGGACCCCAAGACCGGCAAGGAATATACCGACCTTCTCTATCAGATACGTCCCGCCTTCGGCGGCAACATCGTTGGTACCATCGTTAACCCCGAGTGCCGTCCCCAGATGGCCACCGTTCGTGAGGGCGTGATGAAGAAAGAGATCTACAAGGCCGACCACAAGGGCGAAGTAGTAAATCTCGATGCTGCAAAGTATGTCGACGATGCCGATTTCGTTGTAGAAATCATTGACCGTCACATCGAAAAGTCGAAAGTTAATATCAAGAACGCTCCCATCATCGTTGCCGGTGGCTACGGCGTAGGCAGCAAGGAGAACTTCCAGCTCCTCTTCGACCTCGCCAATACCCTCGGTGCAGAGGTAGGTGCTTCCCGCGCAGCTGTTGATGCCGGTTATGTAGAGCACGCACGCCAGATCGGCCAGACCGGTGTGACCGTACGCCCCAAGCTCTACATCGCTTGCGGTATCTCCGGCCAGATTCAGCACATCGCCGGTATGCAGGAGAGCTCCATCATCATCTCCATCAACAACGATCCCAACGCTCCTATCAACTCTATCGCCGACTATGTAATCACCGGCGACATGGAAGAGATCGTTCCCAAGCTCATTAAGTACTACAAGAAAAATTCGAAGTAAGCCATGGCTAATTTCTATACAGACAACGCCGACCTCAAGCATCATCTGAATCATCCCCTGATGCAGAAGATTGTCGAGCTCAAAGAACGCAACTACACGGAAGCTGAAAAGTACGACTACGCTCCCACCGACTTCGCCGACGCCATGGACAACTACGACAAGGTGCTCGAAATCGTCGGTGAAATCTGCGGCGGCAAGATTGCCGAAAATGCAGAAGACGTAGACCACGAAGGCGCATCTTGCTCCGACGGCCGCGCTCACTATGCTGCCGGCACTGTCGAGAACCTCGACCTCTGCCGCAAGGCCGGTCTGATGGGTATGGCTATGCCCCGTCGTTTCGGTGGTCTCAACTTCCCCATCACCCCCTATATCATGGCCGCTGAAATCGTGAGCCGTGCCGATACAGGCTTCGAGAACCTCTGGGGTCTTCAGGACTGTGCCGAGACCCTCTACGAATTCGGCAGCGAAGAGCAGCGCGCCAAGTACATCCCCCGCGTATGCGAAGGCGAGACTATGTCGATGGACCTCACCGAACCCGACGCCGGCTCCGACCTCCAGAGCGTAATGCTCAAGGCTACTCAGAAAGAGGACGGCACCTGGGTACTCAACGGTGTGAAGCGATTCATCACAAACGGCGACAGCGATATTCACCTCGTACTCGCCCGTTCCGAAGAAGGTACCAAGGACGGCCGCGGCCTCTCTATGTTCATCTACGACAAGCGCAACGGTGGTGTCACCGTACGCCGTATCGAGAACAAGATGGGTATCAAAGGCTCACCCACATGCGAACTCGTATACAAGAATGCTCCCGCCGAGCTCTGCGGTTCTCGCCGTATGGTGCTCATCAAGTATGTGATGGCCCTCATGAACGGTGCACGCCTCGGTATCGCAGCTCAGAGCGTAGGTGTAAGCGAAGCAGCTTACCGCGAAGCATATCAGTATGCTCTCGAACGCAAGCAGTTCGGCAAAGCCATCATCGAGTTCCCCGCTGTAGCAGAGATGCTCGCAATCATGAAGGCCAAGCTCGATGCTTCCCGTGCCCTCCTCTACGAAACATCCCGCTTCGTTGATATGTACAAGGTGTACGAAGACATCGCACGCGAACGCAGCCTCACTCCCGAGGAACGTGCCGAGATGAAGAAGTACACCCGTCTGGCCGATGCCCTTACACCTCTGGCGAAAGGCCTCGGCAGTGAATACTGCAACCAGAACGCCTACGACTGCATCCAGATTCACGGTGGCTCGGGCTTCATGAAAGACTACGCCTGCGAACGCCTCTACCGCGATGCCCGCATCACCTCTATCTACGAGGGTACTACCCAGCTGCAGGTAGTAGCAGCCATCCGCCACGTCACCACAGGCACCTACCGTTCGCTGATCGACAGCTACGTTGCCGACGGTTTCCCCGGTGCTACCGCTCCTCTGGCCGATGTCCTCAAAGAACTCACCGAAGCCTACGACAAAGCCGTTGCCGCAGTGACAGCCACCGAGAATCCTCAGCTGCTCGATTTCATGGCACGTCGCCTCGTTGAGATGGCCGGTGACCTCATCATGGCTTACCTCCTGCTCAAGCTCGCCAAGACCGACGAAGCATATCTCAACACTGCTACAGTGTATGTGAAGCTCGTCCAGGCCGAAGTTGCTCGCCACAGCGACTTCATTGCTAACTTCAAGCCTGAGCAGCTCGCTGCCTACGGTATCTGATATAACGAACCTCATCTCTCCCCGATCACCGGCCCTGCGCTCAGGTGGTCGGGGCTTTTAGTTGAAATTTCGGAATTAATACATTCTTCCACATGGCAAGTACTTCAACAACTGCGCACAAGCATCCGCGATGGGACACCGAGGAAAAATCGGTGTTCGACAAAGGATTGTTCTTCTCGGCTCGCCAGGCCCTCAAGCGTCATGGCAGCGGTGGTAACATCCTCATCGGTGCTACATTACTCGCACTGATAGTAGCAAACATTCCCGGCTTAAATACCGAGTATTTCGATTTCTGGACACAGGAAGTACGTCTCCAGATAGGATCTTTCAACTTATTCAGTCATGACGGCCATCCTATGGATCTGCTCGCATTCATCAACGATGCCCTCATGGCCGTATTCTTCTTCAGTATCGGTCTCGAAATCAAGCGAGAGATTCTTGTAGGCGAGTTGTCATCCTTCAAGCAGGCGCTTCTGCCTATCATGGGTGCTATCGGCGGTATGTGCGTGCCGGTCCTCATCTACTGGCTCATGAGCCGCGGCACAGACTATGCCGGCGGTGCAGCTATCCCTATGGCTACCGATATCGCCTTCTCTCTCGGTGTACTCACCATGCTCGGCAAGCGCGTGCCGCTGTCTCTGAAAATCTTCCTCACCACACTCGCCGTAGTGGATGATATCGGCGGCATCATTGTCATCGCAGCATTCTACTCCACTCACATCGAGGTGATGCTCCTTGTCTATGCAGCGGTACTCCTTGGCGTTCTCATGCTCGGATCGGTACTCCACATCAAGAGTAAGATTTTCTACCTGGGCATCGGTTGTGCAGTGTGGTTTCTCTTCCTCAATAGTGGCATACATCCCACCATCGCCGGTGTACTTGTGGCATTCTGCGTACCTGCGACTCCGGTATTCGCACCTCGCAAATACATCATCAAAATCCGTCAGGCTATCGCCAACTTCCGCGGGGATGAAGACCTCAAGGAGCTCGAGACACGTACTATCCTCGGCAAGCAACAGCTCAACTGGCTCAAGGAAGTCGAGTCTGCCTCCGATAAGGTGATTTCACCGCTCCAGGATCTTGAAGACACACTCCACCCGATTGTCAACTACTTCATTATACCCCTCTTCGCATTTGCCAACGCGGGTATATTCCTCCTTGACATGGATCCCGCCTCGATTGTAGAGGGTATATCACTTTCGATAATATGTGCTCTTGTTCTTGGCAAATTCCTCGGTATCCTGTCGTTCAGCTGGCTCACCGTCAAACTTCATCTTGCCCCCATGCCGGCCCATTCCAACTGGCACATGATGTCCGCAATATCGATGCTCGGCGGTATCGGTTTCACTGTATCCATCTTCATCGCTACGCTTACCTTCGATGCCTCGATTCCCCACCAAGCCGACCTACTGGCACATGCCAAACTCGGTATTGTCTGCGGCTCAATCCTCTCGGGTATCATCGCATTCATCTGGCTGCATCTTACTCTTCCCAAGGGTGTCGCTCCCGATGCCGGCGAAGATTAATTTAGAACCACAATCCGACAAGAGTATGAAAATTCGCCTCATCAATATGGGCTCTGTCCGCGACCGTTCTCTCAAAGGCCTTATCGATGAATATGCTGCCAAGATCGGCCATTACTGGCCATTCAGCATCACTGACCTGCAGGATGTAAAGCTCCCGCGCGGTGTCCGCGACCCACAGCAGCAGAAAGTCCTCGAAGGCGAGCGCTTTCTGTCAAAGATTGAGCCCGGCGATTTTGTGATACTCTTCGATGAACGCGGACGCCAGTACACCTCCCGCGAATTTGCGGCATTCATCCAGCGAAAAGCCGTCGAACTGCCACGCAATCTGATATTTATCGTCGGCGGTCCCTACGGCTTCTCACAGGCAATGTACGACCGTGCGGACATGCTCCTTTCGCTATCGAAAATGACATTTCCGCACGAGCTCGTACGCTTGTTCGTGGTAGAGCAACTCTATCGTGCCGGCACAATAAGCCGTGACGAGCCCTATCACCACGATTAAGCCACCTCAGACATATCTCAGATGCAAGGAAACGTACGTTTGACAAAGGCTAAATAGTCAAAAAATCCGTCTGAGAGCATGTTATATCACCAAATTTTGTTACCTTTGCAGTTGCAAAAGGAATCAACAAAACAGAAACAATCCAATCCACTATAACTACGATTACAAACGTTATGAGTACAGAAAAGAAATTCTTGACGTGCGACGGTAATCAGGCAGCTGCTCACGTGAGCTACATGTTCTCGGAAGTAGCAGCTATCTACCCCATTACCCCGTCGTCGACCATGGCAGAGTATGTCGATGAATGGGCGGCTGCAGGCCGCAAGAACATCTTCGGCGAGACAGTGCTGGTTCAGGAAATGCAGAGCGAAGGCGGTGCCGCAGGTGCCGTTCACGGCTCGCTCCAGGCCGGTGCGCTCACCACTACTTTCACAGCATCGCAGGGCCTCCTGCTGATGATCCCCAACATGTACAAGATTGCCGGCGAACTCCTCCCCACAGTCTTCCATGTATCTGCACGTACACTCGCTTCTCACGCACTCTCCATCTTCGGTGACCACCAGGATGTAATGTCCGTTCGTCAGACCGGCTTCGCCATGCTTGCCGAAGGTTCTGTTCAGGAAGTTATGGACCTCGCCGGCGTGGCTCACCTCGCTACAATCAAGTCGAGCGTTCCCTTCGTCAACTTCTTCGACGGCTTCCGCACATCGCACGAGATTCAGAAAATCGAAGTGATGGAGCAGGACGACCTCGCCAAACTCCTCGACCTTGACGCTGTAGCCGCTTTCCGTAAGCGTGCTCTTACCCCCGATGCTCCTGTTGCCCGCGGCATGGCAGAGACCGGCGACGTATTCTTCCAGC
>CAMWKV010000131.1 GCA_947174915.1 uncultured Porphyromonadaceae bacterium | reverse complement strand
CATCTGGATGACTGCGGCTATCTGAGTCGTTGAAAAGAAGAATAGCAAAATCAGCACGGTAGCACCGGCAGCTTGTACCCAGGCAGCCACCCACGACGGTTTGTAATGGTCGCTCAGCCGTCCGGCGATGAGGTTGCCGCCTACCATACCCAGTCCGGCGAGCACCATGAGCCATGTGAGGTCACTCTGTGTGAAGCCGCCTATCTGTGTCAACTGTGGGTCAATATAGCTGTACCAGCAGTACAGTCCTATCTGGCCGAAGAGAACTCCACCGAAGATAAGCCACGGTGGCAGGGTGGTCAGGAATCTGAACTGTGCTTTGAATCCATGGTTGCCCATCGGTGTGAGACGAGGCACCCACACTCGGATAG
Source organism: uncultured Porphyromonadaceae bacterium (assembly GCA_947174915.1). Lineage (GTDB taxonomy): Bacteria > Bacteroidota > Bacteroidia > Bacteroidales > Muribaculaceae > CAG-873. The sequence continues at coordinate 5,234 of CAMWKV010000131.1, read as the reverse complement.
CAATAGCTGTCATGGCACCGCAAATGCCGACTATAAGGAAGGCGAGTCGCCATGTTAGATTATTGGCAATATAAGTTCCCATAGGCACGCCGAGCAGATTCGCCACTGTCATGCCGGCTATCATATAAGCCACGGCACTAACTTCTTTGCCGGGAGGCGCTATCTTGCGGGCAACGATGGCACCGACGCCGAAGAAACATCCGTGCGGCAAACCGGAGATGAAGCGCGCACCTATCAGAGACCAATAGTCCCACGCTACGGCAGCGGCGAGATTTCCCACAGCTATCAATATGCTGAAAATAATCATGAGTCTACGCAGTGCCAATCCGCGGGCGAAGAGCAGAAGTATTGCTCCGACGCACACGCCTGTAGCATAGGCCGAAATAAAATAGCCTGACTCTGCGACAGTCACGCCTATACTTGTGGCGATCTCGGTGAGAATACCCATCATCAAAAATTCAGCTATACCGAGCGAAAACGTGCCCATAGCGAGAGCGAACAATCCTTTATTCATAAATTGCACTCATTGAAGTTTGAAAATCCGTGCAAAGTTACACAACTCTTTCCGATTATCAGCATATTCATATCAAATCTTATCATAACCGATGCTTTCGCCGCTCATGAACGAACCATCGAGTTGTCAATCGTGTTATCTAATAAATTAAAATTGAAGAAATTATGCAGAATGTATTGATCTATGGAGGAATTGCCATCAATGTACTTGGAGCTTTGATCGTTCTCGTCTATGCCATCAAGTATTATCTCGTTTACCGACAGGTAAAGCGGATGCCTCAGCGTGTCGAGGAACTTCGATCCAAGTGGTACGTTCAGCGCAAATGGGGTTGGGGCCTCCTGCTCTCCGGCACTATCATCTCGATGATAGGGTGCTTCGTGTGATTTAAATCAGACGTACACAAATGGAAAGCGAGGATGTCACCGAATTCAGTGGCATCCTCGTGATTATTAACGCCCCGGTGCTACCAAATATGGGGCTAAGTCTCTGATTTCCGTCAGGCTTGGAGTTCTTCTTCTACCTCCACTGCGGGAGCGGGAATGTTCGAAGCCTGCGATGAGCCGAAGGTCTCCTTGATAATCCACACAGCTGCTGATCCGAGGAGCAGAAGCACACCACTGACTACAAGCATACCCACCGTGAGAGGCGCCCCGTTGGCGGCGGTGGGGAAGCAGTGAAGGATGAGACCTCCGCAAAGGGCTGCGACAATCTGAGGCACTGTGATGGTACAGTTGAAAAGACCGAGGTAAGTGCCTATATTGCCACCGCTGAGGGCATTCGTGAGGATTGTGAAAGGCATAGCCAGCATTGCCGCCCATGCACAGCCCATCAGTGCGTAGCTCACCCAGAGCACATACTGATTGTGGATAAAGAACACCGAGATGAAGCCGACTGCGCCTATAAGAAGGCTCAGCGAGTATGCGAACTTGCGACGCTTTGCACCTGCCAGCACGATAGCCCACAACACCGCTGCGATGCCCTGAATCGCCAGGAGGATACCGTTCCAGTCACCGGCACTCTGGTATTCCTTCGATGCCGGGTTGAGGATGGTATTGTAGTTGAGAGTAACATCATCCGGCGAAGAGATTGCGGGAATTTCCACTGTCTGCTCGAGGGTGTATTTGCCCGTCACAGGGTCGGTCAGTGCTATATGTGCGAGAGTGAGAGTCGAACCGGGAGTCACGCGGTCGATAGCTGCAACAGCGTGAGCATCGGCATTGACAAGTACGGCACTGCCATCTACCATGACAGTCTGACCGGCAGCGGCAAGTGCTGTACCGCGAGGCGAGACTTTCTCAAATCCGTTCTCCTCGATAATCTTGCCGTCGGCGACGATGGTATCATTACCGACCACTACACTTTCGGCAGGAATGAACTGTCCGTCGACATCGATGCCTGCGTATGCAAGACGGCCGTTCAAGATGAGCGGAGTCTCGCCATCGAAGAGATACTTGTCATCATACTTGTGTCCATCGACGGTGACACCGGTGACAACTTTCATCGACGGGGCATCGAAAGCCTGGAGCGCTACGGCATCGGTGCTGTAGGTCCACATGTAGAGGAACGCAGCCCAGCAGAAGAACTGCACGAGACCCACAGTCCAGAACACCTTGGGAGCCTTAACAAGCAGACGGAACATACCTTCCCGCTTCTCCGAGCCCTTGGCGGCAGTGTCAATACCGTGGAATGCAGCATACTCCTGCGGCGGCATCTCCCGCACCTTGGCAAAAGTATATACCACACAGAGAGCCAGAATGATAGCGCCGAGGTAGAAAGCCCATGTCACCGTGGGAGGCACCTCACCGGCCGGTGCGGTATTGCTCAGAAAGGCTGCCAGGACGAAAGGCGCGACATAGCCCACTACCGAACCTGCATTGCAGAGAAACGACTGTATAGAATACGCGAGACCCTTCTGATGCTCATTGACCATATCGCCGACAAGCATCTTGAAAGGCTGCATGGCCATATTGATAGAGGTATCGAGGAGCATGAGCATGACAAGACCGAACATAATAGCACTGCTCACAGCGAGCCCGAGCGAGCCCGAATTCGGTAGCAGACACATCACGATGATAGCCACCACTGCACCTACCAGCAGATATGGATGGCGGCGGCCGAGGCGTGTCCATGTGCGATCAGAGGCACTGCCTACAAGCGGTTGAACGATAAGACCCATCAGTGGGGGGAGTATCCAGAAATAACTCAGGTCGTGAGGGTCGGCACCGATAGTAGAAAAAATACGGCTCACCTGTGAACTCTGCAAGGCATACGCTATCTGAACGCCAAAGAATCCGAAACTCAGATTCCACAGTTTCCAAAAGCTCAAATCTCGTTGTTCATTCATTGATTAAGGTAGAATAAAAAAGTGTATGATATAATAAACGTTAAGTGTAGAGCGACTGCAAATATACAAATTATAATTTAATCCACAAACGCACTGCGACGCTTCATATAACATTCAGCATAAAAAAAGGTGCGACCGGAGCCGCACCTTTCATGAATTATCGTAAGAAATTTAACGAATCACCACCTTCTCTACGCGGGAGCCTATGCGGCGCACGTAGACACCCGGGGTGAGGTCGGATACCGATACGGCAATACCGCGGAGGTCGTAGTAGACAGCACTGCCCTGCTCTGCTTCGATGCCGTCAATACCGGCCTCGCCGAGGTGAGCCACATTGGACGATGTGGATTCGCCCTTGTCATAGACGGCGGTGACGAAGTAGTCGTCGCCGGCGAGGTCTCGCTCGGTCTCGAATGTTGTCAGTGCCACGGGAGCATCGTTGACCTTCTCGCCATTGCGATATACATTATATCCGAGCAGCTCGAGGGGTTCGGGAGTTCCTTCGGGTATATAGTTGATATCGTCAAGGGTGAAGAAGTAGCAGTCGTTCGAAGTACAACGGATAGCGAAGTAGCGTGTACCTGCGGGGAGCGACACATAGTACTTCGTCCACTCTTCGGGCACCTGAGTCTCATAGAGTACCTTGGTGAAGTCCGAGATATTGGTACCGGTAGAAGAGGCATACACTTCGAAAGTCTCGAAACCGTACTGGATAGTCTGCGAGCAAGCCCAGAAGGAGATGCTCTGACGGCCGCCATACAGTTCGGGCGAGATGAGCCAGTCGTCGTTGGGAATGGGACGCTTGGAGCTGTCAACGGTAGCCATTGCAACGAGGCTGCATGCACCGCGGGTGGAGAAGTAGAGGTACTCGCCTTCGGAACGCTGTGTCCAGAATGCCTGGGGCTGGCCTACCATGGGATAAGACACGCCGGAGATACCTGTGGGGAAACCGCCATCAGCGTCATACATCGTGAAACCGTCAAGGTCGGCGATGAAAGAGGGATAAGACTCGAAGTCCTCTGTCACATCAGCAGGTGCTCCCTTGGAGAAATCCGGAGCAGTCCAGTTGAGCACCACCTTGCCATTGTTCTCGGTAGCCGTCAGGCCGGTGGCAACGGGATGAACGGGAGCCAGGAAGGCGATATTGAACGCGTCAGAGAGATTGTTGCTCAAGTCGGCGTCGCCGTCAGCGATGATTTCGATATTGAATGTCGAGTTCTCGGGGCTTACTGCGGAGAACGAGCCTTGAAGCACTACAAAAGCAGACTCAAAGGCAGCGAGGGCGTCTCCCTTGACGGTGTCAATCACCTTACCGTCCATCAGGAGGTTGGCGGTGAAAGAATCAACACCCTTGGCGCCATGATTCTCCACAACAGCCTCAACATAGAATTTCTCGCCGGCAGAAGCGTAGCTGCTGTGAGAGAAGTTCTTGATGGTAAGGTCTACAGCGGGCAGCTCGTCAATGACGAGGTTGTCGACGGGTACATAGCCGTGAGTGTTGATGGTAGCGCCGATGATGACGTGTACAATCTTACCGCTGAAACCATCAAGAGGGCACATAATCTGAGTCCAACCGATTGGCAGTGTGTCGAGCGAATACTTCTGCACGGTAGTACGTTCGCCGGTAGCAACATCCTGTACTATCACAGCGAGCTCATTGTAGTCGTCCTGATAGTTGTAGGTATAGAAGCTGATGTAGGGAGCCTTCACATTGGTGAAGTCGAGCTTGCCGGTGGAAAGTTCGCCGTATTGGCCGGGCATAGAACCTATCATACAGATGTAACCGTTGTCACCGTCCTGAGGCTTGGGGTCGGAGAAACTGTCGAGCATACGCCACAGAATACCGTCATCGCCGTCGGCACCGATAGCGATGTCAAGGCTGGTGAAAGAGTTGGCGTGAGGAAGGGTGTAGGGAGTGCCCACAAAGATATAGTCGCTGTAGGCGCGTGCTGATTCCTCCTCGTCGAAGGTAGCTGTCACACCCATCATCACCATAGCCTGCTCACCATTGGCCAGACCATAGTCGAAGGTGTACTCAGTATCGGTGTAGCCATTCTCACGAAGTACGAATCCTTCGTCGAGACCATCATAGATATTGTAGGCGAGGGCTGCGGGATTGATGGAAGCGCCGTTGACGTCAGTTTCGGGGGCTGTCCAGGCAAGTGTCACCTCACCCTGCTTCTTCTCGGTGATAGAGGTGATGACGGGGGCCTTGGGAGTAGTGAGGCCCACGAAAGTATTCAACTTAATCTCGACACCTTTGCCGGCATCGGTGAGAGTGGTGAAGGAGTACTGATTGTTGCCCTTTGCGGGAGCGGCATAGGTATACTTCACGCCCTGCTGGCCGGGGGTGCACAAGAGAGTCTTCACGAGCTC
>CAMWKV010000130.1 GCA_947174915.1 uncultured Porphyromonadaceae bacterium | reverse complement strand
GCAGCGAAGCGGCCCGCCCCCACGCGCGGAGCAGGTTTGTCGGAGGTGCCGAGAGCCGGCACTCCGCCCCGCGAGCCCTGTTTGTCTCCGGGTGCCGGTAGCCTCCGTCCTCCCCTGTCAAAGGCACCCCGAAAGCGCCGGAAAAGCCCCCTCACCCCTTGCCGGGTTTATTCCCGCCGCGGCCTTGAGCAAGCACGCTGCATGGCATAGCAAAAGGCCGCGCCAAAATCAGAAATTATGGCGCAGCCTCTCAAAGGTGTGTATCTCTTACTTGGCCAGGCGGCGGTGGAGGTAGTCGATGACCATGTCGGCTATCTCTTCCAGCGGCAGGCGCGAGGAGTCGAAGCACAGGTCGTAGCTCGAAGCTACCCCCCACTGCTTGTCGGTGTAGAAATTGTAGAAGTTGGCACGGAGCTTGTTGGTACGTTCGGCCAGCGTACGTGCTTCGTCGAGCGTAGTGCTCTCGCAGCGGTCCACTATGCGGCGGGCGCACTCCTCCACAGGAGCGTGGACGAAGATATTGACCACGTTCGGCACATCGCGCAACACATAGTCTGCACTACGGCCCACGATGACGCAGGGATTGCCCTCGGCCAACTCATGCATGAAGTCGCACTGAGCCTTGTAGACGCGATCCGTGCCTCCGGGGCTATCGCCTATCCACGACATCGGATAGAAACCGAGGGAGAAAGGTATGATGCCACCCATGATGCGCGGCACCCGCTCGTCGGCCTTGGTGAAATAGTCGATATCATAGCCCGCTTTCTCGGCAGCTTTCACCAGCAACTCCTTGTCGTAGAAGTCAATGCCGAGCCGGTCCGCTATCATACGTCCGAGGGCGCGACCGCCGCTGCCGAAGCTGCGGCCTATCGTTATCACATATTTTTCCGGCAGTGCTTTCATCTTAATCTTACTCCTTGTCTTTCTTGGCAGCAGTCTTGCGCGGCTTTTTAGCGGCAGCCTTTTCAGCAGTTGCCTTACCAGAGGCAGTAGCAGCCTTACCAGCAGCAGCCTTCTTGGCCGGAGCCTTGCGAGCCTTCTTCTCGGCAGCCGGAGCTTCCTCGGCTACGGATTCTCGCTCAGCCAGCGGACGATGTTCGATATTGTACTGCTCCACATTCTTGCGCATGGCACGGAGCTCCTTGTTGAGTGCCTCAATCTCGGCATCTTGGTTCGAGATGGTCATCAGGAGCGAGTTGAGCTCTTCGCTATCGACCTGCGAGGGGAATTCCTCCTCCACACGCATGAGGAAGTCGGCGAGGACATTCATATAGTTGGTGAAGGCGGCGAACTGATTCTCGTAGGGGCTGAAACCATTCGAGCGGGGACTCATGTAGAAGAAGTGGTCGCAGGACTGCAGATACTGCCAGTCACGCTTGAGGGAGCGGTTGTTGCACTGACGCACACGCTCGCCGGCAGCATAGAGCTTCTCGAAAGCCTCGTTCTGCAGACGGTTGCCGAGCCATGCCGTGGTGTCGCGCGCCTCGTCGGAGCTGGAGATGGGATGCATCACGGAGAGCTCGCTCACAGGCTTGATTTTGGCGATGGCCTCCGAGGGCGTCACGAAGTCGATACCGGCCTCGGCGGCATAGCGGGGCAGTGCTTCGAGGAATTGGAAGATACCCGTTGTGGCAGGGTGAAGGTCGCCGAAGGTCTCCATATTGAGGAAGATATTGACAATCTGCTCATCCTGCGGTGTAGCGGCTATCCAGGAGATATATTTGTCGGCCGTGAGGGGGTACTCACTCCATGAGGTATCGCTGAAGCGGAAGGCGATGTCATCGGACAGCTTGGCGTTGCGCAGGAGCAGTTTGAGCTTGGGGGCTGTGGCGGCGGTGTAGATATAGTTCGGTGATTTCCAGCCGAGTATATGCTTAGCGCCTTCGGTGAGGACACCCTTGAAGCCCATCTCTACGAGCTGCGGCGCGAGGTCGTCGTCATATATCAGCTCGGTATTGCGTAGCACCTTGGGCTTGACGCCGAAGCGGCTCTGCAGGATGCTGCTCGTATCGGCTACCTGAGCGGCGAATTCCTCCGGGTCGGCGAGCGACGCCAGCGAGTATGCAAACGGCTGAGCCACAAACTCTACGCAGCCCGTATCGGCCAGTTTTTTGAGGATATCTATCAACTCGGGCACATAGTGCTCTATCTGCTCGAAAGCCACGCCGGAGATGGCGATGGAGCACTTGAAACGTCCGCCGCCATTCTCTATCATACGCAGGAGTGTCTCTGCGGCAGGGATATATGAGTTGTGAGCCACGCGGCTCACGATGTCATCGTTGAGGAAGTCGTCGAAATACCAGTGGTCACGACCGATGTCGAAGAAACGATAGCGCTTCAGGCGGAACGGTTGATGTATCTCGAAGTTGAAACAGATTGCTTTCATGTTGTGTTTCAGTTATTAATTGCGAGCCAATACTTTTTTATAAATGTCTATCACCTTCTGTCCGGCCTTGTCCCAAGTAATCTGTGCCACCTCCTTGAGGCCGTCCTCCTTGAGCTGCTTGTACAGCGCGGGATAGGTGATGATAGAGTGCATGGCATCTGCCATGGCGTCGATGTCCCAGTAGTCTGTCTTGATGACATTGGTCAGAATCTCGGCGCAGCCGCTCTGCTTGGAGATGATGGACGGCACTCCCATCTGCATAGCCTCAAGGGGCGATATGCCGAAGGGCTCCGATACGGAGGGCATCACATAGACGTCCGAGGCCGCGAGCATCTCATATACCTGCTTGCCGCGCTGGAAGCCCGGAAAGTGGAAACGGTCGGAGATACCACGCTCGGCGGCGAGGTTGATCATCTTCTCCATCATATCTCCCGAGCCGGCCATGACGAAACGCACATTGTTGCAGTTGCGGAGCACCTTGGCGGCAGCCTCCACGAAGTATTCAGGACCCTTCTGCATGGTGATACGGCCCAGGAAGGTGATGACCTTCTCCTTCGTCTCTCGCGGATTCTTGATGCTCAGGAGCTCGGGGCTGAGGGGCACCACCGCGTTGTGCACCGTAGTCACCTTGGACGGGTCGATGCCGTAGTGGTCGATGACAGTCTGACGGGTGAGATTGCTCACGGTGATGACATGGTCGGCATGAGTCATGCCGTCACGTTCTATGCCGTAGACGGTGGGGTTGGGCTTGCCGCGCGAACGGTCGTACTCCGTAGCATGTACATGCACCACCAGGGGCTTGCCCGTCACCTGCTTGGCATGGATGCCCGCGGGATATGTGAGCCAGTCGTGGCTGTGGATGATGTCGAAGTCTATCGTGCGGGCTATCACACCGGCTGTGATGGAGTAGTTGTTGATTTCTTCGAGTAGATTCTCGGGGTACTTGCCGGAGAACTCTATGCATCCCAAGTCATTGGTACGCATGTAGTTGAAGTCGGCGTATATATGGTCGCGGAGGCGGAAGTATAGGTCGGGGTCCATCACCTTGCCTATACGGCTCTCCACGTAGTCGCGGCTGACATCGCGCCAGGCCACAGGCACCTGCGAGGTACCGATAATATTGGCAAAGGAACGGTCTTCGTCGCCGAAGGGCTTCGGTATCACGAATGTAATATCCATGTCGCCGCACTCCCACATGCCCCGTGTCAGACCGTACGAGGCTGTGCCGAGACCACCTAAGATATGCGGAGGGAACTCCCATCCGAACATTAATGCTTTCATTTTTCCGATCGTGCTTTTGTTTATGGTATGATTGTCGGAATCTATTATGTATTAGGCTCGAAGCGCTTGAGCATGCGGTAGGCACGGAGCACCTCGGCAACGTTTGTGGCATGACTCACGGCACCGCGGCCCGTATATGGCGGATTGCCGTCGTAGAGCTGGCTGAGCGAACCGATGCAGTTCTGTGTCATATCGTCCTCAAAGCCTATGAGCAGGCGGTCGATGTACCCTACACCGCTCATGCCGAACACGCGCAGGTAGGCCTCGGCATAGAATCCTGCCAGCCACGGGCGAGCAGGACCGTTATGCATGGCGAAGTCTCGCTCATCGGGACTACCCTGGTACGTGGGACGATAGCCGTAGCTCTTAGGCGACAGTGTGCGCAGACCCTTAGGCGTGAGGAGCTCGCGGGTCACTACATCGAGCACTTTCTTGCGCTGGCGACGGTCGAGAGGCGAGTAGTCCAGACCTATCGCGATGGCCATATTCGGACGCACCGACGGGTCGGCATAGGCGCCGTCGACGAAGTCGTAGAGATAGCCGCTCTCGTTGAGGAAAGTATCCACGAAAGGTTCCTTCATCTTGTCGGCCTCAGCCAGCCAAGCCTCGCGACGGCTTTCGAGGGCGGGAGCACCTTCGGCAAGCGCGGCGGCGAAGCACAGAGCATTGTACCACAGGGCGTTGAATTCTACCAGCATACCGGTACGCTTCACCACAGGTGCACCGCCGAGGGTAGAGTTCATCCACGACACGGGATGAAGGTGGCCGTCGGTACTCAGTAGACCCGTCTTGGCATCGACATAGAGGTTGGGGTGGCCTCCGCGGAGCACATAGTCGACAAGCTGGGTCACTGGCGCGAGATAGATATCGCGGGCGGCATCCATACCCACCGTGCGGGCGTACTGCTGTATGGACCAGATGGCCCATAGTGGTATATCCGGCAGGTCGATACCCTCGATAGTGCCGGACAGTTGACCGCTGTCGGCATAGCGCGTGAGCGCCTTGAGAGCCGTGGCGGCGATAGCTTCGAAGTCAGCGCGGTGGTCGATGGCAAGCGTCAGGCCCGGAAGCGCCATGAAAGTGTTGCGGGCGAGAATCACTCCCCAGGGGAAACCGGAGATGAGATACATACCGTCGCCGCGACGGATATAGAATTGCTTGGCGCTGTTCTTCAGACAGTTGAAGAAAGACGAGCGCGGAGTACGGCTCTTGATTTCGGCGGAGTAGAGCCTGCTGAGCTCGTCGGGGTCCACTTCGCTAACACCGGCCGAGAAGATGATGGATTCACCCTTCTTGATAGGCACCTCAAAATAGCCGGGCACCCACAGGTCCTCGCAGTAGGGCACACCGCGTTCGAGGTCCTTGACGTATTCGATGTCGTTGTACCAGTTCGGCTCGCTCATCCATTCGGGCTGGCGGCTGAACTGCATATACAGCGTCGGGTAGCCGGCGTAGAGACATGTAGCGACACCGTTCTTCACCGGCTCCACAGCCTTGTTGATGGCATCGTTGGCCATGCAGAGGCTGTTGACCTCGCGGAAGGCGAGGAAGGGTCGGAAGCGGAGAGTCGTCTCTGAGTGAGCCTCTACGAGTGTATAGCGGATGAGGATACGGTTCTCCTGGCTGATGAAAATCTTCTCTTTGGTGAGGATGACGCCGCCGACTCGATAAGTCATCTTGGGCACACTCTCGCAGTCGAATTCACGAATATACTTGTGGCCGGCAGGACTGTACACGCCGCCTTTATACCGGTGTATACCGAGGTTGAAAGGTGCTCCGTGCTGAATCACTGTTTCGTCGAGGCTCGAAAGGAGCACATGATTCTTGTTGCCGAGACCTTCGATGGGTATCACCAGCAAGCCGTGCTGCTTGCGGGTGTTACAGCCCACGAGCGTTGTGCAGTGATAAGCACCCGCCTGATTCGTGCGAAGCATCTCCTTCGGGAGCGACTGTTCCAGATTTATGAGCAGGTTCTTATCAAATTTAAGATAACTCATTTGGGGTTGATATTTGGGGAAAATGCGTTTTGTCAGTTACGCGCGCCCGGAGGCACCGCGTTCATTGTTCGGCGAATTTAACAAAATAAGTCCGAACTGCCAAACAATATGTCTTAAAACATATTTTCCCCGCCCCTTTGTTC
>CAMWKV010000129.1 GCA_947174915.1 uncultured Porphyromonadaceae bacterium | reverse complement strand
TATGGTGACTTCCGATGCGATAATTCGGGCAAAAATTTTTATCTTTGTGCCCATGAATGAAAGAGCCCGACAGAAACATCCTCACAAGGCGCCTTCCTACAATAATCCGGCACGTTACCGCCTCGATTTTATCAAGGAAAATACGCTCAACCGTGTGTGGAGTATCCGCATGACGCGCACGCGCGTCGTGATAGTATCGTCGGCCATAGCCGCCGCCACTTGCGCTCTGATATGGTGCCTCTTCGCCTACACTCCCCTCCGCGCACTACTCCCCGGCAGTCTCAGCGGCGACCTGCGTGCTCAGTATCAGGACATGGCCGTGCGCCTCGACTCCATAGAGACGGCGGCACGTCAGTCCTCGGCATGGTCAGCCAACATCTCCGCCATCCTCCGCGGCGAGCTGCCGCAGCCCGACACCGTGGCGACAGCCACCGTCCATATCACCGACAGCATCCTCGCAGCAAGCGAAGCAGAGCGTCAGTTCGTCCGCAGCTACGAGCAGGAGGAGCGTTTCAACCTCTCCGTCCTCGCCCCCATCGCCGCCGAAGGCATGGTCTTCACCTCGCCCCTATCCTCCCCCGCCGATGTGCGCGGCCTCGCTTCGGGTGGTGTATCTGTATCGTCGACCCGTGCCATCCCCGTGGCAGCGATATACCGCGGCACAATAGTAGCTCTCAGTGTCGACGACGACGGTCTCTCCACCATCGTCGTTCAGCACCCCAACGATTTCATCAGCGTCTTCGCCGGGCTCGGCAATGTATTCGTATCGCAAGGCCGGAAGGTAGCCGCCGGAGAGCGGCTCGGCGATACATCCCCGCGCCAAGCCATGCGTTTTGAGCTATGGCACAGCGGCTCAGCACTCAACCCTCGTGAATATATAGCTTTCTGATGCGTACGTCACGATACCTCTCATGGTGGCCCTCCACCCTCACCCTCGCAGTGGTGCTCTACGCCACCCTCTACCCGGATCCCGCCGGAGTGGACGAGTTGCCGGCAATACCGCATCTGGACAAGCTCATCCACGCCCTTATGTTCGGCGGCCTCGCAGGAGCATGGGCCTTCGACTACTGCCGCACACGCCACCTGGAGCGTCCTCCGCGCAGAGTGATGCTCTCCGCAGCACTCGTATCGGCAGCCCTCGGAGGCCTCATCGAACTGCTCCAGGATGCCATGGGCCTCGGTCGCGGCGCCGACATGCTCGATTTCGCTGCCGACAGCATCGGTTGTGTCGCAGCATTCTTCCTCGCTCCTCCGGCCATACGCGCCGTCCTCCGTCCACGTCAAACTAATTGATAACACCAACCATCAAATTCTCCATCCAATGTACCTGTACCCGGAGATTTCCAATACAGCCATGTGGCTGCTCTGCATTGCCTTCCTCGCCGGCCTCATGCTGGCCGCCATATACTTCTTCCGTGTGCGTTCGGTGGCCGTATATCGCCGCAAGGCCGACCATGAACGTCCTCGCAAAGCCGACAGCGACTTCCTCCCGGCCTCAATAGTAGTGTACTCTCAGGGCGACAGCGAACCGCTGCAAACACTCCTCGCGCAGCTCCTCAACCAGCAGTACCCGGCGGCATACGAAATCATCGTGGTGAACGAGGGCGAGTCTGCCGACGTGCGCGACACCGTCTCCATGCTCCGCGCATCCCACCCCAATATCTACCTCACCTTCACCCCCGAGGGTGTGGTGAATCTGAGCCGCAAGAAACTCGCACTCACCCTCGGCATCAAGGCCGCCAGGTACGACATCGTGGTGCTCACCACCTCTGCCGTAGAGATAGAGTCGCCCCTGTGGCTCCGCAATGTGATGCAGCCATTCGACCGCGACGGCAAGATTGACATCGTCCTCGGCTTCGCATACTCCGACCCCGACGAGGACGACTCAAGAGGCCGCCGATGCCGTGCCTTCGATGCCGCCGCCGACAGCGTGCGTTGGCTCGGCCCGGCCATCGTGGGCAAACCATTCCGAGGCACCGAGTATAATATCGCCTACCGCAAGAAAGCGTTCCTGGACAACAAGGGCTTCGCACGCTCGCTCAACCTCCACTATGGCGACGACGACATCTTCATCAGCGAGATAGTACGCCCCGGCAATACCGCCGTCGAACTCTCCGACGCCTCTATGGTGCGCCTCCGCAACGGCAATCACCCCCGCATCTTCAGTGAGCGCGTCCTCCGCCATGTATTCACGGAGAGCTTTATACGTCGCCGGCCACGCATCCTGATGCCGCTCACAGGTTGGCTTCAGATTGTAGCCTTCACCGCCGCCATCGTCGCCGGGGTGCTCGACTACCCGAATCTCTACGCCACTGCCATCGCGGCCGTCATTATAGTACTGATATGCGTGATGGATATCCTATTCTGGCGCAAGGCGCTACATGCTCTCAAAGCCCGGAGCCTATGCCTCACCATACCCTGGTTCTCAGCCACCTACCCCATCCGCCGTCTCATCCGCAAGCTACACTCACGCATATCGAAGCAGAAGAAATACACCTGGACCTAATATCTCCCGCATTACACATAGTTCCATCATCACATGCCACGTTTCATTTTTCTATTCTTACTCCTTACCTGTATCTTCAGCAGCGCAAACGCCCGTACAATACGTGGCGAAGTAATGTCCTCGGCCGACTCAACCGTAGTGGCCGGAGCTTCGTGCCGCCTGTTGGCCGACGGCAATGCTGTCACCGCAGTTTCTGCCGATGCCGAGGGTCGATTCACTCTCGAATGCGACAACCGCGGAGCACTCACCCTCGAGGTCTCAATGGTCGGGTTCACGCCCACGCAGATTCTCATAGAATCAGGCGCCAAGAACATCAACATAGGCTCCGTATATCTTGACGAGGGCCTGCAACTCGACGGTATCACAGTCACGGCGACCAATGCCACCACCTCTCGCGGACGCTCCATCATCTATCCCTCTGTAGCCGACGTCAAGGCTTCCGGCACATCCATCAGCCTCTTTCAAAAGCTGCCCCTCGCAGGACTGGAGACGAACCCCATCAACCGTACCCTCTCTGTCGACGGTGGCACACCGGTCATACTCATCGACGGCGTACCCTCAACCATCGACGACATCAACGGTCTGCAGCCCAAGGATATAGAGAAGATTGAATTCACCCGCTTCACACCCGCCCGATATGCCGACTCTGGCAAGCGAGGCCTCATCAGCATCACCCTCAAACAGCGCACCGACGGTGGCCAGATATATCTTTGGGCACGAAGCGCTGTAGCCACAGCCTTTGTCGACGGCAACGTCCGCGCTTCTTATCACCAGGGGCCATCGCAGTTCACACTGGCCTACAGCCCCTCGTGGCGCAACTATCAGAAAGTCTACGACAACAAGCTGGAAAGCTTCATAGCAGAGGATTTCATCGTCGACATCGAATCACACGACCGCAACCCATTCTACTATCACTACCACCCCATCAACCTGAAGTACGACTATAAACCCTCGGCAAAGACTCTCTTCTCCGCCACCTTCAACATCCGCCCCAACTACAACAAAAGGCGCCTCATAGGCGAAACCTCCGACTCGGAGCTCGGCACCTACTCCAACTACAACGATACCTACGGCAAGGACTTCTCGCCGTCACTCGACCTATTCCTGCGCCACGATTTCAACGACCGCAACTCACTGGAAGCGCAGGTCGTAGGCACCATGGCCAACAACGACTACCGCCGTGCCAACAATTACTCCTTCGCCGACGGCTCCGAAGAATCCTACCTCGTCGATGTCGACAGCCGTCGACGCTCGCTCATTTCCGAAGTGAGCTACATCCACGATTTCAACGACGACCTACAACTCTCCGCAGGCTACCAGAACACCGTATCCCGCAGCACAAACCACTACGAAACCTCCGACTTCAAACCCGTCCTCACAGAGAACAACAACTATCTCTATGCTCGCCTCGGATGGTCCGTCAATAAGGTATATCTCTCCCTCAGCAGCGGCGCCAAACTATTCTGGATGGAGAACGACGACAACCGCCGCCACTTCATCCGCAATATCTCCTCCGCCCAGTTACACTGGAGCATATCCGGCAAGTGGTCCCTCGCCGCAGGATTCTCATATACTCCCTCCATACCCTCGCTGTCAGCTCTAACAGACTATCCACAGCAGCTCACACCCTACCTCTTCTCCAACGGCAATCCCGACCTGAAAGTAGCGAACAGCTTCCTCTACCAGCTCATGCCGCAGTTCCGCTACAAGAAATTCAACACCTCCCTGCTGATGAACTACAGCAACGTCAGCGACGGCATGATGGACGAAGTCCTCTACCTCGGCGACGGACATTTCCTCTCCCAGACCATCAATGCACGCCGCATGTGGAACGCCTCAGGAAGCCTCAACATGCGTCTTAGCGATATCGCAGGATTTGGCGTCAACCTCACCCTCAAACTCGGACACAGCGAAGTGATGAACGACAACTGGTCACACCACCTCACATCATTCAGCGCCAACGCATCCCTGTGGTGGAACAAAGGCCCCTTCACCATCACCTACTGGCGAAAACTCCCCGGCAAATACCTCAGCGGCAGCGTTGTCGCGAAAGACGAGAACGGCGACGCGCTACAGTTGGACTACACGCCGAACCAACACTGGACCATCGGTGCAAGTTGGATGTACATGTTCGACCGCAAAGGCACCCGTTACCCATCATGGGACTACTCCCCCACCAACCCCGGCTACAACGAACGCCACATCAGCAACAACGCCAACATGATAGTCCTCTCCGCGAGCTACTCTGCTGATTTCGGCTCCATCTTCCGCACCGGCTCCCGCCGCCTCAACAACACCGACACCACCTCCTCCCTCCTCAAACTCTAACCACCCCGCAGCGCCCCGCTCGCTGCTCAAGCACAGCCTCCCGCAGCGCCCCGCTCGCCCTCTTTTTCCCGTTCGAGTCCTGTTTGTCTCCGGGTGCTCCCGAGCCTTCTCGCACTCGCGTGCGGAGCAGGTTTGTCGCAGGTGCCCAGAGGCGGCGTAGCCCCGCCGGAGGCAGCCGCCCGCAGCCTGTTTGTCTCCGGGTGCTTCCGCCCAGCACCGCTCCCGCCCTCGTGCGGAGCAGGTTTGTCGAAGGTGGCAAGAGGCGAGGTATCTCTTGTCAGAGCAAGCCCGGGAGCCCTTCCGTATGCGTCTCTTGTGCGGGGCGCTTGCGCCCCCTCCGAGTAGGCGCCGAAAGCCCCGCGCCCTCCGCGGCAGAGTGCTCCCGCCCTCCTTTTTTCTGTTCGAGTCCTGTTAGTCTCCGGGTGCTTCCGGCCCGCACTGTTCGCGCCCGGCCTGTTGCGAAAAGTTAAAAAGTATCCTCCTTTCCTCCGGCGCGTGGATTTTTTGCAGAGCAGAGCAGGGGAGCCCATCGCCGAGCGCGGCTGAAATGAAAGCGCTAAAAGGCCCAAGATATTCCCCAAAATCACCACCAAATCGTGAACGAACGTTAAAAGTATGTTTTAAAACACATTTTTTCGTCGAAAAATTTGGAGATTGTCAAAAGTCGTACTAACTTTGCACTCGCTTTCGGGAACGAGCTCCCGAGCAGCTGAAAAAGTTCAGCGGCACACAATTAAAAAGTGTTAAAGATTTACTAAAAACTTGCACGGTTTAAAAAGTCGCCGTAACTTTGCTGAGCTGAATCGCCACAGCGGCGAAAGCAGAGAACATTGACAGTTTGACATCAGATACGATAGTAGTACAAGAGTGAACGGAGCCGCCCGAGCGGCGGCAATAAAGTTCGTCTCTGTCACATTCCTATCCAATAAATAGTGATGCGTCCCGAGTGGAATCAAACAAAGTGCATCTTGCGAAGGCAATAAATAAAAAACTTGCCTTGTTTATTTTTGAAAAAAG
>CAMWKV010000128.1 GCA_947174915.1 uncultured Porphyromonadaceae bacterium | reverse complement strand
AGCGGTCGCTCCATGGAGCGACCCTACGTCCGAGAAGCTATTTTGACACAGCCTCATAATTATTTTCAGTAGAACTACTGTGGCAGATACCTACCGTACCATAGCAGCACCCTCCGAAGCTATCTTCAAGGAGAAGATGAGCAAATTCCTGGCCTTCGCACATCCTGTCGTCACGGCGCAGGAGGCAAAGGATATTGTGGCTCACTATCGAAAAAAATACTTCGATGCGCGGCACGTATGCTGGGCGTATATGGTAGGTGCTGACCGGACGGATTTTCTGTCGAGCGACAATGGCGAGCCGTCCGGTACGGCTGGCAAACCCATCCTCGGCCAGATTAATTCCTTTGAATTGACCGACGTCGTCATCGTCGTTGTGCGCTACTTCGGAGGCATCAAGCTCGGTACCTCCGGTCTTATTGTGGCCTATCGCGAGGCTGCCCGTATGGCACTCACGGAGGCCGAGATAGTGGAGCGGCATGTGATGGAATCTATCCCTTTCACCTTCCCCTATCTGGCTATGAACGATGTGATGAAGCTCACCAAGGCTTCCGGCGTCGAGGTGGCCGCCCAGGAGTTCGACAACTCCTGCTCCATGACACTGCGCGTGCGTGCCGACGACGCTCCCGCTCTGCGTGCGCGTCTCGCCGACATTGACGGTGTCACTATAAATCTGTGAGGACTGAGCTTAAAGTCTGATTGTGAGTTTGAGGCCTGAATGCAGGCCTGATTTCACAGGCTGTAGCCGCAGGCGTCGGCCTCGTCGAGTACTTGACGGGCTACGCGGGCGGCTGCATCGTTTTCTGCCTTTGCTATTGCTGTCCGTGCGGCTGCGATGGCAGCGGAAGACTGCGAGTAGAGGATGTTAAATGCCAGGCGTACACCGACGTAGCGTGTCATGGCGTCGTCTGCGGCGGCAAATTCACCTGCAAGCGCAGCGGCGTCGGGCAGATGTCGCAGCAGTCGGTGGCATAGTATATCGGCGGCCTCAAAGTCGGGTGCCGACGCAGCCCAGCGGCGTGCGTCGTCAGCACTGAATTCATCGAGAGGCATCAGCATGGGTGCCAGCAGCAGGCTCTCGCGGGTGGTGGTATTGGCCCACAGGGCTTCGGCAAGCTCGCGCGATGGTGCTGTCTCCTGCGCTATCTCCACGATCTGAGGCAAGTTAAGCCCGAAAATGATGCGGTAGGGCGAACCGGCTTTGCGGTAGACGTCGGCGATGATGCCGTTGCGCATCGCGAAGAAGCGACGTTTCACGGTCTGCATGGGATTGTAGCGGGGTGTTTCTTCCATCGTGGGGTATTTTTGTTGCCTGTTTGCTTTTCGGCCACAAAAGTAAGAATATTTTCGCATTTTTGCGTAAATTTGCCCTCACAACCCCACACGACTACGATGAAAGAGCCCAAACTTACCGATACTGTCCTCCCCGAAAACTTGCAGCCGCGCGAGAAAGCGCTGGCGCTCGGCATCAAATCGCTGCGCGATGCCGAACTGATGGCCATCCTTTTCGGCACCGGTATCCAGGGCAAAGGCGTAGTGGCACTGTGCGACGAAATCCTCGAAGACAATAAGCGACATCTGTCCTTGCTCACTTCGATGCGGCCGGACGAGGTCATAGCACGTTACAAGGGCGTAGGTCTTGCCAAAGCTCTCACCCTCCTGGCGGCGCTCGAACTCGGTTCGCGAGCTGCTGCCGATGCTATTGCCGTGTCGAACAGACCGATAATGAATTCGGAGATGGCTCACGAGTTTATGAAGTCAAAGCTCGTAGGGCTCGACCATGAGGAATTCTGGATACTGCTCATGCGGCAGAATCATACCGTCATCCGAGCCTATAATGTGGCGCGCGGCGGCTTCAATGCTACTGCGGTGGATATCAAGGTGATACTCAGCGAAGCACTGATGGCTAAGTCGCCCGTGATGATGCTCTTTCACAATCATCCCTCAGGTGCACTCATCCCCAGCGCGCAGGACAAGGCCTTGACGCAGAAAATAGTGAGCGCGGCCGGCCTCCTCGACATACGTGTGGTCGATCACATCATCATATCCCACCTCGGATTCTACTCCTTCGTCGACAATGGCGTGATGCCTCGCCCGTGACGTGACTTGATAATACACCGGATGACGACTAACAATGATGCACGGCCGATAACAGCCGACGAGATAGAGAAGTATATGCTGTCGATGCGCGATGATGCACAGCGTCAGGTGCTGATGCGCTTCTTCCGCACGGCTCCGGGGCAGTACGGCGAAGGCGACGAATTCCTCGGTATAAAGGTGCCGCAGACGCGTGCGCTTGTCAAGAGTATCCGGGGTGAAGTGTCGCCGGAGGAGATTGAGCACTTGCTTTATTCCAAGTGGCATGAGGTGCGCTTGTGTGGCTTCCTGCTGCTTGTCGATGAGATGAAAGCACTACTGCCGCGCCGACGTGAACCGGTAAGCGAGCGTCATGCCGCCCGCCGTACAATTGTTGACTTCTACCTCAAGCACGCCCGGCAGGCGAACAACTGGGACCTGGTGGACCTCTCCTGCGAGTATATTGTCGGCGAATATCTGCTGTATAGTCCTGCTGATGAGACGGATATATTGCATCGACTTGCCGACAGTGACAACCTGTGGGAGCAACGCATTGCTATCGTTTCGACCTTGACATTGATACGCCACAATATCTTCGCGCCGACGCTCGAAATCATAGAGAAATTGAAATCTCATCCGCACGATCTCATACACAAGGCTATGGGCTGGATGCTGCGCGAGATAGGAAAACGTGACGAATACACGCTGACAGCCTATCTCGAGGCCAACTACCGCCAACTACCCCGCACAACGCTGCGCTACGCCATCGAACGCTTCCCCGCCCCCGTCCGCCACTCCTGGCTCACCCGCAAGTGAAAGGGGAGAGGGGATAATTTACAGAGCTGTTATCATTATAGATTTATCGCATAATTTCCCTTATATGTCTGATTCAATCTATCCTCAATCTCCTTTATCGAGACAACGCCTGTTGAGAGTTGCTTCATATTAATCATTAGATATATCGTATTTGTAGTATCTGAGGCTTGGAGAAAAGTTTCCGGACCGAATAAGTTGACCATCATACGCTGATAAAACTTAAATCGTCTGCTTCCGGATTCTACAGTAATGTTTTTCCCCTTCAAATCTTTTTCCAAGTCTGGTGCGGCCACAAACCCAAATGATACTAAAGGATCCTTACGATAATAAGCTAACATGACCTCAATGCAGGAGCGTATTATAGTTCGAGGTTCAAAATCATTAGTAAGCAACGAATAACGATGTTTACTTTTTTCAACCCCTTTCCAGTAAAATTTTATTCCATAAAATTCATTTTCAAAGCCTTCCACCTCTACGATATAACGTTTGTTGCTTTTGGTTGATCTGAAGGTCCATAAATCAATAATGCGAAGTGAGTTGTCCTTACTTCGCATTATAAATGATGGGTTATAAAATCCGTGTGTCATACTCACGGAAGCAAATACTTATAAGAAGGAATGCGTAGACGCTGCCTATCCTCAGAGGTAACAGCTTTAAGCTTAATCGCATGATCAGACACTTTTGAAATGACACCGCATATCTTTGATGACGCAGTGTCTACAAATACAGGTTTGCTCATAGTAGTCTTCATTTTAAGCCGTGTTTTATTTTGCAAATTTACGACTTTTTCTACACAGTCGCAAACTTTTGTGTTATTTATTTACTATTCTATATTCGAACGCCTGAAATGTCGGATGGGTTCGGGTGAAAGAGTCCATTCGGATGAATATTTTCCTGGTGGTACCGATTTTTTGAAAAAATGTGGTGAAAAAATTTGGTGGGGTGGAGAAATGTTGCTAACTTTGCACAAATCAAAGGCGTATCTTTTTGAATTTGATTAAAACTATGCGCCGAGATCGAATGGCATTATGAAAATCAAAATTGAAAATCTTGAGCTAACTTGCTCATTACCAAGTAACTACCCCCCCGCGAAGGGGCGGTAAGGTCGTAATATCATTATTTGACCGATATTCTTGTACTCCTCCCCTATTATTCACATTATTCCCTGACACATACGGCGAACGTCGCCACAGCACTTCCTCTGCGGACAATTGGTCCTGCGGAGCGATTCGTCGTGCACGTACGTAGGCGCTAATCCGATACCCATACTCTAACGTATTGACATCCCGGGCGGATGCCCGGGCAGGTGAGCTGCGTCAAGTATTGACTGTAGATGAGTCACTGTAAATGTTAAGAACTCAAATATTTGTAGTTACGGGTAGCTTGAAGGTGTCAGAGAAATATCATGGCATATATAACCAATCAAAAGAGATATGAAACAAACATTATTAATTCTGATGGCAGCGGCTGCTATAGCTCCCGTAGCGCGGGGTGCTGATACGGAGATGTCGTTGGTGGTGGAGCGACAGGGCTTCCTGGTCTTCAAACAGCCGGTATCGCTCTACAGCAAAATCAAACTCAATCCGAATGATTCGGAGTACACCCTGGTGTCCAATAATCCATCGGAGGGTCAAGACCTGACACTGCGCTATGGATTGAATCCGATAATTTCTTTAAAGGAAATCTCCACAGATGATTTTCAGACCTCGGTAGAGACAGTCGGCTCGGATGAGAATGCACCCTTGAGCTATAAGGGTCGCACAGAAGCTCTCGCCTGCGCATCGGCAGAGGCTCTTGAAGTAGTGGTGTGCAATGTTAGCGGCCGCGTGGTGCTGACAGGGCACGTCGGCGGAGACTTCGGCGAAATGTCAGTGTCGAGCCTCGCAGATGGCATCTATATCGCCACAGCTCGCGGCGCATCCTCGGTGCAAACGCTTAAGTTCGTGAAGCGCTGATAGCTTGCTATATAGCGGATAATAAACCGAAAAGAAAAAACAACAATAAGAAAGAATAAAGAAAAACGATGAAAAAGACATTATTAATCAAGGTCCTTGCAGCAGTTCTTGTGCTGATAGGGTGTGTAGTGGCACAGCGCGTGAATGCCGAGATAATTCGAAAGGTCACGGTGCATGGTACTAATGGCCAGATACTGAATATCTATGAAGTGAGTGACGTTGACTATTTCGAATTTGAGGAGCGTGTCTATCCATTTGCAGACTTCGCTGTAGGCAATAAGGATAACATTGTGTTCCATCTTTCTAAGGATGTTAGCTTCAAGATGATAAAGGTGCAGGGTGGTACCTATGCTTTGAGAGGAGTCGGAACCCAATGGACATCGGAGCAAAAAACGAGGACCTTGTCGGATTATTACATAGCCGAGTTTGAGTGCACACAAGGTTTATGGAAGGCCGTCATGGGTTCTGTGCCTTCAGAACAGTCGGCTACCGGAGATGATATGCCTGTGTCTATGGTGTCATGGGATATGATAATGGGTAGCGCGAATGATACCTTCCTGAAGCTACTTGATGCAACGATGTCGCAGATAAAGGCAAATAGTGCTGCTGATGTGGTTGCTGCACTTGGAAATAAGGAATTCCGTTTGCCTAATGAATGGGAGTGGGAGTATGCCGCTGCTGGAGGGCAGGAATGGGCGAGCTTGAATTATAATTTTTGTGGTACTTCGGGTAAGATAGCTACTGATCTTGAGAATGTGGCAGTGAATAGCTGGAGTCCCAATAAAGCCACTTCAGTAGCCGTTGTCGGCAGCAAGCTACCTAATAATCTTGGGCTATATGATATGTCGGGTAATGTTGCTGAGTGGTGCAGTGGACTTGGCTATTCGGGCCATGAGACTACGGCTGGCTATATGTCCAATACCGGTTCTTGGAATAGCACCTACCGTCCTTGTCGTGGCGGTGGCTGGAGAGACACTGGCGGCACCCTCTACCTTGTTACCTACCGCGCCAACTTCATCAGCTTTGACATGCAGGACCTCATGGCCTTCCGCCTTGCCCTTTAGTTTGCAAGATAGAGGGGGGCAACATAACCAATCAAAAGAGATATGAAACAAACATTATTAAT
>CAMWKV010000127.1 GCA_947174915.1 uncultured Porphyromonadaceae bacterium | reverse complement strand
ACGAAGAGTGCAGAGGGAAGACGGTTGAGGTCGGCGATAGAGCCGAGGGTCTTCTCGAGCTTGGCGCGCTGACGAGTGATCTGCAGACGTTCGCGCTTGGAGAGGTTGTCGAATGTACCGTCCTTGGTCATCTTGTCGATGGTGGTCATCTTGCGGACAGCCTTGCGGATGGTGGGGAAGTTGGTGAGCATACCGCCGGGCCAGCGTTCAATCACGTAGGGCATGCCTACGGAAGATGCGAGGTCGGCAATAACTTGTTTGGCCTGTTTCTTGGTGGCGACGAAGAGTACCTTCTTGCCGGATTTCGCCATGCCGCGGAGGATGTTTGCAGCTTCAGCGAGTTTAGCCTCTGTCTTGTAGAGGTCGATTATGTGGATGCCATTGCGCTCCATGAAGATGTAGGGTGCCATGGCCGGGTTCCATTTGCGTTTGAGGTGGCCGAAGTGACAGCCTGCTTCGAGGAGCTGTTCGAATGTGGGATTTGCCATTGTAGTGGTAGGTGAGTTTACGTTCTTTTGATTATTCAACCGCGGGGTAGGGAACGTGAGTCCATCGCTGCGGTTTAGATACTAAACACATTTCATGCCCTGACGCTGGTAGCGTCCTGGCGGAAGATAGAATCGGGATTAACGCTTGGAGAACTGGAAGCGCTTGCGAGCCTTGGGCTGACCGGGTTTCTTACGCTCGACGGCACGGGGGTCGCGAGTCATGAAGCCGTGCTTGCGCAGGATCGACTTGTCTTCGGGGTTGATTTTCACCAGAGCGCGGGCGATGCCCAGGCGGAGAGCTTCTGCCTGACCTTTGTAGCCACCACCGTCGAGGTTGACGTGGATGTCGTACTTGTCAGCTACTTCGAGAGTAGTCAGAGGCTGCTTCACTACGAACTGAAGAATCGACGAGGGGAAGTATACTTCGAGGGGGCGCTTGTTGATGGTGATAACGCCGGTGCCTTCCTTCACAATAACTCGGGCTACGGCGGCTTTACGGCGGCCCACTGCATTTACTGTTTCCATGGATGCGATTATTTCAGTTTGTTAATGTCAATAACAACGGGGTTCTGAGCTTCGTGGGGATGCTCGGGACCATTGTATACGTGCATGTTCTCAATGAGGCGACGGCCAAGACGGTTCTTGGGGAGCATACCCTTCATAACGCGGATGAAGAGGGGGTGCATGCCGGGCTTGAGGTGCTTGTTCTGAGATTTCTTCATCAGCACTTCGGGAGTCAGCTCACGCTGGCCACCGGGATAGCCGGTGAAGTTCAGATAGATGCGGTCGGTCATCTTTTTGCCGGTGAGTTTCACTTTGTCGGCGTTGATGATGATCACGTTATCGCCACATTCCATGTTGGGCGAATAGCTGGGTTTGTATTTACCGCGCAGAAGTTTGGCTACTTTTGCGCAAAGACGACCAAGAACTTGGTCGGTGGCATCGATAACGACCCACTGGTGCTCGACCTCTTGGGCGTTAGGGAATTCGGTGCGATAGCTAATGGTATCCACTTTTAATTCGTTGATTAATAGTTACATAAATAAGCTGTCTCTGTCGAAGTGCTCGGCCAAAAGCACTTTGCTCGACGGCCCGTTAATGGGTTTGGACATAATCGGTGCTGCAAAAGTACGCATTTTCTTTCACATGACCAAATATTTTTTCATTTAGTATTTTGTGTTGTGTCTCTTCGCGGCGTAAAACGGATGCGAAACACGGCTTAAACAGGGATGCTGAATAGAGGACCTGAGAATAGCGAATAGTCCGGAGTGCCTTCTGAGCTGAGTTAATACTTCTTTACGGTTTCTAAGCCTTTGAAAGGATTTGTATGTTAAATAATTTCGTTAAGTTAACTAAATTTATTCTTGCTCAAAAATGAATAAATCATTTTGTATTCGTATGAAAGCGGTGTATTTTTGCAGTCATAAAAGCGACTGTCCTGCAGGAGAGATAGTTCCGGATGGCAGCGCAATATACCTTATTATTATATTATATTTACTACAATCTATCACTAATACCACATTCATCATGAGAAAAGTAACCTACATGATCACAGCAGCTATGAGTGGCCTTGCAATAATTGCCTGTGCCAATACTACTGCCCCTGAGGAGGTCTCCGCATCTCGCGGCATATCTCGCGACGATTTTGTGCAAGCCGCCGAAAGTACCGTCAACGGTGTTGTAAGCGTGAAAAGTTTTGCCACCCCGCAGGCTCAACCTCAACGCGGTTATTCCGACCCATTCTTCGAGTACTTTTTCGGCGCACCTCGTCAGCCCCAGCAACCGCGTGAGCAGCCACGTCAGCGCCAGCTCGGTCTCGGCTCTGGCGTTATTATCAGTGACGACGGTTATATCGTCACCAACAATCATGTAATCGAACATGCCGAGCGCCTCGAAGTTACCCTCAACGACAACCGCAACTATACCGCCACTGTAGTCGGTGCCGATCCTGTCACCGACCTGGCTCTCATCAAGATAGAGGCTCCCGGCGACCTTCATGTCATCCCCATGGGCGACAGCGAGGCGCTCCACGTAGGCGAGTGGGTGCTCGCCGTGGGTAATCCCTTCGGTTTCACGAGCACCGTCACCTCAGGCATAGTCAGTGCTAAGGCCCGAAATATATCCATCACTACAGGTACTCGTGGCAACGGCATCGAGAGCTACATCCAGACCGATGCTGCGCTCAATAGCGGCAACAGTGGCGGCGCACTCGTCAACCTCGACGGTGAGCTCGTAGGTATCAATACCGCAATCTACTCGCAGACAGGTACCTATGCCGGTTGCTCCTTTGCTATCCCCACGAGTATCGTGAGCAAGGTGGTGAGTGACCTCAAGGAATATGGCACCGTGCAGCGTGCTTTCCTTGGTATCAGTTTCGTCGAACTTACCCCCGAACTTATCGAGGCCGAGAAACTTGCGTCCGAACCTGCAGCCGGTATCTATGTCGCTGATGTACAGGATCGCAGCGCTGCCATGGAGGCGGGTCTTGCCAAGGGCGACATTATCACCGCCATCGACGAACGTCCTACCCGCACTACCGCGCAGATGCAGGAGGCTGTCACACACTTCAGTCCCGGAGAGAGCGCATCAATCACCTATTGGCGCGACGGCAAGAAGATGCAGACACGCGCAGTCTTCCGCAACAGCCGCGGTGGAGTCGAGGTGACACGTCCTCAGGGTGACAATCCTTTGGCTGCCAAGTTTGAGAGCATCGACGCCGACACTGCACGCCGACTTGAAATACGCGGAGGCGTTGCCGTGAGTGAGATTTCCTCCGACAGTCCCCTCGCAGCCGCCGGTGTCCGCGATGGCTTCGTGATACTTGCCGTCAACGGCCAGCGCATCTCCGATGCCGACGAGTTCATGTCCATCTATCGCGCAATACTAGCTTCCGGCGCTATCCACGATAAGGTGCTATTCCTCTCCGGCATCTATCCCGACGGGAAAGTATCGCACTACGCAGTGCCCTTATCTGAGTAGTAAGCAGTGCTGTCGGTCGAGGAATAGCCACAGTTGTTAGAAAAAATCAACGTGCCGTAAAACAATTTGCGGCACGTTGCCGTTATATTAGGTAAGAACTGAAATCTACTAATTGACAAACTCATAAAACCAACTGAAAATGAAAGCATACCAGCTCGTACTTGCCGCCCTTGGCGGAGCCCTCGTAGGCGCAGCCGCAGCGCTGCTCATGGCACCCCAGAAGGGTAGCGAAACACGCTCGGCCATCAAAGGTTACATTCGCTCACATGTCCCCGGCATCAAGGAAGATGACCTCAACTCTCTCGCCGATCAGATTGCCGAAGAAATCAAAGAAGTGAAGTAAATACATCCCCCCTGGCACTAAAAACATTCGATATGAAAGGTTTCATGACATTCCTCCTCGGTGCTGCAGTAGGTGCTGCCACCGCCGCCCTCCTTACTCCCACCACCGGCGAAGAACTGCGCGAGCGCATCAAGCTCATCCTCCAGAAGAAAGGTATAATCGCCGTTGATGACATCGACGAACTCGTAGAGATGATTGCCACCGAGGTAGAAGAAAACAAGCACTGATATATTACGCTTACATACCGCCCGGCAGCCTCTCGTAAAGACCGACTGCCGGACTTAATCATTTATTCATCACTATAGTATGCTCGACAACGCACAGTCTTCAGCCGGATTCGCCACCCTCTTCGCCTCGGTGAAGCGCTATGTGAGTCTGCTCATTGAAGATACGAGACTCAACGTCACCGAGAAGCTGACGCGGCTACTCTCGGCCGTCGCTATGGCCGCTCTCATCACCATCATAGGCACTGTGGCGCTGGTATTTATCTCCATCGCCTGCTGTGTGGCCCTCACCGACGTCTTCTCGCCGCTATGGGCGTTCATTATAGTGGCAGCTTTCTTTGTAGTACTGCTTGTAGTGCTCATGCTCTGCAAGAAAGCCTTGATAATCAACCCTATTGCGCGCTTCTTGAGCACACTCCTCCTTGATGCGCCTCACGAAAACCCAGAAAATCCGAGCCATGATCAGCCTTCCTCCGTATCCGGCCAATGACGGCCCTAAATGGGGTGGCTACACCCTCGACCAGATCCGTATGCGTCGTGCGCTGGTGCAAGCGCGTATGGAGATTCAGAAGTTCAAGATGACCGCCGATATCGACAAGTATCGGAGCAAGACCCCGCTTCTCGGTGGCGGCAGTTCCGTCTTATCGCGCATAGCAGGCGTATTCACAGTGGCCGAGTACGGCTATCTGGCATGGAAAGTACTGCGTATGGTAGCCCCCATGCTTCGTCGCCGGAAATAAAGCTACATTATCGGGCCGGTAATCCACTCGGCTATCCATCTAACAGCCAAGTACATCCGATATAAAGATGAAGGCGCGAATTATTTCATTTGTCCTTGTGGCAGTGGCATGTCTGTGTGCCGCTGCCCGTACGTATACTGTCGACGAAATACCCAATGTACATCTTTCCGACAGCACACGCTATGTTTCCAATCCCGACGGTATATTGTCTCAGGCCACGGTAGTGCGTGCCGACAGTATTCTCAACTACATTCGTCGAGCCACTACAGCAGAGGCTGTTGCAGTGGTGGTCGACAATATCGAGCCGGACGACATCGATGAGTTTGCTACTGAACTTTTCACTCGGTGGGGGCTTGGTAAGTCCGACCTTGACAATGGCCTCCTCATCCTCGTAGCGAAGGATCTTCGCCGCGCCGCTATCCGTCCGGGTTACGGGCTTGAAGGCGTAATGCCCGACATCACCTGCGCCAATATCCTGCGCCGTGACATGTTCCCCAATTTCAGGGAGGGCGACTACGACGCCGGTCTCCTGTCCGCGCTCACACGCATCAAGTATATCCTCACAGACCCCACAGTGGCAGATGAGATACGCTCCGACGAGTCCGATGCCGATTTCGCTGGACGGGGCGAGGATTTATCTCTCGGCGATTTCTTCCGTCTTTGGTTCGATGTAGGCTTGATAATTACGGCAGTTATGCTGCTTATCCTGGCTCTGACTATCCTGCGCGTACGCAAGGAAGCTCCCTATCGCCAGTATAAGACACTTGTCACCCTGCGTCCTATTTACCTGGCCATGACCTTCGTCGGTCTTGCCGTGCCTGCCGTAGCCTCAATAGCACTGCTATTGTATATGAAGCGTCTCCGCAATCGTCCGCATGCCTGCCCTCACTGCGGAACAGCCATGAATAAGATGGACGAGGAGACCGACAACCGTTATCTCAATCATATCCAGGACACTGAGGAACGCCTCGGCACTGTGGACTACGATGTGTGGGTGTGCCAGAAGTGCGGCGAGACTGATATCGAGCCCTTTGAGAGTACCAACACTGTATATCATCGCTGCGAACATTGCCACGGACTCACAGCAAGCCTCACCCGCGACCGTATCCTGCGCCAGCCCACAACCAGCCGCGAAGGCCTCGGTGAGAAGGACTATACTTGCGCGGCGTGCGGGCATGTCACTCCCGTGAGCTATGCATTGCCCATAAAAGTTGCTGCTCCGCTCATTGTTGTAGTAGGTGGCGGACGTCATAGAGGCGGCGGTGGTTTTGGCGGCGGCTTCGGCGGCGGTGGTTTCGGCGGTGGTATGACCGGCGGCGGCGGCG
>CAMWKV010000126.1 GCA_947174915.1 uncultured Porphyromonadaceae bacterium | reverse complement strand
GGACCCCAACATTAAAAGTGTTGTGCTCTACCAGCTGAGCTAGCGAATCTCCTTTGCGCTCCGAAAGCGTGTCGCTCTCAAAAGCACTGCAAAATTAGTGCTTTCATCTGACCTGACCAAATATTTTCACAACTTTTTTCAAAAATATTTTCTGTAGGGCTGTAATAGTGTGGTTGAATTTATTCGAAATATCTTCGCAATTATTTAAGAATCTTTATGTAACCGTTTCTTGAGTTGTCAAGCGGAGTCATAGCGCTATGTCATAATGAAGAAGTAGAGTATGAAGTAGGGTAGTCTCACTAAGCGAGCGGGCCGTGAGTTGTTCCACGGAGGTACCCTTCAGAATTGGTGCATAATCCGCTCGGGATCTTCTCCTTGGTGCGATGGGGGAGTGGCTGTGGTAATTTTTTGTGTGATTTTATTGCGGCGGAGGTGGTATGTTTCAATCATATTTTGTAACTTTGACCATTCTATTACCCCATAAAACACTTCAATGAAATCTTCATTCCTTCTTGTTGCTGCTACCCTTGGTTGCATTGTGTCGGCTGAGGCTGCAGCTCCTTCGCTCAAGGTCTATCGCGATGACGAATCTACGGCCGATACTGTCTACACGGCCAAGCAATATGTAATAGGTGTCACCGAGCCGGGCGCAACGGCAACTATTGCCGGTCAGCCTGTGCATGTCTATCGTACGGGCTCGTTCGGTGCTGAGGTAAATCTCAAGCCCGGTGCCAACACGATTGCGCTCACGGCCACCAAGGACGGGCGCACCACCAAAGCTACATCGAAGTATGTCTATGTCACCGAGCGTCCTGCCCGTCCGGCTGCAAAAGCTGTAGAAGATTCGGTCTTTGCCTCACCTAAGACTGTGACAACGCTCCCCGGCGCATATCTTCAGTATGGCAATGGAGGCGACCGTCTCGGCGGTTCCAAGATGGGGCAGCTCGAAGAGGGCATCGACCTCACCGCCATCGCTTCGCATGGTCGTCTCTATCAGGTACAACTGGCTTCCGGCCGTACGGCTTTCATCCCCAAGGAGTATGTCAAGGACTCATCGGCAAGTCCTGCTCCGGTCAACACCGGTTCGGCATCAATCTTCAACATCGGTAAGGCCGACCGCATTAGCATCAGTCTGCCTCGCCGTCTGGCCTACACCAGCCGTGCCGCTATCGACCCGTCCACCCTCTATGTGACTCTCTATGGAGCGATGAACAATACCAACTGGCTCACGCAGCGTAACGCTCTCGGTATCATTGATTTCGTCGACCTTATCCAGGAAGGCTCCGAAGAACTCACATTTGCTATCCGCCTCAAGGACAGCTATATGTGGGGCTACTCCATATCCTATGAAGGCAACTCGCTCGTCATTGACGTCCGTCACCGTCCCGAATCGCTCGCTCTACGCGATCTCACTATCGGTCTTGATGCCGGCCATGGCGGCAAGTATCCCGGTGCATGGTCACCCTCCGGTCTGAGTGAGAAGGAGGTCAACCTCGACATCATCCTCAAGGCGGCCGATATGCTCCGAGCCAAAGGAGCCAAGGTGGTCCTCACACGCGACGGCGATACGGGTCCTTCAATGACCGAACGCAAGGAAACATGGAAGGCCGGCAACGTTGACCTCGCCATCAGCGTCCACAATAATGCATCCGGCAATCCCCTCACGCCCATGGGCACCAGTGCATATTATAAGCACATACAGAATCGCGCCCTCGCAGCTTCCATGCACGATGCCATGCTCTCACTCGGTGTTGCCGACTTCGGCCTGACTGGCAACTTCAACTTCTCTCTCAACGCCCCCACTGAGTACCCCAACGCCCTTGTAGAGGTTCTGTTCATGTCATCGCTTCCCGAGGAAGAGCTTCTGGCCGACCCCGACTATCGTACTCGTCTCGCCGAGAAAATCGTTGAAGGTATCGAAAACTATCTCAAAGAAGTTCAGAAGCAATAATATCCCGTCGGCTGTCGTACGTCTCAGAACGCTCTCGTTCTGATGCGGAGCGACAGGCCGAGCCTCCTATTGTGGTGTGCTACAACAAGTCTGAGGCTCCGGAATACCAATATAGCAAGAGGGTGTGCCATTCATCATGGCACACCCTCTTGCTGTATGGTCCTGTCGTATTAGCGGAGTCGGTCGTAGCTCGTAAGGAGCTTAAGGTCGCGCTTCATGTGGATGCGTGCCCACACGGTGCAGATGATGGCTGCCATGAGCAGCAGGATACCGCCACGGAAAGACAGGCTCATATCGGGCTGATTGTTGTACACAATCAAGCCGCAAGTCACTGCTGAAGCGACGAGGAGCACGATGGCTGCAAGAGTCACTTTAATCTGCAGACGCAGGTTCTTGTACAGGAAGATGGTGACGAACAGAAGCACCGCGATGGCGATGTTGAGGACCAGAAATGCCGGCGACGACGAGGGATACACGGGTAAGACCTCGGCAAGCGCAGGATTTTCTGCCGATACACCTGCGAGGTAGGCGAATGGTGTGGCGCAGAACACTGCTGTCAGTATCACGGCCAGCAGGAGGAATACAGCCTGTAAACGTTGGATTACCATAGAATTAGTATGTTAGTTTGTTCGATTAATTCAGTTAAATATATTACTGACGCGTGGATTAGTGGTCATACATGTCAGTATCTGTAGGAGTATCTGCATCGGCGCACCGTGCTCAGGCTTATTCACATCGGAGGGAAGACTGTTTCGGATGAGGTCAAAATCCTGTGTCAGCTTATCAACTTTGAATACTTTCGCGGCTTTGTTCATTACATCGAAAGCTTTACGTCGCTCTCCTGTGAGCCAGTACGCAGATGCTAATATAGCCACACCTTCCGTACCAAGAGTTTCGACGGAGAGCCCGTTGGCAGATGACTTCACCTGCTCGTAGTCTCCCGCAAATATTGCGGCGCGCATGATACCGAGGATGTATTCAATATTGTCGGGGGCTATAAAATCCAAATGCAGATAGTCGCAGAGCGATGCGTCATAGTCTGCGGACTCGTAGTAAAGGCGAGCCCGCAGACTGAGCATAACCTCGTTTTCAGGCATGCGCTCAATGATATCGTTGAGAACAGCAAGAGTTTCCACAGTAGGTAGGTGCAGACCTTTCCAGAATTCAGACAAGCGGAAAGAGGCCGCATTGGGGTACACTTCGGCAAAGCGGCGTATCATATGTATCACATCGGCCGGAGTGTGCAGATCCTTCGACGCCGCATCCATGGCCTCTTCGAATTCCGTCGATTGCATCATCTTCATCTGCGTATCCACTATGTTGCTGATATATGTCGAGCGGTATGCCGCCGGCATAGCAGCCATAGAGAGTAGGAGAGCGTACTTGTCTCCGTCGCTCAGGTAGGGGGTCCGTTGGATGGTGTCCGCTACTGCAGCTCCTTCGCCGTCGGTTACCTCCCACAGAGCGCTGTGCGAGGCATCGAATGGAATGAACCAGTTGGCCACCGAAGAGAAGAATGGGAAATGACGCATGCGTCCGAAAACATCGAAGTATAGATCGGTGCCACCTGTCTGCTGCTCGCGTATTTCAGATAACTTGTCAAGGTTGGCATCCTTCATCAGCTCTTCCGGTGACAGTTCGGTGCCGGAGTTCATTGCTGCGGCGGCACGAGAACCTATGTCACCAAGCATCGATGCAATGTTTGTGGACGAAGTCTTTGTAAAGAGTATGGCTTTTATAACGCTGTGCAGCCGTGAGCTGTCTTCGGTGCCAAGCTCTTTCAACTGCTTGGTAATAGCGTGTTTAGTCCAATCCTCGTAGTTGGCCATGAGGATGACAAGCCATGTGAAGGCCGTGATTCGCAGCGGACCTTTCTCTGCAGCTTTGCGTAGAAGGTCAACATAGTCCATGCGGAACACTTCGCTAACAGCCAGACCCAGGGCGTGAGTCCACATAGTCCTGTGCGACAGCAGTATATCGCTGTCAAAGATAATATTTTCAATGAGAGCAGTATTGGCCTCGTCGAAGTCGCGTCGCGCCCATATGTGATTGAAGATATCCGTTGCGAGGCGGTCGAGTAGAGTACGTGCGCGCGCATCTGTCAGAGCGGCCATGTCGGCACTGAGTCGAGTAGCTTCGGCCACATAGTCACTTACGAGTGTGCTGAGAGTTTCGTCGGGGCGCATGTCCTGGAAGCGATGGATTGCAGCGAGAGTCTCATTCGCTTGTTCGCGTCCGGCCATAAGCACTTCGGCGGCGGCGTGTGTCACTTCTGTTTTAATATCTGCGATATTGGTATCAAAGTCCACCGGATTGTCCAGGAGCAGGCGGAGCATATAGAAGTACCTTGATTCAAGGGTTTCGAGTTTTAGACATATATCGGTGCGGCCGAGTCCCTCAGCTGCATTGTGAAGGCGCTGAAGAGCTGCCGGAACAGACTCACTGCCGATTGACTGACTATATTTTTCGATATCAGAGAAGAGTTCGTTATTGTCCATCTATTAGTATGGCTATTTGTTGAGGAGAGAGTTCCCCGTTGGGGATTAATATGAAATCAAATCGCGCACCGTGTCTGAATGTGATGGTGACATGAGTGGTGCCTTTGCGCACGTCTTTGATGTCGGAGATAGGGATGACGACCGTCCTGTATGGTATGGGTTCGTCGTCGGTAGTATCAGCAGACGTATCTTCCTGCTCAAGCTGTTGATACTCGAAGAAATTCAGCGCCAGTGCGCCGTTGTCCATGCTAATGCGCTGCGGATGCAGACGAAGCACCATATCAGGTTGCGCCATCAGTCCGTACCAACCCAAGGCATTCAGCGCCGGCAGTGAAATCATCACCCACATGAAGGCGATGAAAAACCATCGTATATCGAAACAGCCGGCAACGACACAAGTTGCTGTCGGGAGTACCAACAGTGCAAATAGAATACCGGCGTCCCGCCGTTTGTAGGCATCGGCATAGGTGGACGCCGGTATTCTGTAGGGCTTATTGTTGTCGGGCATGCGTGGTGATGGGCGCTGCTGAGGGCGTTCCTACATTAAGCGTGAGCACAAGAGGATTGATGTCAGTCAACCGCAGGTGTTGCGACATGCGGCTCGGAGTCCTTCACGATACCGTCGCGACGAAGCAGGGCGTCGATGGTGGGATCCTGGCCGCGGAAACGGCGGTAAAGTACTGCGGGATGCTCTGTGCCGCCCCGCGAGAGAATGTTGGCGCGGAAGGAGTCGGCAGCTTCCTTGCTGAAGATACCTTTCTGGCGGAAGTAGTCGAAGGCGTCAGCGTCAAGCACTTCAGCCCACTTGTAGCTATAGTAGCCGGCAGCGTAGCCACCCGAGAAGATGTGGCTGAACTGGGGTGAGATCATCGTACCTTCTACAGGATCGAAGATTTTTACGCTCTCGGTAGCTTCAAGTTCGAAGGCTACGGGATCCTCTACGGGAGCGGTAGTCATGTGCCATGCCATATCAAGATAGCCGAAGGCGAGCTGACGCATGCAGGCGTAGGCTGCGCCGTACTGCTGCGAGCGAACCAGACGTTCCACGAGTTCTTCTGGGATGGCTTCACCGGTCTGATAGTGACGGGCGAAGCTGTCTAGGAATTCCTTCTCTGTCAGGAAGTTCTCATTGAACTGAGAAGGTAGCTCCACGAAGTCGCGATATACCGATGTGCCGGACAGGGTGGAGTACTTTGTGTTAGCCAGCAGGCCGTGGAGCGAGTGGCCGAACTCATGCAGGAATGTCTCTACTTCGTAGGGCGTAAGCAGCGAGGGCTTGCCGGATGTGGGCTTGGTGAAGTTCATCACGATAGACACATGAGGACGCGAGTTCTCGCCCTCGGCTGTGATGTACTGATCCTTGAAGCCTGTCATCCATGCGCCGGGACGCTTAGATGCGCGGGGGAAGAAGTCGGTGTAGAGTACACCGAGGTATGTGCCGTCGGCGTCGTTCACCTCATAGGCTTTCACGTCGGGGTGGTATACCTCAATGGAGTCGTTGGGGGTGAAGGTGATACCGTAGAGACGTGTGGCGAGGCCGAATACGCCGTCCACTACCTTGTCAAGCTCGAAGTATGGGCGGAGAGCTTCTTCGTCGAAGCTGTACTTGGCGGCCTTGAGTTTGTTGGAGTAGTAGCTGTAGTCCCAGGGCTCAAGTTTCATGGGTTTGCCTTCGAGTTCGGAGGCGAAGGCTGTCAGTTCTGCCATTTCGGCAGCGAGAGCAGGGCGGTATGCGTCGCGCAGACGGCCGAGGAGGTCGTAGACGGCCTCGGGATTCTCGGCCATGGTACGCTTGAGGCTGTGTTTGGCGTATGTGTCGCTGCCGAGGAGATTGGCTATCTGACGGCGGAGGTCGGCGATTCGCTTGACGTTCTCAACGTTGGAGTATTCTCCGGAG
>CAMWKV010000125.1 GCA_947174915.1 uncultured Porphyromonadaceae bacterium | reverse complement strand
CATTGCACTTATCCACAAGCTCATCGTAGATATACGGTCCATACACCCTGCATGTGGCCTTCTCCAGTATGAAGTAATAGACATTCGAACCATGAGTATACTCGAACATCTCTGCATCGGTATCCTCGTCAGATTTCAAAATTCCACTCTCCTCTTTGAGCCGTCCATTCTTCTTTCGTATTAAGATGTAATCGTCTGTACTTCTATATGCTGTGATATCATGAAGACTAAATCTTTTCTTAGGAGTTCCACCATCTGAATTCTCGGCCTCCCCCCATAACATTTTACTATGGTCAGACTCTGCATAAGTATATTCATCAATCTTCTCCTCTTTATCATAAGGCGTATCAGTAAATGCAGGATATAAAGCCCAGATAAATAACGTAAGTAGAATCAATCCACCTATGGCAATGACTCCAAGATTTTCTATAACGCTGCGTACTTTCATATCTTGAAATATCACTAAAACAAACGTATGCCCTTATCTGTCGCAACAATAACAAGATTATTATGATCCAGTGGACCGATTATCTCATCAGTGCTTTTAGAAATTATGTAATAGTAGTTGGTGCCAACCCGTTCAGGATATGATTTTACATAGCTGGTTGTATCCTGTACATTTTCGCGCTCACTGTTGACCATTTTCTCATATTCATACTTCTTCCTCACGACAATATAGTTATCGAAGTTTTTGTATTCGTCAAACGGGACGTACTTTTGATACACCCCCTTAAGAATTGCAGGGTCAGGCTGTTTTGAAAAGAACTCTCTTCTGATATAGTATCCATCACCTAATTCCAAATAAGTCGGAGTACTCGGTAGTGTGAATAAGATGAAAGTACACATTGCCGCAATTAAGAGTAAAACGACATTGAATACCTTTGAGATAAAGTACTTAACTCCAAGTTTCATGCTATCGGATTATATTGTGACTATAAAACATAATGTTAAAGGGAGCATAACTCTTAAAAATTATGGAAATTATCTTGGAGTAAGAGTCAGTCGATGAGGAAGGAGACTTCCTTGAAGGCGAAGTGGCGGGGACCGGTGAGGGTGAGTATGCCGTCGGGGGCTACGTCGACGATGGCGGCGCTGAAGGTGGTGCCGTCGGGCAGCGCAAAGGGATATTCGGCGCCGTCGGCACGCCACAATCTACTCATATATTCTGCTTTAAGAGCCTCTCCGCTCTCGGCTGCGGCGAGGCAATAGGTGTTGATACGGGTGCAGATGCGGGGAGCTACGTCGGCGAGGAGGGCGTCCAGGTCGAAGGGGTGCGCGTCGGCACCGGCTTCTTCGAGAAGATTGACCACCGATACGGGATTCGGTGCATCTGATACGAAACGGCGCTGGTTGATGTTGATGCCTATGCCGGCGATACTGCGTTCGAGCTTGGAGCCCGACAAGCGGTGTTCGATAAGTATGCCGCAAATCTTGCGGTCGCCCACATATATATCGTTGGGCCACTTCACCTTGGCCGGAGGGATGGCAGCATGAACCTCACTGTCACCGCAACAAAGACTTGAATCCTCGCCCGCGGACAGGCGCGATAGCACAGCGGCGTCGATACTGTCGGCGATGGCGAGGGCCACGAGCATGGAGAGTTCGAACTGTCGGCGCGCGGGCCAACCTGTCGTGAGCAGCATCGAGAAGGTGAGATTCCGGCCCGGCTCGCTCTCCCACGAATTGCCTCGCTGACCGCGGCCTGCCGTCTGCGTGCGGGTGGCAACGACAGTACCGCCCACAGCGTCTGTCATGGCGCCGAGGACGGTATTGGTACTGTCGCAGGATTCGAGCCGTATTATACGCGGCTTCATTCGGATATCTCGAGGGTGCGGGAGTCGTCGTCATTGACACGCACGCGCACCGACACGGTATCTTCGGGCAGCACGGCGGCGATGCGCTCGGGCCACTCTATCAGGCAGATAGAACCGGAGTCGAAATAGTCCTCGA
The DNA here is from genome assembly GCA_947174915.1 of uncultured Porphyromonadaceae bacterium. Lineage (GTDB taxonomy): Bacteria > Bacteroidota > Bacteroidia > Bacteroidales > Muribaculaceae > CAG-873. The sequence goes on along the minus strand of CAMWKV010000125.1, from coordinate 4,409 downwards.
TACCGAGTTCGAGAGCTTCGTCGAGGTCTTCGATGCGATAGAAGTCGAAGTGATAGATGAGTTCGGCGGTAGTGTCGGAGCGGTACTCGTTGATGAGGGCGAAGGTAGGCGAGGCCGTATCGTCGGAGTCGACGCCGAGCGCACCGCAGAGGGCGTTGATGAAGGTAGTCTTACCGGCGCCCATGTCGCCGTAGAAGGCGAAGACAGTGTTGTCGCCCATGAGTTCGACGAATTCGCGGGCCGCTGCTGCGAGGTCCGCTTCGGATGCTATGTTGATGGTTTTCATACTGTTGCTGTTTTCGGTGTGAGAGTTATCAGAGGCACGAGCATCTCCTCGAGCGATATGCCGCCGTGCTGGAATGTGCCCGTGTAGTATTGTACATAATGGTTGTAGTTGTTCGGGTAGGCGAAGAAGTCCTGACGGGTGGCGAAGATATATGCCGTCGATACATTCGGCACGGGGAGGCCGAAGCGTGCGGGATTCTTGATTTCAAACACCTGCTTGGGGTTGTAGGCCAGGTTCTTGCCGAGCTTGTAGCGGAGGTTGGTGTTGGTATTCTTGTCGCCCACCACCTTGATGGGATTGTCCACGCGGATGGTGCCGTGGTCGGTGGTGAGGATGATACGATGTCCGGCCTCGGCGATACGTCGGAATATCTCCAGCGCCGACGAGTGGCGGAACCAGCTCTCTGTCAGCGAGCGGTAGGCGGCATTGGTGGCAGCAAGTTCGCGTATCATCTTGCTCTCCGTACGCGCGTGCGAGAGCATGTCGATGAAGTTGAACACTATCACGTTGAGGTCCTTGCTCTCGAGCTGCTTGAACTCGCGCAGGAGCCGCTCGCCGCCGGCATTGTCATTAATCTTGTTGTAGGAGAACGACCACGAGCGGCGGTATCGCTCGAGCAGCGTGGCAATGAGGGGCGACTCATTGAGATTCTTGCCCTCGTCCGAGTCCTCATCCACCCACAGGGAGGGGAACATCTTCTCTATCTGTGCCGGCATGAGGCCGGAGAAGATGGCATTGCGGGCATACTGCGTAGCCGTGGGCAGGATGGTGGTGTAGATATTCTCGTCGAAGTTGAAATACTCCGCCAGTATAGGCTTGATGGTGTTCCACTGGTCCAGGCGGAAGTTGTCGATGAGGATGAAAAACACCTTTCGGCCCGCTTCGAGCTGTGGGAATACCGTGCGAGGTATGATATTCGGACTCATCAGCGGCATCTTCTCCGCCGTGATCCACGACTCATAGTTGCGTCGCACCCACTTGGCGAACTCCGAGTTGGCCTCGCGCTTCTGCGTCTCGAGGAGCTCCACCATGGCGGCATCCGTGCCGGAGAGCTCCATCTCGCGGTACACCAGGAGTCGGTAGAGATTCTGCCAGTCCTCGATGGTATCGGCAGTGTTGATGAGGGAGCCTATGCGGCCGAAGTCCTCGCGGTAGTCGCGGGTCACCTTCTCCGTCACAAGGCGCTCACTGTGGAGGTGTTTCTTGATAGCGATGAGGATCTGATTCGGGTTGACAGGCTTGATGAGATAGTCGGCAATCTTCGAGCCCACCGCCTGGTCCATGATATTCTCCTCCTCGCTCTTTGTGATCATTATCACGGGCGTCTGAGGCTGCGACTGCTTGATTTTGGCAAGCGTCTCCAGTCCTGTCAGACCCGGCATATTTTCGTCGAGTATGATAAGGTCGAAGTGCTCGGCCTCCGCCATATCGAGCGCGTCGCGACCGTTGTTGGCAGTCACGAGGTCATAGCCCTTGCTACGCAAGAACATCAGATGCGGCTTGAGGAGGTCGATTTCATCGTCGGCCCAGAGGATTCTGTGTGTCATAGCGCAAATTTACTCATTTTTCCCCATATCATCGCCAGCGCCGGGGAAATATTGACCCGACAGCACGATATTGTTTTGCGCACACCCCGGGTTCGCGCCCGGAGGGGGTGTCTCACGCGGAGGACGCGCAGAGGGGCCGAGGGACGCAGAGACATTGCGGTATTATGGCACCGTATAAACACCAACGTGGCGACGCCTCCCGGTGTCGCCACGTTGGTAATAAACCAATCATTATCACATTTCTTGCAATGGAAAAAGTAATTTTGCTATGTACTATTACAACACACCCCCACCAAAAAGGTTCACCCACCCCGCAAAAAAAATGCAATTTTTTTCACCGAGCCCCAATAGAACCTATATGGAGACCTCTGCTGCGGAGGATTCGACGAGTTGCTTGACGAAGGGGTAGACTGCCGGTAGGGGGATATTCGTCACCCAGTCCTGCTCTTTATAGCCTCTCATAGAGAAACGATAGCCATGCAGATTGAGGCTTGAATACTCCACATTGATGAATTGCTGAAGCGACTTGGACTTAACATTCTCCTCGGCCTTGACCTCTATGGGCAATATCATACTGCCCCCTTGTACAAGAAAATCAATCTCGAGAGTCGAATTGGTCTTGGTATAATATGATATACTTATATCATGTATAGGCTTGAGTTGAGTGAGGACATAATTCTCGGTAAAAGCACCCTTGAAATCCGAGAATATCGTGTCACCGATAAGCATGACCGACGGTGGTATCTGAGCCAAAGCTCCCAGCAGTCCGACATCAAGCAGGAATAGCTTGAATGCCTCCCTCTCCTGATAGAAACTGAATGGGATAGCCACCTTGGTAAGACGACACACCTTATATACAAGTCCTGCCTCTACGAGCCACTGTATCGCATTCTCATATTCGGCAGCACGGCTGCCGCTCCGTATTGCCCCGAAGACGAATTTCTTATTTTCCCGAGCCAACTGAGATGGCACAGCCTGAAATATCGCCCTGGCTTTCTGTGTATCTTTGCCGGCATGCTTGGCTATATCCGCCTCATAAGCAGATATAATATTTTGCTGTATGCTTCGTACGGTCTGTATGCTCTTGGTAGATATGAACGCATCAACAGCCTCCGGCATGCCGCCTACGAAATAGTATTGTCTCAGCAAAGATATATAATCATCCAATAAATCATTGACAATCGGATAGCCGGCTCTGTCATAGAGCAACTGCTCTTTCTGATTCTCGCCCAGCGCATCGAGAAATTCTGTGAATGTCATCGGGAAAAGATGCAATATATCTACCTTACCGGTCGGGAAGGGATAGCCCTCCATATTCATCACCCCTAAGAGTGACCCGGCAACGGCGACGTGCAGATGCGGAGCATCTTCACAGAAGTATTTCAACGACGCGACCACTTGCGGCACATCCTGCACCTCGTCAAGAAAAACCAATGTGCGGCCCGGTGTGATTTCCTCGCCACTGATTGCCGACAAGCCCAGAAGGAGACGGTCTATGTCTTTATCGGTGGAGAACAACTCTTTAATAGCATTATTCAAATAACAATTAATGTACACCATATTGTCAAATTCGCGGCTGCCGAACTCTTTGAGAAGATATGTTTTGCCCACCTGCCTGGCGCCGTAGACCATCAAAGGTTTGCGACGCTCACTATCTTTCCACCTAACTAATTGATTATAAAGAGTCCTTTTCATATAATTGAGTATTTGAACACGCAAATTTACATTTTTATGAGGGAATATCAAAGGCAAAATCACATTTTTATGAGGGAATAAATGCAGTGACACTACATTTTTATGAGGGAATAAGTGTAGCAGCACCACACTTTTATGAGGATATAAATGATATGAAACAGCATGAGAGAGGGGAGTGAGGGCTGTGTTTATATATTCTTAACTGTGGTGCGCATAGTTTTGGCGCAGCTGATGTGCTAACTTTGCAGCGGAGAAAGGAAATGGTCCTCTCCGATACTTATCTTAGTCAACAAATAAACTCTACCAAATATGGCAACCAAAAAGAAAACTTCCGAACCCTCCGACCCCAAGGCAGCAAAGCGCGAAGCTCTGCTCCAGGCCATGGGTCGCATCGAGAAAGCCTACGGCCGCGGCGCCATCATGATGATGGGCGACGACTCCGTAGAAGATGTTGAAGTAATCCCCTCGGGCTCCGTGGGCCTCAATGCCGCACTCGGTGTAGGCGGTTATCCCCGCGGACGTATCATCGAAATCTTCGGCCCCGAGTCGTCCGGTAAGACTACTCTCGCCATCCACGCTATCGCCGAGGCGCAGAAGCAGGGCGGTATCTGCGCCATCATTGACGCCGAGCACGCCTTCGACCGCTTCTATGCCCAGAAGCTCGGCGTAGACATCAACAATCTCCTCATCTCCCAGCCGGACAACGGCGAGCAGGCTCTCGAAATCGCCGAGCAGCTCATCCGTTCGGCCGCCGTCGACCTCATCGTTGTCGACTCTGTGGCAGCCCTCACTCCCAAGTCGGAAATCGAAGGCGAGATGGGCGACCGCAACATGGGTCTCCAGGCACGCCTCATGTCGCAGGCCATGCGCAAGCTCACCGG
>CAMWKV010000124.1 GCA_947174915.1 uncultured Porphyromonadaceae bacterium | reverse complement strand
CTACGGGGGTCAATTTAAATAATCCTTAGGGGGTCAATTTGTTGAGAATATCCATGTAGGCTTTGGCGAGCCTGTTGTAACTATGATAGAGGTAAGATAAATTCCCCTCTTTTCTTATACCCCATATCAAACGCCGAATTAGGGAGTCAGGAGGCAAACTAACAAATAGACTTACATGAAGTTAGTTGTTTTTATAGGTGCATCAGTAATTGTTGGTGCGTGCATATATAATTATCTTCGGGGTGTCAATTCAAAGGCTAAAAATACGACAAGCTGCCAACCTGAAACTCCTAAACCGAAGCCTCAGGTTGCAACGTCTATTGCACCGGTTAAGGATGAACCACGAAAGAAATTTAATCAGGTAGCAGCAAAGAATGCATGTTTAAATAATATTGACCGATTTGCTCCACTCTTGCATTCTCTAGTCGATGGGACATATTCCCAACCATCAATACAAGCTCAATGGAATGATCTAATTGTCGATATAAACAATCAGGATTTAATCGATATGTGGCATCTAATGAGGAAAAGTGATAGCACAATCAAACAAGTCCTGGCTCAGTGGGGGCTCACTTCGGATACATGTACAAATTTTGATTGTATGGATTTTCACAAGTCAATATATGCTACCGAGAGTGGGCAATCTCTTATGACAGGCAAACACTATACAGTGTTAAGCCCATGTTGGATTCTGACTTCAAATTCAGATAACGGAGCCGCACAGAAAATAGTGGTAAAAAAAGGAATAGTTAAATGAAGACGCTCAATTCCTACAATGTCTGCTTTATTGGTCGCACCGGTAATGGCAAATCAAGTTTGATTAATAAGTTGTTTGATGCTAAATTTTCCACCGATACACTCGTGTCATGTACAAAGGAACTTCTTAGTGTAACACGCATGTTATCCGAAGGTTCGAAATATGAGGCTATCACTGTATATGATACACCCGGGATAGGAGAGTATTCTTCGGATTCGAGATACTGGCGATTCTATGAAGATGCAGTTTGGAGGTCGGACTGTATTGTATTGGTGACAACATTTGATAGAACTGATGCGCCGGTGCAGCGGTTTCTGCGCAAGCTCAAGGAATCGCTGAATCCCGATAAAAATGTGAGATTCATCGTGGTACTCAATCACATAGATTCCAGAATTATTGCAGATTCAAACGATGTTTATAGTCCTTGGGACAATGAAAATAATATCCCAAGCGTAGAATGTATGAAGAATATCGAAGAGCGCACTCAGATTATCCACGAAAGGTTCGACAATCGATTCTTGCCCTTTGATGTTGTGCCGGTATGTGCGGTGCGCAATTTCAATATAGATAAATTGAGAGAAGTGATATATAATATATAAATATGAAGAAAGAAAAATTCTTAATCTACGACATCTTCGATAAAATCTTTGAGAAAGCAAAGATTTCGAAGGAGGAGCAGGATGCAGTAAATGCAGCCCTGAATCAGGAGCTGATAGAGAAGCCATTTAGAGTGGCTGTTATTGGTCAGTCCGGAGTAGGTAAATCAACCACATTGAACTCGGTCTTTGGACTCAAGAACTATACTTCAAATATAGCGGAGGGAACAACAGATATTAAAGAGGATGTATTCCCTCTTCGTGATGGCTTCAAGTTGTCAATATATGATATGCCCGGCTTGAACAATGATGAGGAAAAGGATATTAAGTATGCTAAACTCTATCAGCAGATACTTCCCAATTGTGATGTGATTGTTTACATTATCAATGCACACTCACGCGATTTTGGGGAGGATTGCCGTATCTTGAAGGAGATAGTGTTACCCATCTGCAGTGAAAACCACATTAAAGATAATCTCATTATTGCGGTCAACAAAATTGATACCATCGGTGAAAATATTGACCCTAATGATCCAGAATTGCAATGGGATATCTTTAACAATATGCCACCGGAGAAACTCAAAGCAGCTATAAAGACGAAACTCGGTGACATTACAGACAAACTGATTGACGAAGGATTGCTTGGTACAAGCAATGGACTTAAACCTCATCAGGTTGTATTCTACTCCGCAGTTAAGAATTATAATCTACAAGAGTTTATCCGTGCTATCTCCAAGGCGGGCAACCGTGGTTGGATATGGCCGGCTACTGTAGGCTTCGATCAAGCCGGAAAATGGAGCGATTGTAAAATTTAACTTACCTATATATGACACTACAGGAAAAGGAAGAGTACAATAAGCTCACTAAGGAATCGAAAGAAGACTACGATTATCAAAAGAGGAAGCATCCTGAATGGAATCACAATCAAATCATGGCGCGTGTGAGCTTCGAAACGACCATCACAGAAACTATTGGTAAAGGTGGCGGTAATGTCAACCCGAAGGATCCTAAAGTACTTGTGAAGATACTTGAAGGCGGAAAGAGATTTCTCGAAAGATTGGGAATCAATATAGGTGAAGTCATGAGGGCCATAAACATGGCAATCAATTCATTGAAAGGACTTATTTCCACCGGTATAAAATATATCGGAGACACGCTGTCAGGTATACTCGATTGGATATTTGATTAATAATAATATTTAAACTATGAACAATATAGAGAGATTCAATGAAATCAAGGCTGCGCATCCAACATGGAGCGACGAGCAAATCTGGACTGCAATAAGTCTGGAGATGGAGGCCGACAAGACGATAACTGAGAAGGGTTCAAACATTGACCGTAACGATCCCGAAATCTTTCAGGAGATTATTCGACGTGCGGGAGAATGGTTGGAAGCAGTACTACCGAAGATATTCAACAAGGTAAAAGAACTCTTTGCTCAGTTGCTTAATAGACTAGCCAAATGGGCGAAGGATATTTGGCCTAGTGTTATGGATTTCGTGAAGAATTGGTTCCGTACATCCGGACCGATGCTTCGATGACGAGTGTACTTGGCGGTTGTAAGGATTAAATTGCCTCCCTCCGTGGTATTAATGCTTGTTAAGCTGCTGAGACGCAAAATTTGAATCGTTTGGGATAGTTACATGGCCTCTATGATTAATATTGGGCGTGTAATTGTTCCCATACGATTTGATGAATATATATTTAGAATCTACACTTTAGGTTTTATTCAGATTATTAGCATGGATAGTTCATCTTTTATCATGAATCAATAAACACATAAATTATGCCACTATTTAGAATCACAGTGAAGTCCGGACGCAACTCTAATGGCGTGCGACTTGAGCCCGGTATGTCGGTTGACGTAGTGTCAAATTCATTCAGCAATCCCGTTACTACTAATGGCGGTCAGTCCGTAGTCGATGCATTCATGCGCATCTATGGCGTAGACATCAAGCGAGCCGGCGCCCTCAACACCGTCAGCCTCGACGTCCAGAGAATAGGCTGAAATATCAATGATATATGCTCAATACTCAAAGATCTATCCTGCCGATTGAGAACCGTATTAGCATTATTACTAACCATTAATTCTCCACAATATGTTTGAAGGAATGATTGCGGCGAAATTTGCCGACAAATACTTTGAGAAGTCTATCTTCAAAATCATCAAGAGGCGTGCTGCTTTAGGCTCGCTGTTGATGATGATTCCGGACTTCGGTCTTGGTGGCTTCATCTATATAGCTGTGCTATGGAATATGTACAGCAAGATATCGGACAATGTCGGTATCTCGTTCAGTGACAATATTGGCAAGTTGATTGGAGTAGGTGTTGTCATCAACATCATCATTGCGTTCGTTATTGACTTCGCGCTTTCGGCGGTGTTCTTTATCGAGCCGTTCATTGTCTACTTGCAGTTCTACCTCTCGGGTTATCTGTTCGTAGAGTCCCTCAAGTCCTTTGATTCGCAGTCTTAAAAGCTGCAAAGCGTCGTTGAGAAGAACGTAAGCAGGATATTTAGTCAATCCCGCGAATGCATTGCGAGGCCGCTCCTGGTGGGGCGGCCTCGTGTGTTGTGTGCGGGGATGGGCTTACTTGCAGAGCATGCCGGCGGCTACTTCGGTGGCGACGGACTCGCCCATGGAGTTGGCGACGATGGCGAGGGCGAATTTCATCGCTGCGGCGGGGCCGTTGGCGGTGATGAGGCGGTCGAGTGCCACGACGGGCTCGTTGCGCATGGTGGCACCGCCGGCTTTGCAGGCGTCTTCGAAGCCGGGGTAGCAGGTGGCTTCCTTGCCGTCGAGGATGCCCAGCGGGGCGAGTACTACGGCGGGGGCGGCGCAGATGGCGGCAATCTTGCCCTTGTGTACCTTGAGGAGGTCGCCGAGGGCGCTGAAGGCTGCCAGGTGGGTCGAACCGGGCATGCCGCCGGGGGTGATGAGCCATTCGGAGCCGTCGAAGTCGCACTCCTTGAAGGTGAGGTCGGCGGTCACTTCTATGCCGTGGGCGCCTGTCACTTTCTTGTCGCTGTGGATTGATACGCTCTTGACATCCATGCCCGCGCGGCGCATGACGTCGATAACTGTCAGGGCTTCAATCTCTTCGAAGCCGTTGGCAAGAAAAATATACGAACTGTTCATATTGCTGATGTCTTATGTCGTTAGTTTTTCGGTGTGGTGTGTTCTGATAGATTGAACTCGCAGGGCGCGCGATTGTTCGGGGGGATGACACTTTTTTCGTATCTTTACGCTGAAATTTCTTCGGCTATGAAACGTGCTTTCCTATCGCTGCCGCTAATTTCGGCAATAATTTTGACCCTTGCAAGTTGCGAGCAAAGATTCCGCCATGCCACGGGCGAAGTCTGGGCTACAACGTATAATATTTCGTACTGCGACGCCCCGCGGCCGCTCGACGACAGCATCCGAGCCGTGATGGCGGATGTCGACAGCGCTCTGTCGCTCTTCAACGGTGCCTCGGATCTGGCCGCCGTCAATGCCGGTAGTCCTGTGCCCGGGGCGCATTTCCGTGCAGTCTACCCTGTAGCGCACGCTGTGTGGCGTGCCTCGGGTGGTGCTTACGATCCCACGATAGCCCCTGTGGCAGCGCTCTGGGGCTTCGGACGCGGAGATGTTGCTGCAGCTCCGTCGGACTCGGCTGTCGCCGCTGCTCTGGCCTGCGTGGGGATGGACAAGTGTGCCCTCGATGGCGACACCTTGCGCCGTAGCGTGGCCGGACTGCGGTTCGACTTCTCGTCTGTAGCCAAGGGCTACGGTGTCGACCGTGTGGCCGATATGCTGGTGCGCAACGGTGCGCGCGACTATATGGTGGAGATTGGCGGCGAGGTGTCCGTCGGCGGCCACAATCCGCGCGGCGAGCAGTGGCATATACAGATTGATTCGCCTCTCGGTGGCATGGGTCATTCGCGCCTCGCCGTCCTCGTCCTGGGGCCGGAACGTGTGGCGGTAGCCACCAGCGGCAACTATCGCAACATTCGCACCGACAGCACCGGTCGCTCATGGGCGCATACGCTATCGCCGCTGACGGGTCGTCCCGTCCGGTCCGACATTCTCTCGGCTACCGTCGTGGCCTCCGACTGCGCTTTGGCCGATGCCCTCGCCACTGCCTGCATGGCCGTCGGTCGGCCCGACAGCGCACTGGCCATGACGCAGCGTATGGGCGCCGAGGCTCTCCTCGTATGCGCCCCAGCCGACAGTATCGCCATAGTGACTACTCCCGGTATGTCGCGCTACGGCATAAAACCCTAACACTCAGTAAGCGATGCAGACAAGAATCCGATGTATAGCTCTCCGCAGCGTGCGCACGGCAGGTGATAAGGTGCTCCTCTCGGCCTGGACGGATGGCGGGCGCACCACCTTCGCGATGCCCTCCGGCAAGAGTCGTGAGGCACAGCGCCGGCGCGCCCTCACTATCCCGCTGGCGCTCTTCGAAGGGGTAGCGGACATACGTCCCGACCGTGACATAGTGCGTATCGCCGACGTGAGCCCACTACCGGCCTCTGTCGCCGTCGTGGGGTCGACGCTGCACAGTATGCAGGCTATGTTCATCGCCGACGTCCTGGACCGTCTGCTGCGTCGCACGGCGCCCGACGAGCATCTCACCGATTTTCTCTTTGACTCGCTGGCCGTCTTCGGGGAGCTCTCGGGTGCGGCACTGGCCAATTTCGCCATACATTTCCTCACCCGCCTCACATATTTCTTCGGCATCGAACCTGATACAGCCGGTGGCCGGCGCGGCACCTACTTCGATATGCGTGAGGGACGGTTCTGCCTCTCGGCGCCTATGCATCCCGACGCTCTCGAGCCTGCGGCAGCTCGCGTGATGTGCCTGCTCCTGCGGCTGCCATTGCATCGCACAGGGCTCCTGCGGCTGTCAAACCTTGCCCGTGCGCGCGCCCTCGAGGAGATTCTTAAGTACTATTCCATCCACCTGGCACCAATTTCCGACCTCACCAGCCTCGACATCCTCCGTACTCTTTTCCTGTGAGCAGAGGTACGCGGAGAGGTTTAAATAAGTATGATGTATGAGTGATGGGTGATGAAGTAAGCGATGTTTAAAATACCCTTTGTCGGCGCGGCAGCTATTCTTGGTCGTTGTTGATTATAGATGTGTCTATTGT
>CAMWKV010000123.1 GCA_947174915.1 uncultured Porphyromonadaceae bacterium | reverse complement strand
CTCCCCGCCAGCCCCCTTGCGAGCTTTCGTCCCCTGCAAAGCCGCTTGCGGCGCCCTATGGGACAGGCGCATTTTAGGCGCCAAAGTATGCGTCTATTGTGCGGGTCGCTTGCGACCCGAGCCCAAGCCGCCAGCGGCTAAGGGTCCGACACCGCGCGCCCTTTTGCGGCGCCCCGTCCCCGTGCGCCCTTTTGCGAGCTTTCGTCCCCTGCAAAGCCGCTTGCGGCGCCCGACGGCCAGCGCTTTCCCAGGGTGTCTAAAATATCTTCACAATTAACACATATTAACTAATTCGGGGGGGGGTAAAAATAATGTTAATTCCTATCTTTGCAGCCCCAAGTTGTCTATCCTGCCTATTATCTAACATCAACCAATCATAATTTCTATGGAAAAAGCGACCAAAAGTCGTGTTATCGTTGCATGCTGTGCCCTTGTGGCCTTCGGATTGAGTTCGTGCGTCGACCATGACTACGACCTATCCAAGGACATCAACATGGAAGTGACCGTTGGTGGCAATCTCACACTGCCACCGAGTAGCACCGCTCCGTACACTATGGCTCAGATTCTCAATCTCGATGCCAACAGTTCTATCAAACCCGTTGGCGCCGAATACGGCCTCAATGCCGGCGACTATGTCCTCGTGCAGGACGGCAGCGCCTCGCCCGCCGATTTCAGCATCAACCCCGTCACGCTCACCAACCTCAATGCCACCGCGTCACAGGAAGAGCTTACCTACACCGGCGTAGGTACACCTATGCGCATCACATCAGATGTAGTAGATCTCGTCAACGACCTCAATATCAGCGACGACAATGTAGACAAGCAGGTTGTCTCCATCACCTCTGCCAAAGTCGACATCGCCCTCAATGTCACCCTCACCTTCTCCGCACTCGACAATTACCATGGCAGTGTCTATGTAGAGCCCGGCTTTGAAGTCGCCTTCCCGGATAGCTGGGTAGTTAAGAGCACAACTTCAGACGCTGATGTTTCCGTGGTCAGCGGCCACATCCTACGCTTCAACAGCGAGAAGACCATCCCTGCAGGCCAGTCGCTCAACCTCTCCGTAGTTATCACCGACATCGACCTCAGCAAAGCTCCTGCCGGCCAGGGTATCTATCAGCTCGGACACTTCCGTCTCAATGCTGACATCGTGAGCAACGGTAAAGTCAGCATTGACAATGGCGGCCTCGCCCTCGGTGAGTCCACCCGCATGATGCTCGACATCAAGCCTCGTATCACCACTGCCTCCATCAACGGCTTCACCGGACGGGTCAATCCCGACGTGACCATCGATTCCACATCATTCGATATCACCGGCGTTCCCGAATTCCTCAAGGGAGACGACAACAATCTCGACCTCAACAACCCCTGCATCTATCTCAAAGTCAACAATACCTCGCCCGTCGATGTTGACGTCAATGCAGCCCTCACCGGCTACTACGACGGCAAGGCGCCCTTCACCATCTACATCGGTTCGCAGCATGGTACAGCACCAGTCTTAATCAAGGCCAATGCCTACACAGTCATCTGCCTGTCCCGTCTCGGCCAGGGTGCCGACACCGCTGCCGGAGAAGTGAATGTCGCCGTGCCCGACCTCGGTGCTCTCATTTCCACTATCCCGGACAAAATATCAATGCTTGATATCTCCGCCAAAGTACCCCAGGACAAAGATTACACCCTCACGCTGGGCTCTAACTTCGGCTTCACGCTGGACTACCAGGCTGTCGTGCCCCTTTCCTTCGGCCCCGACATGCACTTCGTTTACAGCACCGACGACAACGGCTGGGATGAGGACCTCGACAAGTACAATTTCAACGAAGTACACGCCACCATCAAAGTGGAGAACACCGTACCCATGAATATGGTACCCTCCGTGCGTGGCATCGGCCGTGATGGCAAGGTTCTCAGCGACATCACTGCCACCGTGACAGGCACTGTCGCTGCCGGCTCACTCGATACTCCCTCGGTATCAACCCTCGAAGTAGTGCTCAAGTCGACGGCTGCCAATATCGGCGAGCTCGACGGCGTAGAGTTTGACTTCTCCGCCACAGCAGCCCCTGCCTTCGTCGGCATGCCCCTCAATCAGGCTCAAGCCTTGCGTTTCACCGAAGTCCGCCTCCAGCTCGTGGGCGGTATAGATATCGACCTCAACTAATCCACGGCAATCACGACAATGAGAACAATCAAAGCAAGTATCCTCGTAGCCGCTATTGCCGCTACCGGACTCAGTGCAGCCGCGCAGGAGACATCCCGTTCGGCCTACTTCCTCGATGGCAACTCTATGCGCCACGAACTCAACCCCGCTTTCGCTTCAGAGTACAACTATGTGAGCTTCCCCGCGCTCGGCGACCTCAATATCGGCGCCATGTCGAATGTCGGTGTCAACACCTTCCTCTACAAGATGCCCGGCGGTCAGCTCACAACATTCATGAACAAGTCGGTGAGCGCCGACGAATTCCTCGGCAAGCTCTCCAATCACAACAAGGTGACATTCAATACCGACGTCACCATCCTTGCTGCCGGATTCAAAGCCTTCAAAGGCTACAACACCATCAACATCGGCGTCCGTGCCGACGCCGGTGTGACCATGCCCAAGGGTCTCTTCGAGTTCATGAAGCTCGGACAGACAGGCCCGGACACAGAGTACAATTTCAAAGACCTCACCGTCAAGGCCAACGCCATGGCAGAGGTAGCACTCGGCCACTCGCACACAATCAACGAGCGCCTTGATGTTGGTGCCAAGGTGAAGGTGCTCCTTGGCGTGGGTAATGTACATGGCAAGATCACCGATATGCGCGTACGCATGAGTGATACACAGTGGGCAATTACCGCCAACGGCGAGATGAATATCGCTGCCGGAAACGGCCTCGAATTCCCAACAAAGCAGGAGTCCGGCAAAGAATATGATGATCCCTCCGAGGCTACCGAAGTCGATTGGGACAACATTAACTATGATTCATTCGGTCTCGGCGGTTTTGGCCTCGGTTTTGATCTCGGCGCCACCTACAAACTTCTGCCCGAGCTCACCCTCTCCCTTGCTGTGCGCGACCTCGGCTTTATGAACTGGAACCACAACTACAAGGCCGCTACCCCCGGCAAGGAATGGTCCTTCGGCGGTTTTAGTGAAATCGCTCTCGACAGCGACCAGCCCAACTATGAGGACAATAAAATCGGTCAGCAGTTCGACGACCTCTGGGACGATATGCAGGACATGGTCAACTTCCACCGCGAGGATGTCCGTGGCAGCCGTCTCACTGCACTCTCCGCCACTTTGCACATCGGTGCGGAGTATGTGATGCCTTTCTACAAGGGTCTCACCGGCGGCTTCCTCTTCACTCATCAGTTCAACGGTCCATTCTCGTGGACTGAAGGCCGTTTCTCGGCCAATGTGAAGCCTGCCAAGTGGTTCGATGCTACAATCAACTACGGCGCCTCCACCTTCGGTTCTTCCCTCGGCTGGATGCTCAACTTCCATCCCCGCGGCTTCAACTTCTTTGTAGGCACTGACCATCAGTTCTTCAAGGTGACACCCCAGTTCATACCCGTAGGGCATGCCTCGGCAGCACTCAATATGGGTATTAACTTCACCTTCGGTTCGTAATTTCTCCCCAATCTTTCTCTACTTTAATTGCAAAGAAGGCCGTGGCAACTTGCCACGGCCTTCTCAGTTATATCATACGTGTATCCTTAAAAGTATTCACCAGGCATAGGTGAATGATACCGATGCGAGTTCGGCAGCGATAGGCGGTTGGAGTTTTTTTACTGTCACTTTACCTCCCTCGGCCATAGGCCAGCGGCTACTGATTGCGCGATAGATACGGAATACAACATTCTCCAGCAGTCGCGACGGTATCGCCATCACTTCTTTCACAACATCTATCACCTCGGCATAGTTGATGATATTTCCTACACCGTCAGTAAGCATTCCCGTAGAGCAGGGGTAGATGATATCCACGTCAACCTCGAAAGTGTTGCCGACGATGGTTTCCTGGCGGGCTACGCCGTGGTGAGCATATATCCGCAGGCCATGGATAGAGACAGTGCCTAAGCTTGTGGGTCCGAAATTCATAAATGTCCGGGGTGATGAATGATGGTGATGAATGATTATGTGTTGTGCGATGTTATTTGCGGCGGGAGGTCCGGCGGCGACGTTTGTCGGGCTTCTCTACCTCGGGGCGAGTCTTTTTGACACTTGCTTCCTGCAGGTCATTGAGGCTGCGCGCCGGATGCTTCTCGTCGACGAGCGCGAAGTC
The DNA here is from genome assembly GCA_947174915.1 of uncultured Porphyromonadaceae bacterium. GTDB lineage: Bacteria > Bacteroidota > Bacteroidia > Bacteroidales > Muribaculaceae > CAG-873. The sequence continues at coordinate 2,258 of CAMWKV010000123.1, read as the reverse complement.
AAGCTGCTTCTTCGGCAGATCGGCACGTGCCACCTGCACGGTGATGTTGTCACCCAGACGATAACGCGTGCCTTTGTTGCGGCCTGTGAGGCAGTAGTTGTTCGGGTCGAAGTCATAGTAGTCGTCGGCGAGGTCGCGTACGGGCACGAGACCTTCGCACTTGTTCTCATCAAGTTCTACGTACAGACCCCACTCGGTGACGCCGGTGATGACACCTGTGAATATCTCGCCGAGGTGATCGGACATGTATTCCACCTGCTTGTATTTGATGGACGAGCGCTCGGCATTGGCCGCCAGTGCCTCCATATCCGACGAGTGCTTGCACTCTTCTTCGAGTTTGTCGAGATTGACAGAGCGGCCACCGTCGAGATAGCGGGCCAGCAGACGGTGTACCATCATATCCGGATAGCGTCGGATGGGCGATGTGAAGTGCGTATAGTAGTCGAAGCCCAGGCCGTAGTGTCCGATGTTGGTAGTGGTGTATATAGCCTTAGCCATCGAGCGTATGGCGAGTGTGGAGAGGAGGTTCTCTTCGCCGCGACCCTTGACGTTCTGGAGCATCTTGTTGATGGAGCGGTTGATGTCGCGGGCCTCACCGGTAGTCTTGAGTTTGTAGCCGAAGGCGCGGGCGAGGGTGGCGAGGTTGTTCAGGCGCTCGGCGTCAGGTACATCGTGCACGCGGTAAACGAAGGCCTTGGCTTTCTTTTTCTTCGGAGGTACACCTATGGCGGTGGCTACGGCCTTGTTGGCCAGTAGCATGAATTCCTCGATGAGTTTGTTGGCGTCCTTGGATTCCTTGAAGAACACGCGTGTGGGGTGTCCATCCTCGTCTATGTCGAAGCGTACCTCTACGCGGTCGAAGTCCACGGAGCCGTTGTCGTAGCGGTCTTTGCGCAGAGCCTTCGCCATGCGGTCGAGGGTGAGTATCTCCTCGGCGTAGTCGCCCTTGCCGGTCTCTATCACTTCCTGAGCCTCTTCGTAGGTGAAACGGCGGTCGCTGCGGATGACAGTGCGGGCTATCTTGCTGTCGAGCACTTTGCCATTGGGATCCATGGTGAAGATGACCGAGAAGGTGAGTTTGTCCTCGTCGGGACGTAGGGAGCAGATGCCGTTGGACAGATGCTCGGGGAGCATGGGCACTACGCGGTCCACGAGATAGACGCTCGTGGCACGTTCGCGAGCCTCACGGTCGATGATGGTGTCGGGGCGTACATAGTGTGTCACGTCGGCTATGTGTACACCCACCTCGTAGTTGCCTGAGGGCAGACGGCGGATGGACAGTGCATCGTCGAAGTCCTTGGCATCGCGCGGGTCGATGGTGAAGGTGGTCACGCCGCGCATATCGATACGCTCGGCCACGACGTCGTCAGTGATACCGGCGTCGATTTTGTCGGCGGCTTTCTCTACTGCTTCGGGGTAGCGGTAGGGGAGGCCGTATTCGGCCAGGATGGCGTGTATCTCGGTGTCGTTCTTGCCCGCGGCGCCGAGGATGTCTACCACTTCGCCCTGCGGATTCTTGGCATCGTCGAGCCAGTTGGTGATGCGGACGATGGCCTTGTCGCCGGTCTTGCCGCCGCGCAGCTTGGCCTTGGGGATGTATATGTCTGTGGCCAGGTACTTGGAGTCAGTGAGCAGATAGGCGAAGTGCTTCTCTACCTTGAGTGTGCCGATGAATACCTGGTCTTTTTTCTCTACTATTTCAACCACTTCGGCTTCGGGCTCTTTGCCTTTGACGCGGGCGGCTACGGTGACGCGTACTTTGTCGCCGTTTAGGGCGTGCATGGAGTTGCGCTCGGCCACGAAGATTTCTTCGCCGTCGTCTGTGATTACTGCGTTCTTGCCGTTGGAGCGTCGCACGAAAGTGCCGGTAGCGGTCACGGTGCGTGCGGGCATCTTGAATTTGCCCGGGGCTATCTCTATGATGACGCCGTCGAAGGCGAGCTCGGACAGGTAGAGGGCTACTGTACGCTGTGCGGCGGGAGCAGTGACGCCTATCGCGGCAGATACCTGGCGATAGTTGAATGTCGGGGTGGGGGTCCCGGCCAGCCATGCATCTACGGCGCTGCGGATGGCGGAGGGTTTTGTTGAGGGCTTGTTTTTTGCCATAATTGAGTCGAGTTGAGGAACGTGTTGAGAGAGCCTTCGATAGCGAGAACCGGCCGGCATTTATGGCCGGAGCATGCCGCTTAGAAAATTCCCCGAAGGCGTCACTATTATAACGCTTCGGGGAACTATATGTTTACGCGTCGATGGTGGCG
>CAMWKV010000122.1 GCA_947174915.1 uncultured Porphyromonadaceae bacterium | reverse complement strand
CGGGCCTGTTACATAGAAATTTTATACATATACCATCTATGCATCCGTGCGGACCAGGCTCCATCGCCCCCGCACGGATTTTTTCGGGGAATTGGATAAAAATCAGTCAGCAGGGTGGCAGGTCAATAAAAATTGCTATATTTGCAGTTCAATATCTAATATATCTGACAACATGATACTTAAGCGACTCGCGACGTCACTGATGCTTTGCCTCGGTGCTATAGCGCTCAATGCCGAGGCGCCCGCCGGATACTACTCTTCGCTTAACGGTAAGAGTGAAGGCGATCTCAAGACGGCAATCTACAACCTTACCCGCAACTTCACCAAGGTATCGTCGTACTCGGCTCTGCCGACATATTTCCAGCAAACGGACGTCTACCCCGGCACGCGCCGCTGGTGGGATATGTACTCCGATATCCCGCTATATGCGCCCTCGTTCAGCGGTCTCAACCGCGAGCACTCCTTCCCCAAAAGCTGGTGGGGCGGCGACACCAATGTAGGGGCCTATGTGGACCTCAATCACCTCTATCCATCCGAGGCGAAGGCAAATACGGCCAAGAGCAACTATCCTCTCGGCGAGGTGGACCGCACAGTATCGGTGAAGTTCAACAATGGTATCTGTGCCGTGGGTAGCCCCGTACGTTCGCAGGGTGGCGGCGCAGCATATGTGTTCGAGCCCGACGATGAGTACAAGGGTGACTTCGCGCGCACTTATTTCTACATGGTCACCACCTATCAGAATCTGACATGGAAATACACCTACATGGTGCAGCAGAATCTATATCCTACGCTCAACACGTGGTCGGTCAATCTGCTCATGGACTGGCATCGCCGCGACCCCGTGAGCCAGAAGGAGATTGACCGCAACGAGGCTGTCTACAAGATTCAGAACAACCGCAATCCCTTCATCGATATGCCTGAGCTGGCTGAGTATCTGTGGGGTACGAAGCGCGGCGATTCTTTCTCGCCCGGCAGCGTGCCTGTCGAACCGGTGGGCGACCCCGAGCTCGAGGCGCCGCTGAAGGACATGGAGATACAGTTCGGCGAGGTGGCTCTTGGCAACAGTGCCGAGTCGCGTATCTTCGTGAAGGCCAAGAATATTACCGGCAGTCTCGCAGTGACTATCTATTCCGGTGACCGCAGCATGTTCACTACCACTACCACCGCTATCGCCGCGAGCCTTGCCTGCTCCGAGGATGGCTACTGGTTGCCTGTCAAGTACACCCCGTCGGCCATCGGCACGCACGAGTCGAAGATACTCTTCGAGAACAGCGGCTTCGGGTCGCGTGCGGTGACGCTCCGCGGCGAGTGTCTCGAGCGCCCTGTCCTCTCGCCCTGCACAGCTACTGATGCCACCGACATCACTGCCGACAGCTACACGGCCAACTGGACTGCCCCCGCCACGGACGTCATCGACTACTTCCAGGTGAATCGTACCCGCTACGTAGGCGGTTCGGTGTACACCGAGACCCTTGTCGCTGAGGATACCTCGCTCGAAATCGTCGGCTTCGACGAGTCGGACAGCGAGTCGTACACAGTACAGTCTGTTCGTCTTGGCGTGCTCTCCGAGCCCTCCAATGTGATATTCGTACAGCATGCCGGAATCTCCGGTGTCGAGGCCGAGCAGCCCCTGACAGTACTCGGCTTCGAAGGTATGATGCGCTTCGACTGCGCTACGCCGCAGACCGCCGTGCGAGTGTTCAATGCCGCCGGTGTAGAGATGATGCGCCTCGACAGTGTAGAACCCGGCGAGGATATCGAAATCTCCGGAGGCATGTACATGATCATCACCGCCGAACACCCCACCCCCGTCAAAGTCCTCGTCCGCTAACCCGGCACACCGTCCGATACCCGGCGGTGACTATATAAAGCGAGCAGGTGTACTATTACGGTACACCTGCTCGATATTTTTTGTGCGGGGGGATTATTTTTCGCGCATGTAGACGTTGATGGGGGTGCCGGTGAAGTCCCAGTGCTCGCGTATCTTGTTCTCGAGGTAGCGGCGATAGGGCTCCTTGACCCACTGAGGCAGGTTGCAGAAGAAGATGAAAGTAGGCACGGGTGCTCCTTTGAGCATGGTGATGTACTTTATCTTGATGAACTTGCCCTTGTTGGATGGCGGTGGGTAGGCGTCGATGTCTTCCTTGAGGACGGTGTTGAGTTGGTTGGTGGGCACGGTGCGCTTGCGGTTCTTGTACACGTCCACGGCGGTCTCGAGCACCTTGAAGATGCGCTGCTTGGTGAGGGCAGAGCTGAAGATGATGGGGAAGTCGGTGAAGGGTGCGAAGCGCTCGCGGATAGTGTCCTCGTAGTGCTTGATGGCAGCGTTGGACTTATCCTCTACGAGGTCCCACTTGTTCACTACTACCACGAGACCCTTCTTGTTGCGCTGGATAAGGGAGAATATGTTGACATCCTGTGCCTCGATACCGCGTGTGGCGTCGATCATGAGGATACATACATCCGAAGCTTCGATGGCGCGGATAGAGCGTATCACGGAGTAGTATTCGATATCCTCGTTCACCTTGTTCTTCTTGCGGATACCGGCGGTGTCCACGAGGTAGAAGTCGAAGCCGAACTTGGAGTAGCGCGTATATATGGAGTCGCGTGTTGTGCCGGCGATGTCGGTGACGATGTGTCGGTCTTCGCCGATGAATGCGTTGATGAGCGACGATTTGCCGGCGTTAGGACGTCCTACGATGGCGAAGCGGGGTATCTCGTCGAGCTTTTCGTCTTCGTCGTCGACCTCGGGGAGGTCTTTTACCACTTCGTCGAGGAGGTCACCGGTGCCGTAGCCGTTGACGGCCGATACGGGGTAAGGTTCGCCCAGACCGAGGGAGTAGAACTCGGGCACGTTGTAGACCCATTCGTTGGAGTCTACCTTATTTGCCACGAGGATTACGGGCTTGCGCGAGCGGCGGAGGATGGCTGCCACGTGGTCGTCGAGGTCGGTGACGCCGTTCATGGCATCTACCACGAAGAGGATTACGTCGGCCTGTTCGATGGCGAGCTCTACCTGCTTGTTTATCTCGGATTCGAAGATATCTTCAGAATTGACCACCCAGCCGCCGGTGTCTACTATTGAAAATTCCCTGCCGTTCCAGTCCACTTTGCCATACTGACGGTCGCGGGTGGTGCCGGCGGTGGGGTCGGTGATGGCCGTGCGCGACTGGGTGAGTCGATTGAAAAGCGTCGACTTACCTACATTCGGGCGGCCTACTATTGCTACAAGTTGTCCCATTATGCTGAATGTTTAGATGCAGGCCCTGCCGGAGGGTGCCGGCGGGCGCTGCCGTGTGTTTCTATTAGTTATTCGATGTATCCGAATTCGCGGAGCTTGCCCTCGCGGTTGCGCCAGTTGGGCTCTACTTTCACGAAGATTTCGAGATAGACGCTCTTGCCGAAGAATGTCTCGATGTCCTTGCGTGCCTGCATACCTACGCGTTTGAGCATGCTGCCGCCGTGACCGATGATGATACCTTTCTGGCTCTCGCGCTCCACGTAGACTACGGCCATGATGTGGATGGAGTTCTCTTTCTCTTCGAATTTCTCAACGATTACCTCGGTGGAGTAGGGGATTTCTTTGTCGTAGTTGAGGAGAATCTTCTCGCGGATAATCTCTGTGACGAAGAATCGAGCGGGCTTGTCGGTGAGGGCGTCCTTGCCGAAGTATGGTTCGCCTTCGGGCAGTAGCTCTACGATGCGCTTCATGAGGTTGGCCACGTTGAAGTGCTCTTTGGCGGAGGTGGGGAATATTTCGGCCTTTGGCAGGCGAGTGCGCCATTTCTCTACGATAGCGTCGAGTTCCTCGTTGTTCTTCACGAGGTCTATCTTGTTGATGACCAGCAGTACGGGCACCTTCTCCTTGGCTACCTTGGCGAGGAAGTCGGCGTTCTTCTCGGGGTCTTCCACCACATCGGTGACGTAGAGGAGAATGTCGGCGTCGGTGAGAGCGCCTTCGCTGAAGGCGAGCATACTTTCCTGCATCTTGTAGTTGGGCTTGAGCACGCCGGGGGTGTCGGAGAATACAATCTGATACTCCGGGGTATTGACGATACCCATGATGCGGTGACGTGTGGTCTGTGCTTTCTGAGTGATGATGCTCACGCGCTCGCCCACGAGGTCATTCATGAGGGTTGATTTGCCCACGTTGGGGTTGCCCACGATGTTGACAAAGCCGGATTTATGTATAGTCATAGGGAGATTAGTCTCGTCGGCGGGAGTGAGTGCCATGTCTTTTGTGTTTTCGTCCATGTTAGTATGTATTTTATGCCGTCGCAGAAAGAAGCAACGGAATGAGGTGACGCCATGGAAAAAGTCCGTGGCACTATTTATAACAAGAATAGCACCCAAAAAGTGCTATTCCCGGTATAAAAATGTGTGGCTTGTCAACGGAATCAAATGTCCCGGACGCGGCTTGTCAACGGAATCAGAATTCCCGGAGGTGGCTTGTCAACGGAATCAGATGTCCCAGATGAGGTACATCGCGCCCCAGGTGAAGCCTGCACCGAAAGCGGTGAGCATGATGCGGTCGCCCTTCTTGAGAGTGCCCTTGTATTCGTCGAGGCACAGGGGGATGGAGGCGGCGGAGGTGTTACCTGTGTGCTCGATGTTGACGAGTACTTTTTCCATGGGGAAGTTGGCGCGCTGTGCCACGGCCTCGATGATGCGGAGGTTGGCCTGGTGAGGCACGAGGTAGTCGACAGTGTCAACGGTGAGGCCATTGCGCTCCATCACTTCCTGAGTGACGGTGTACATGTCGGTGACAGCGTGGCGGTACACTGCGCGGCCGTCCTGGAAGAGGAAGTTCTCGCCTGCATCCACTGTAGCGTGAGTGGTGGGCTTGGCGGAGCCGCCGGCTACCATGAGGAGGTGTTCGCGGCCTACGCCGTCGATGTGGAAAGCAGCGTCGATGATGCCGACGTTCTTATCCTCGGTGGGCTCTACGAGCACGGCACCGGCACCGTCGCCGAAGAGGGGGCAGGTGGAGCGGTCCTTGTAGTTCACCATTGAGGACATCTTCTCGGCGGCGACAACGACTACTTTCTTATAGATGCCGGAGCATATGTATGCGCGGGCCTCCTGAAGGGCTACCAGGAATCCGGCACAGGCGGCTTCCATATCGTAGCTGTAGGCCTTGGTGAGGCCGCAGCCCTGGGCGATGATGGAGCCGGTGGAGGGGAAGCGGTAGTCGGGGTTGGAGGTGGCGCAGATGAGAACGTCGATGTCATCGGCGCTCGTACCCGTTTCGGCCAGGAGCTTGTTGACGGCCTGGATGCCGAGATACGACGAGCCTTTGTCGGAGTCTTTTAGTATCGGGCGGCTCTTGATGCCTACGCGGGTCATGATCCACTCATCGTTGGTGTCGACCATCTGAGAGAGCATCTCATTGTCGAGCACGTCGGAGGGTACATACGATGCGATACCGGAGATACGTGCGTTCATTGCTTGTTGCTTAGAGTTGAAAATGAATGTATTAGATGTACGCCGAAAACGCCCGCAGGCGCCCGTTGCAGACATCTTCTGTCTGCATCTGCGCTCGGGGGCGTAGGCTAAGCCCGTGGGCGGCGGAGTGATACACGCGCCTTAGCGGTGCCTCGTCCGTCCCCGTGCCTGTACATCGTAGTCTCAGACGGCCTCTTCTTTTACGATGGCCTGCTTGCCGCGGTAGTAGCCGCATTCGCCGCATACGGTGTGGTAGATGTGCCATGCACCGCAGTTGGGGCAGAGTGCCAGTGTGGGGGCTACTGCCTTGTCGTGGGTACGACGCTTTGCTGTACGGGTCTTCGATTGCTTGCGTTTAGGATGTGCCATTGCTTCGCTTATTTATCGTGTGATTATTCTTTATATATTTTCGTCGGATGGATTGAGCTTTTTCAGAGCGTCCCAGCGGGGGTCGGAGCCTCCTTCGGGGGCGCTGTCCATGTCTTCCATCTCGTCGATGAGTTCGTTCTCGAGGTCGGCGTCTTCATCGTTGCCCTGGGCGCGGTGCTTCTTTAGCAGAGCACTCATCTGGCGGTTGCACTTGCCCATGGGGTGGACGTGCTTGATGGGAATCGCCAGCACTACGGTGTCGTTGATCATATAGGCGACATTGAGAGTGGCGTCGCTCATGGGTATCTCGAGCACCTCGTCGTTGTCGTCGTTGTAGTCTTCGCCGTATTTCACCACGATGTGGTAGGTCGAATCGATGGGGAATATCAGATCGTCCAGGCAGCGGTCGCACAGAAGGGTCACATTGCCGGTCACCTTGAAGTCGAGCGTATAGAAATCGCCGTTGTACACCACCGTCACATGGGCATTGAGGTCGGCATCGTGGATGTCTTCATTCTCCATGTTCTCGAAGAAGCTCTTGTCCAGATGAAAGTCGAACTCATGCGTGCCGGGGCTGAGACTTTTCAGGGGTAATTTGTATGCTGTAAACTTTCCCATATTCGATTGTGTCGAAAAAACTTTGCAAAGGTAACAGATTTTCTGCAACTTTCAAAACAAATCGCCGAAATTCTTCAGAAAACACATACTCCCAGCCCCATAGAAGCAATTTTATCCCTCAACAATCGCAGTAATGCGACTATAAAGTACTTGATTGGACGGGGGCTATTGCTGGAGGTAGGTGTGGAGGGT
>CAMWKV010000121.1 GCA_947174915.1 uncultured Porphyromonadaceae bacterium | reverse complement strand
GAGCGATGATACTGTCGCTGCGAGTGCCGTCGACCTCCATCCTGCTGTGGGGTGGCAGTCTTGCCATGCCATGGGTGCTGTACAAGCTTCTCACTCGCAACAAGCGGCGCATATCGTTCGCCGAAGTGTGGTCCGAGGGTATAGCATCCTTCTTCCTTGGCTGCCTCGTCCCTGCCGTGGTGGTCTACGCTCTGCTACGCTTCGCCTTCCCCGATTTCATCGCGAATCAGGTGGCCGAGACGATAGCGCAACTGAAGGCTCTCAATGCCCCCGAGGCCGATCTGTGGGTCGATACCCTGGAGAATCTGCGCGAGCACAACGGACTGCCCGGCGCTGCCGATATCGCGGCAAATATAATTTCGTTTAATATCGTGGTAGGTACCATCCTGTCGCTCCTCGTGACGCCCTTCGTGCGTATGTATCAGAGCCGTCAGACGCCTGCTTCGCACAATAATATATAATGATGGATCTTTCCGTAGTAATACCTCTGTATAATGAGGAGGAGTCCTTGCCTGAGCTCTATGCGTGGATCGAACGTGTGGTGAGTGCCGCCGGGCTCAGCTATGAAGTGATATTCGTCGACGACGGCAGTACGGACCGCTCGTGGGAGGTGGTGAGCCGCCTCGCCGCCGAGCATCCCGAGCATGTACGCGGTGCTTCCTTTCGCCGCAACTATGGCAAGTCGCCGGCACTCAATACCGGTTTCGGCATGGCACGCGGCAAGGTGGTAATCACCATGGATGCTGACCTGCAGGACAGTCCGGACGAGATACCGGAGCTCTACCGAATGATTACCGAGGAGGGCTATGACCTCGTGTCGGGCTATAAGAAGAAGCGCTACGACCCTCTGTCGAAGACCATACCCACGAAGCTCTTCAACGCTACGGCTCGCAAGGTGAGCGGCATCAAGAACCTTCATGACTTCAACTGCGGCCTCAAAGCCTATCGCGGGGAGGTGGTGAAGCATATAGAGGTGTACGGCGATATGCATCGCTACATACCATATCTTGCCAAACTCGCCGGCTTCGACAAGATAGGCGAGAAGGTGGTGCACCATCAGGCCCGCAAGTACGGCAAGACGAAGTTCGGCCTGGACCGCTTCGTCAACGGCTACCTTGACCTGGCTACGCTGTGGTTCACGGGACGTTTCGGCAAGAAGCCTATGCACTTGTTCGGCCTGCTGGGCAGCTTCATGTTCATCCTCGGCTTCTTCGCCGTGGTGATAGTGGGCGTGATGAAGCTATATAACATGTCGCATGGCCGTCCCTATATCCTTGTCACAGATTCACCCTATTTCTTCATCTCGCTGGTGATGATGATACTCGGCTGTCAGTTGTTCCTGGCCGGTTTCATTGGCGAACTGGTGACGCGCAATGCTCCCGGCCGCAATGACTATGAGATTGAGGATAAGATAGATATTGTAACACCAGAACAATGAGTGCAAAGACATATCCCGAAGGAGAGTACCTCCTCACCCGCGGCCGCTACTCCTGCCGCACCTATACTGACGAAGTGCCGTCGGCCGAACTGATACGCAAGGTGCTCGACGGAGCGCACTATGCTCCGTCGGCGTGCAATCGCCAGCCCTGGCGTATGATGCTCATCGGCCCCGATGATGCATCGGCCCGTAAGGCCGTGATTGACAGCTACTCACGTCCGTGGATAGCTGCCGCGCCATATTTCGTGATAGTATGTGCGGTGGACGATGAGGCCTGGGTCCGTCCTGCCGACGGCAAGAATCATGCTGACGTCGATGTGTCCATCCTCGCCGAACACCTGTGCCTGGAGGCTACCGTCAACGGACTGGGCACCTGCTGGGTATGCAATTTTGACCCCGCCGTCCTCGCCGCAGGTATCAACTTCCCTGCCGGTGTGCGTCCTGTGGTCATTGTTCCTGTCGGATTCCCTGCCGGCGAGGCTCCCGCCAAGACGCGCAAGGCTCTTGATGACATCCTGCTGCATCCGTGAAGCGACTGCTCTACATATTGTCAATGCCCGTAGCGGGACTGCTTGTCGCCCTCGCCGGATGCAACACCACCGGCTGCATTGACAATCAGAGTTCTCTGCCGCTGGCCGGGCTGTACAGTTCGGCCTCCGGCGAACAAGTCACCGTGAGCGGCATCGAGATACACGGCGTCGGCGCTCCCGGCGATTCGCTCCTCGTAGGCGCTACCGAGTCGGTGAGTCAGGTCTACCTGCCTATGCGTTCGGCCTCGACTTCGGTGTCGTGGTGCCTGCACTACGAGCAGCCCGGCATAGACAGCGACGCTGACAACGATACCATCACCTTCTATTACAGCTCCGAAGCGTACTTCGCCTCGGAGGAGTGCGGAGCTATGTACCGCTATTTCATCGAACGCTGTGCCTATACTACTCATCTTGTCGACTCTGTAGTGGTGACCGATTCGTTGGTGACGAATGTGAATCTCGAACGCATCCGCATCTATTTCCGCACCGCTCCGGCGCAGTCGGGTGATGATGCGGGCGGGGCCGGTAATCAGACGATGAGCCTATGAAGGAGCGTATTGTCATACTCGGTATACTGGCGTTGCTGATACTCTCGGCTGCCACACCGTCGCCCAAGCGCCGCGTAAGCCCTGTCACCACGCAGGCGGCGGAGACGCAGGCTATCAACGAGACTCGCAACGATACCTCGCGCATCAATGCCAAGCGCCGAGCCGAGGCCGGCATGCACTATGTCAACTCAGGCGGTTTCACGGTCTATGTCGACACCGTGTCCGGCGACGAATGGATAGACTCCACCGCTCGTGCGCGTCTGCCCAAGATGGAATATCCGCTGTGGGATGCCGTCAGTGTGGGCGTGAATGTGTGGGACCCTTTGATGCGAGCCTTTGGCCAAAAGTACGGCCTATTCGACGCATGGGCCGAACTGTCGCTGCACAATCGCTACAAACCCGTCTTCGAGGTGGGCCTCGGACAGGCGTCGAACACTCCCTCGGGGATGAATTTCACCTACCGTTCGCCTCTGAGTGTGTATTTCCGCATCGGTGCCAACTATAATTTTCTCTACAACAGCAATCCGGACTACTCCCTTTACGCCGGGGTGCGCTATGGTATGTCGCCATTCAGTTATTCCATAGACAATGTTACTGTCGACGACGGCTATTGGGGCGAGACGGGCCGCTTCGACATCCCGGCGCAGCATAGTGTGGCAGGTTGGTTCGAGTTCTGTCTCGGTCTGCGAGTGAAAATTTGGGGACCGATATCGGCCGGCTGGTCCTTCCGATTCAAGAGTCTGCTTCATGAGAGCCGTGCCCGCCACGGCGAGCCGTGGTATATCCCCGGCTTCGGTACGCGGGGCAGCTCGATAGGCGGAAGTTTCTCTATCTCATACACTTTGCCCATACACCGAATGAACAAGGTGACGGCAGAGGACGTTCTAAAGTCAATCAACGACAATCTTAAGGCCACTGTCAGCGGTGAAGAACCGGTGGATACCACAGGCGTATCGCAGGCGGCCGACACCACGGAAATAATTGAATGACAATGAAAAAGATAGTGATAGTAGGAGCTTCCTCCGGACTGGGTATGCGTATTGCCACGGATTTTGCCCGTATGGGCTGGCGCGTGGGTATTGCGGCGCGTCGCGAAGACCGTCTCAAAGAAATTAAGGATCTGTACCCTGGCAGGATAGAGTATCTTGCTATCGATGTTGCCGCCCCCGATGCGGTGGAGCGTTTCTACAAGCTCATAGAGCTCATCGACGGCATGGACTATCTGCTCTACAGCGCCGGTTGCGGCTGGCTCAATCCTCAGCTCGACGAGGCTAAGGAGGAAAGTACAGTAGATACCAATGTGCTGGGCTTCACTCGTATAGTGAGTGCGGCCTACCGCTATTTCCGCGATACGGCCAATGTCACAGCCGGACATATCTGCGCCATCACGTCCGTTGCGGGCACCAAGGGCATCGGTCTGGCAGCGTCCTACAGTGCGTCGAAGCGCTATCAGTGGACCTATCTGCAGGCTCTCGACCAGCTCGCTCACAGCGAACAGGTCAATGTCCGTATTACCGATATCCGCCCCGGCTTCGTAGACACCCCTCTACTCGACGGCAACAGGAACTATCCCATGGAGATGAGTATCGACTATGCTGCGCCGCGTATCGAGAAAGCCATGCTTCGCGGCAAGCGCATCGCAGTGGTAGATGCCCGCTGGGCTGTAGTGACAGCGCTGTGGCGCATGGTTCCCGACCCGCTCTGGCGTCGCATCAGGCTCCTCGTGCCGGAGAAATAGCTCGGAACAACAACTCATATCAGTTCAATAAGACCACAGGCCCTCAAAAACATTTTGAGGGCCTGTGTAGTAATGCTATTGTGGGATGGTGTCAGGGTGTCAGTTGGCGTAGAGGATGGCGGTGGCGTTGGGGGTTAATTTGCCGGTGAGGATGCCTTTGGATACTTTGAATGTTTCGCCCGACACGCTGTCGGTGTATGTGCCGTCGGGGAGAGCGGTGGTGAGTTTGACGTTGGTGTCCTTAGCAGAGAAATTGACCAGCGCTACGCCCTCGGTGCCGCGCGATACTGCGCCTACGGTACCGTCGTCGTTGAAGCTGAGGTACTCAGGCTGACCCTTCATGGCGTGGCGGAATTTGTTGACGGCTACGACTTCCGGGTGGAAGAATTCGGCATTGCCACGGTTGCCTATGCGGTTGGTGCCCCAGTAGTTCTCGCGGGTGCTGCCTTCGGGGCGGCTGAAGAATAGGGGAGTGCCGGCGGCGCGGGCGGTAAGGAATACCCATGCTGCGCGTATCTGGTCGTCGGTGAGGGGTGCCGATTCATTTTCGTTGCAGTATGTGTCGTGGCTCTCTACCCATGTCACCAGTGCTTCGGGTGCGGCGGTGTGATGCCAGCTGTTGAGGTCGGTGGTGAGAGTGTTTCCTTTCTTGAGCGCGTCGCGGAGCGCATGGCCGTAGTTGCTGGCGGTGACATCGATGAATTCGGTGTACTCCTTCTCCTTCACGTTGCGGTCCTGCAGCACTTCGCCATAGATATAGAGGCTGTCGGGCATGAGCATTGACAGGCCTTTGACTCCCTTGCGGCCGGTGAATATCTCCCAGAAGTCATTCTCGGTAGCCTTGGGGTCGAGCGGGTCGGACGGCAGGCCGATATGTTTGGCCGTGTCGTAGCGGAAGCCTCGGGCGCCGAGGTTGATGAGGTCGTTGACGTACTGCATATAGTAGTACTGGAAGTCGGGGTTCTCGGTGTTGACATCCGGGAGGCCACCCATCTTGCCGGTGGTGCACTGGAGTCGGTCGTTGTAGTCGGTGATGTCGGTGAAGCCATTGCCATGGAACAGGTTTTCGTGGCCACCTACGGCAGCATCGAGTGAGGGTAGTACGGCGGTGTGATCGACGGCGGTATGGTTCGGGAGCACATCTACGAGTACTTTCACACCATATTTATAAGCGCTGTCGCACATGGCTTTGAAATCGTCGCGGTCGCCGAGCATGTAGTTGCCAATCTGCCAGTCGGTGGGCTGGTAGTAGAAGTACCATTTGCCCATTTCGGGGTCGCCGGGGCGGCTGAAGAGGGCTCGTCCGCCGTTGTCGCCCACATAGCAGCGTTGCACCGGTGATGTCTGCACGAAATCGTAGCCGGCATCGGCGATAGTCTTCATGTTGGCGGCGATAGTGTCGAGGCTCCACGACCAGGCATGGAGGATTACTTTGCCCTGCTCTGTGACGGGGCGCGAGGCGTACATGGCCGGCAGGACAGCGAGCCCGGCGGCCGCAAGAAGAATACGGGAAATCTTCATGATAAGCTAAGGTGTTGATATAAAGTCACAAATCAAGTTTTATGTAAGCTATGCACTGTCCGTAGGACAGTCAATTGCGCAATAAAGTTAGTAATAATTTGCGGCTCATGCAAATCTGATGAAAAAAGTTGGAAAATATTTGCGTCATAATTTGCCTGTATTAAATGTTTTTCGTAATTTTGTCCCCGCAAAATAAACAGCAAACAAATCTAAACCACAATATGATCATCGTACAAGTTAAAGAAGGAGAGCAGATCGAACGCGCTCTCAAGAAATTCAAACGTAAATTTGAGAAGACCGGTATTGTAAAGGAACTTCGTCGTCGTCAGGCTTTCCAGAAGCCTTCTGTAGCCAACCGCAAGAAGATGATGAAGGCAATCTACGTGCAGCAGCTTCGCGCCGTAGAAGATTAATCGTCGGTCAGACTACGATATACCGCACCGAGGATGCTCAGAGAGTGTCCGCGGTGCTTTTGTGCGTGTATGTGTGAGGGCTTTTGGCTCGGCCTTTCGGCTCGGCTCGCAAGCGAGCCGCACAAGGGACGCATGCGGAAGGGCTTGCTCGGCGAGAAGATACCTCGCCTCTCGGCACCTTCGACAAACCTGCTCCGCATGCAGGCACGAGCGATGAGCGGCCGGCTCGGAAGCACCCTAAGACAAAAAGGACTCGCACAGAAAAAAGGAGGACGGGAGCACTCTGCCGCGAAGGGGCTGCGGAGCGGAGCTTTGGGCTCGGCTCGCAAGCGAGCCGCACAAGAGACGCATACGGAAGGGCTTTTGGGGCGGGGCGTGCTTTTTGGCGGGGCTTTCGGCTCGTCTCGCAAGCGAGCCGCACAAGGGACGCATACGGAAG
>CAMWKV010000120.1 GCA_947174915.1 uncultured Porphyromonadaceae bacterium | reverse complement strand
GATGTAGTGGTGCTCCTCGACTCCATCACCCGACTGGCGCGCGCCTACAACACCGTGGCTCCCGCCTCCGGCAAGATTCTCTCCGGCGGTGTCGACGCCAACGCCCTCCAGAAACCCAAGCGCTTCTTCGGCGCCGCACGAAACATCGAAGGCGGCGGCTCGCTCACAATCATCGCCACTGCGCTCACCGAGACAAGCTCGAAGATGGACGAAGTAATCTTCGAGGAGTTCAAGGGCACCGGCAACATGGAACTTCAGCTCGACCGTAAGCTCTCCAACAAGCGCATCTTCCCCGCCGTCGACATCATGGCGTCCAGCACCCGCCGCGACGACCTGCTGCTACGCTCCGAGACCCTCAACCGCATGTGGATACTGCGTCGCTACCTCTCGGACCGTAACTCCATCGAGGCTATGGAATTCATCAAGGACCGCATGGAGCGCACCCTCGACAACGAGGAACTACTCCGCACCATGGGTTCATGAGCCATACGCCGAGCATAAGTCAACGACCCTAAGCACCCGGTACCAGTGTCCGAAAAGAGAAAGACAGGCAAAGTGATAGGCGAAATATTCAAATTCGTCCTGCCCCTCGTTGTCAGCGTGGGGCTCTGCTACCTGCTGTTCACCGGCATCGACTTCCGGCAGATGCTCACTATCATCCGCGACCAATGCCGCCCGGAGTGGATAGCCGTGGGATGGGTATTCGCCATCGGCGCCCAGGTGCTACGCGCCTTACGCTGGCGCCTGCAGCTCGCTGCCCTCGGCATCAAGCCACCCCTTACAGCACTGGTGCTGAGTATATTCGGTACCTACGCCGTCAATCTCGTCTTCCCCCGGCTTGGCGAAGTATGGCGCAGCGGCTATATAGCCAAGCGTCAGTCCGCGCCCTTCACCTCCGTCTTCGGCTCTATGGTAGCCGACCGACTGTCCGATACGGCCGCAGTGCTTCTCATGGCGCTGTGGGCCTTTTTTATAGCTCAGCGACCAATCCTGAGCTACCTTGAATCGAACGGCGAGAGCTACGCCGCCATAGGCCGCGTCATAGCGTCGCCCTGGATATGGGGTGCACTGCTACTCTGCGTATGCCTGCTCGTGGCGTTCATGAAGATACGCAGCAGCAATACCGTCATAGTGCGGGTGCAGAAAGTGCTCGACGAACTATGGCAGGGATTCATTGTCATCCTCCGTATGCCCGGACGCATGCGCTGGCTGCTCTTCACCATAGGCATGTGGGGCTGCTACTTCACCCAGACAGCTCTGGCATTCTTCGCCTTCCCCTTCACTGAGACACTGCTGCTGACGCACGGTCTGTCGGCGGCATTCGTCGTATTCGTACTCGGCAGCATCAGTATGGGCGTGCCCTCCAACGGCGGCATAGGTCCCTGGCAGTGGGCCGTCATCTTCGGTCTGGGCATCTACGGACTCCCCTCAGCCGAAGCCGGCGCCTTCGCCAACCTCGTGCTGGCCACCACCACACTCCTCACCATACTCCTCGGCATAGCCACCTTCGTGACAATAGCGCTCGAAAAGCGCCGTCACAACACTATAACGACATCAAACAATACACCTAACCCGCCAACAAACAACTCCGTACAATAATGGCAAAAGTAATCATCATCGGCGCCGGCGGTGTGGGCACAGTAGTGGCTCACAAGTGTGCGCAGCATCCGGAGGTATTCTCCGAAATCGTAATCGCCTCTCGCACCCTATCAAAGTGCCAGGCTCTGGCCGATAAAATCGGTCGCGCCGGTGTCAGCGCCGACTCTGTCGATGCTGACTCCGTCGACGAACTTGTCAAGCTCTTCGAGCGCCACAAGCCCGATATGGTAATCAACGTAGCACTCCCCTACCAGGATCTCACCATCATGGAGGCGTGCCTCAAATGCGGTGTCAACTATCTCGACACCGCCAACTACGAACCCCGCGACGTCGCTCACTTCGAGTACTCGTGGCAGTGGGCATACCGCGAGCGCTTCGAGCAGGCCGGACTCACAGCCATCCTCGGATGCGGCTTCGACCCCGGTGTATCAGGCGTGTTCACCGCCTATGCCGCCAAGCACTGGTTCTCCGAGATGGAGACTCTCGACATCGTAGACTGCAACGCCGGCAATCACGGCAAGGCTTTCGCCACCAACTTCAACCCCGAGATTAACATCCGCGAAATCACTCAGAACGGCCGCTACTGGAACGAAGGCGAGTGGGTAGTGACAAAGCCCCTCGAATTCCACCGCACCCTCACCTATCCCAACATCGGCCCACGCGAGTCCTACCTCCTCTTCCACGAAGAACTCGAATCGCTCGTGCAGAACTTCCCCACCATCCGTCGCGCACGCTTCTGGATGACCTTCGGCCAAGAATACCTCACACACCTGCACGTGATTCAGGACATCGGCATGGCCCGCATCGATGAAATCGACTACAACGGTACCAAGATCGTGCCCCTGCAGTTCCTCAAGGCCGTACTGCCCAATCCCCAGGACCTCGGCGAGAACTACCACGGCGAGACATCCATCGGCTGCCGCATCTCCGGCAAAGGCAAGGACGGCAAGCACCTCACTTACTACATCTACAACAACTGCTCGCACGAAGAAGCATACCGCGAGACCGGCATGCAGGCCGTGAGCTACACCACCGGCGTACCCGCCATGGTAGGTGCCATGATGTTCCTCACAGGCAAGTGGGTCAAGCCCGGCGTGCACAATGTAGAGGAGTTCGACCCCGACCCATTCCTCGCCGAAGTGGCTGCCAACGGTCTGCCCTGGCATGAAATCGTGGGCGGTGACCTCGAAACAGACTGATACACGCCCCGCAAGAAGACATATACAATATGTTTCTAACGGCGACCATAATCACTCACAACGAGAGTGCCAACATAGAGCGCTGCCTCAATAGTCTTATCGGCGTGGTCGATGAGATTATTGTGGTGGACTCTATGTCCACCGACGGCACGCCGGAGATATGCCGGCGATACGGGGCTCGCGTCACATCACGACCCTTCGGCGGCTTCGGCTCCCAGAGACAGTATGCCGTGTCGCTCGCCGGCTCGGCATACGTCCTCTCCATCGACGCCGACGAGGTGCTGTCCGAGGAGCTGCGCCACACCATCATAGCCGCCAAGAAGGCAGGCTTCGAGCATCGCATGTACGCCTTCCGCGTGGTCAACTACATCTGCGGACGTCCCGTACAGCACTCAGGCATGGAGCCGGCATGGCAGATAAGACTCTTCGACAAGCGCTACGCCACATGGGATGTACTCGACGTGGGCGAACGCCTGAGCCATCCCGCCGGAGTACTCCCCGCACACGTGGACGGCGACCTGTACCACTTCCGTTGCAACACCGCCGCCGAGCTCGACGTCAAAGAGCTGCGCAATGCCCGCATACGCGGCCGTGTCCTCGCTGCAGCCGGGGTGAGCGCTCCCGCGCCCTTGCAGTGGTTCAGAGCCGCCTGCTCATTCGTAGGATGTCACCTGCGCAGCGGAGCCTTCCTCGACGGCGACGCCGGACGTGCCATAGCCCGTGCCCGATACAAAGCCACCCTCGAAGCATATCGTACCGCCCGCAGTATTCACAAGAAAGGAGACAAGCTATGACAGCAAGTACTGCCGTAAGTGCCGCATACGCGGACGCTCCCGCACTCGCTGCGCAACTGGCCGACGGAGGCATGCCTGCCGACGCCGTACTCATCTACAACGGCCGGCGCAACAAGGTAGCCTTCACCGCCGACGGACACTACTGCATCAAAGCCTACCGCGTGCCGGGCATAGTCAAGCGCGTCATTTACGGTAACTTCCGTATCCCCAAGGCACGCCGCGCATGGCTCAACGCCCACACACTGATAGAGCTCGGATTCGACACTCCCGAGCCTGTCTGCATGGTGGAGTGTCACTGCGGTCCGCAGATAGGACGCACCTACTACGTCTGTCTGGCCTACCATGGATGGAACGACCTGCGCAAAGTGGAGGAGCACCCCGATTTCGAACGCCTCGTCCCGCAACTCGCCGCTTTCATTCTCGCCCTGCACCGCAAGGGAGTCCTCATGAAGGACCTCTCGCAAGGCAACGTGCTGTGGCGCAAGGACGACGACGGAGCTTTCAAGTTCGCCCTAATCGACATCAACCGCATGGAGTTCGATGTGTACGACTCCGAGCGACAACTCATCAACTTCGGCGCCGTCCTCGACACCGAAGCCGGTATCCTCACCCTCGCACACCACTACGCCGCACTGCGCGGCGACTACAGCTACGTCGAGAAAGCCGTGGCAGCGTTCCGCGACAAGCAGGCCGCTATAGCCCGAAAACGCAAACTTAAAAAAGTCATCAAATCTCTCACCGGCAAGCAATAACGACCCTGCTACAGGGCCGCGAATAATGCCGCCTCAAAAAGCCCCTCCGGGCGCTCAATAATATGTCTGATATAACTCTCCGCTGCCTCAACCTCGACCGCGATATCACCATCGACGGAGGTCACACCCTCGCCGAAGTTGCCGCCTCTCTGCGCGACGAACTCGGCTTCGAACCTATCTGCTGCCGTGTCAACAATAAGACCGAAGGACTCGACTATGCTCTATATCAGTCGAAAACGATAGAATTCCAGTCGGACCGGACCGGTTCGGGTCCCCGCGTCTACACCCGTTCGCTGTGCATGATGCTCTACGTGGCTCTGCGACGTATCGCTCCCGAGGCGGGCCTCTCCATCGAACACTCGATATCGCACGGCTGGTACTGCCGCCTGCACGACCGCTCGTGCGTGTCGCCCGAGTTCACAGCAGCACTGCGCGAGGAGATGATGCGTCTGCACCGCGCCGACCTCCCCTTCGTGCGCCACGAGGAGCTCACCGAGCGAGTTGTGGAGATGTTCGAACGCGACGGCCTCAAATCCAAGGCACTCCTCCTGCGCACGCTGCGCTCACTCTACACGACATATTATACTCTCGACGGCGTCGCCGACAGCTACTACGGCGTCATCGCACCCTCTACGGGCCACATCGGAGTCTTCGACCTCGTGCCCTACGAGGAAGGATTCCTGCTGCTGGCCTTCGACCCTGCCGACCCCTCGAAAGCCGCCACTCCCATACCGCAGCCCAAGATGTACCGCGCCTTCACGGACTACCTGCGTTTCAATCACATCGTGGGCGTGCAGGACGCCGGACAACTCAACTACTACGCCGAGCACCGCCGCGTAGCCGACCTCATCAATACCGCCGAAGCGCTCCATGAGAAGGCTCTCGCGCGCATCAGCGACGACATCGCCGCTCGCTACGCCGAGGGCGGCGCTCGAATAGTGCTCATTGCCGGACCATCCTCGTCGGGCAAGACTACCACCACCAAGCGACTCGCTATCCAGCTCACCACCAATCTCTTCAAACCTCAGATGATATCGCTCGACGATTATTTCGTCGACCGCATCCACACCCCCCGCGACGCCTCAGGCGACTACGACTACGAATCGCTCTACGCGCTTGACCTCGAACAGTTCAACGCCGACCTCAACGCCATCCTCGCCGGCGAAGAAGTAGAGCTTCCCACCTACGACTTCGCCTCCGGGACACGCAAGTACAAAGGCAACAAGATACGCCTCGAACCCGGCTCCGTCCTCCTCATCGAAGGCATCCACGGCCTCAACCCCGAGCTCACCGCACACATACCCGCCCACATGAAATACCGCGTGTACGTGTCGGCACTCACCACCATATCCCTCGACGACCACAACTGGATACCCACCACCGACAACCGCCTGCTGCGACGCATCATTCGCGACCACAAGTATCGCGGCATCAGCGCCGAGGACACCATACGCCGCTGGCCCAGCGTGCGCCGTGGCGAAGAGAAGTGGATATTCCCCTATCAGGAGAACGCCGACGCAATGTTCAACAGCTCACTCATCTTCGAACTCAGCGTGATGCGCGACTACGCCGAAGCAGTCCTCCGCTCCGTACCCACCGACGTACCCGAGTACGCCGAGGCCTACCGCCTGCGCAAGTTCCTGAGCTACTTCGTGCCCGTCAACACATCCCTTATCCCCTCCACCAGCGTACTCCGCGAATTCCTCGGCGGCAGTTCTTTCAAATACTGATTAACCCCCGGCCGGAGATTTCTCCTTCGTATATTTCTCCTCTATGAAAAAGCGTCATATTTTCATTCTGACGGCGCTGGCGGTGCTGACCCTTACAAGTACTTGCCCCGTCTTCGCAAAGCCCGCAGAACCGACTACACCTGCCGACCGCATAGCTGCGACAGAGCAGCGCGCTCGCGCCGCCTTCGCCACCGCCAACTGGCCCGGCGCTCAGGCTCTGTACATACTCGTGGCCGACGCACGTCCCTCCGACGCCGGACCGGCGGCTCGCCTCATGGTGGCCTCACACATGCGCGGCGACAGCACCGTAACCGACCGAGCCTTCGTCAACGCCCTCAGCGCCTCGGCACCCCTGCTGCCTATGCTCGACTCCCTTGAAGTAGTCATGGGCGCCGCAGGATGTAGAGCCGCCTACCCCACCCTGCTCATACGACAGGCGCAGGCTCACCCCTACATAGCACGTCCGCTGTATTCGCGACTGCTCACACATGCCACACGCCGTCACGACGGCGCCGAGATGATAAAGTACGCCACCCTCATGCTCCGCGCACGCCCCGACGACGTAACAGCCCTCGACGCCCTTGCATGGGGACAACTCTACACCGGCGACAGCGATGCCGCCGAACAGACATGGCGCAAAATACTCAGTATCGACCCGCGCAACGCCGCCGCCCTCACAGCCCTCGGCACACTGCTGTCTGACAGCCGCCCCTCCGAAGCCCTCGACTACCT
>CAMWKV010000119.1 GCA_947174915.1 uncultured Porphyromonadaceae bacterium | reverse complement strand
TAACTTTGCAACGGAATCCCCCGAGTGTCCCTGTTGAAAGACAAACCTCGGGGTTTAGTTTTTTAGGGAGGCTGTATCAAAATAGGCGCACCTTCGTTTGTAACATGCTGAAAAACATAAAACAAAGCTCTGACTGTCGCAAGCCGGAGCTTTGCCATGTCAAAAATGGATTTAGAGGGTAAAAATACACTTTTCCGAAATATCTGCGGTAGAAATATGAGTGGGGAGTTGGCGGTTTTTGAGTGCGGGCGTGGTTATGTGCGTTTTTTTTGCTAAATTTGCGATGTGAAAAACGGACGTGTCATCTTGTTTCCATCCCTCCTGGCACCTGTCGACCCCACGGAGGTACTACCGACACACAATATCGACCTTATCCGTACGGTGCGCTTCTTCGTTGTAGAGGAGTTGCGTACTGCACGTCGTTTCCTCAAAGCCTGCGACCGCAGCATCGACATTGACAGCCTTCACTTCGAGGTACTCAACGAACACACCGCGCCGGCCGACGTCGAGGCTATGCTCGCCCCCGCCCTCGAGGGCCATGACATAGGCATCATCAGCGAGGCCGGTTGTCCTGCCGTGGCCGATCCCGGCGCCGACCTTGTGGCTATCGCCCAGCGTCGCGGTCTCGAGATAGTGCCCCTCGTAGGCCCGTCGAGCATATTGCTTGCTCTGATGGGTTCGGGTTTCAACGGACAGATGTTCACCTTCCGGGGCTACCTGCCGGTGGATAGCCGCCGCCGTTCCGAGGCCATGAATCATATCATCGCCGAGGCACGTCGCCGCCACACGCAGATCTTCATCGAGACCCCGTACCGCAACAACCGCCTCATAGAGGAACTCGCCCGCACCCTCCCCGGCGACATGCTGCTCTGCGTCGCCGCCGACATCACGGGCCCCTCGCAGAGCATACGCACCCTGCCGGCGCGCCGATGGCTCACCGAGAAATACGACTACGCCAAGCGTCCTGCAATATATCTAATCTGTGCATCATGAGCCGCCGCCGTCAGAAACTCCGCCAGCAAGCCTACTGGAGCGACCAGCCCGGCCTCTTCGACCTGCCTCCCGAGGGCGGCACGGATTCTCCCATGCCCGAACTCAGCGACGCCGACAGCGACGCCGAGCGACTGCAGTTCATATCCTTCGGCTCCGGCAGCTCCGGCAACTGTGCCTACATAGGCACGGCCTCCTGCGGCCTCCTCATAGATGCCGGCGTCAACAATAACATCGTTCTGGAACAGCTCGCCGCCAACGCCATCGACGTCAATACCATCCGCGGCATCCTCCTCACCCACGACCATTTCGACCATGTGCAGTATGCCTACGCCATCCTGCGCCGCCATCCTCACATGCGTCTGTATACCACCCCGAAGGCCCTCAACGGCCTGCTGAGGCGCCACAACACCAGCCGACGCATAGCCGACTATCATCAGCCGATATATAAGGAGTTTCCCTTCAATGTGGGTCCCTTCACCGTCACCGCCTTCGAGACCAGCCATGACGGCAGCGACAATATGGGCTACTGCATCGAGGCCGGGGAGATAGTCTTCACCGTGGCTACGGATACCGGCTTCATCACGCCGCGGGCCGACTACTACCTGCGCAAAGCACAGTATGTGATGCTCGAGAGTGACTACGATGAGTACATGCTCCGTACGGGCCCCTACGGTGCGCATCTCAAGGCACGCGTAGCATCCTCTACGGGACACATGGACAATGCCGATACGGGTCGTTTCCTTGCGCAGATAGCCCCCGAAGGACGCCTCAAGCGCGTATTCCTATGCCATCTGAGCCACATCAACAATACACCGGAGAAGGCAGTAGGCACCATCACCGACATTCTCACAGCGGCAGGTATCGACGTCTGTCCTGACGCCATGCCGCTCCCCCTCGACCGCCGCCTGCATCTGCTGCCACTGCCGCGCTCTACCTCCAGTCCACTCGTGATACTCTCCTGAGTGGCAGTCTGTCAGCGGTGGAAGATGATGCTGTTTTTGCCCGAGGGGCTGACTTTCAGTGTCACCGGCGCCGATTCTATCAGAGGGATGTTGTGATCCACATGTCCTACGGGCACGTTGAAGGCTATGGGGAATCGGCAGTCGGCTGTCATATCACGTATCATATCCTCCATGGATTCGTAGCTGTCGTCCGGTTTGTACTCCGTGAACTGACCCACTATGAGACCGCGCAGATTCTTCAGCACACCGCTCAGACGGAGCTGATAGAATATGCGCTCTATCTTATATATAGGTTCACTCACGTCCTCCAGGAATAGGATAGTGTCCGGCTTGAGGATATCGTAGGGCGTATTGATGAGTTCGGCGAGGACAGCCAGATTGCCGCCGCGCAGTGTGCCGGTGGCTATGCCCTGCTTGTCGTAGGGATGGCTGTCGAAGATATATGCCGGACGTTCGCCTCGTAGGATACCGAAGAGCGATTTATTGTCCTCGTAGTCCGCGCCAAGGCCGAGGCCTGCGCACATGGGAGCGTGAATACTCGCTATGCCCTTCGACGACAGCAGCGCATGCAAGGCAGAGATGTCGCTGAAGCCGATGAGCCACTTGGGCTTGTTTGCTAATGGCAGCGCCGACAGACGGTCCAGGATATGCACTGCGCCGTAGCCGCCGCGGGCGCACAGGATAGCCTTGTACTCATCGTTGGTGAGGGCTTCGGCGAGGTCGGCGAAACGTTCATCGTCCGTGCCGCTGTAGTGGCCGTTCTTGCCCAGGGCGTGCGGCATTACCACCGGCACCCATCCCTGGCTACGCAGGACAGGCAGAGAGGCTTCGACTACCGACGCCTTGACGGGGCCGGCAGGGGATACGATGGCTATCTTGTCGCCCGGCTGAAGCGGGGCAGGGAAGAGGACAGGGCTGGACATGGCTCTAATATTTGGGGTTGAGGACTTTTCTGGCGATTCGAGCTACTCGAGCTATTCGGGATTCTCGGGCTTTTCGGGATTCTCGAGCATCCCGGGTCTCTCGAGCTTCTCGAGCTTCTCGAGCTACTCGGGATATTCAGTATTCCCGAGCCCAATTCTAATGCAAATGTAGTAAAAATTGATTATATTTGTGGCCTCATAGCATCCGAAATTATGGAAGACGAAAATATATCCTATAATGCCGCCCTCCGCGAGCTCGAAAGCATCCTCGCCGAGCTTCGCGGCAACAACTGCGACATCGACACCCTTGCTGCCCGCGTCAAGCGCGCCACGGCACTCATCAACATCTGCCGCAGCCGCCTCACCCGCACCGAGGACGAGCTTACCAAAGTACTGGCCGAACTCGACGGCGCCCTCAAATAAGCCGCCGCGGTAGCTGAATACACGAGCCAATGTTTCGCCCCGTCCTGACACCGCTTCTGCGCCCATGGTTTGCCGCCATGGTGCGTCGTCGTTCCCGTTGGGCCGATCCTTCGGGTACCGAACGTACACAGCGCCGAGTCCTTGCCGACCTTCTGCGGCAGGGAGGGCGGTGCACCGCCGGAGCTATGCACGATGCATCGGGCGTGGCCGACTATGAGCATTTCCGCGCTGCCGCCCCCACGGTGCTCTACGAATACATACGCCCCGATGTGATGCGTATGGTAGGCGGGGAGCGTGATGTGCTGTGGCCGGGCGCCACACGCAATTTTGCCCAGAGCAGCGGCACAAGCGGTGGCAAGAGCAAGTACATACCCGTCACCGCTACCGCCCTGCGTACAAACCACTATGCCGGCGCCGCCGAAGCCGTCGCATCCTACCTCGCCCTCAACCCCCACAGCCGTATCTTCGACGGCCGCAGTATGATACTCGGCGGTAGCTACGCCAATGAGCTCCCCGGCCTCCCCGCCGGCACACGGGTGGGCGACCTCTCCGCCACGCTTATCGACAGAGTCAACCCCGCTGTCGAACTCGTCCGCATACCCTCCAAGCGCATAGCCCTGATGAGCAACTGGGACGAGAAGCTCCCCGCACTCGTAGAGGCGGCAGCATCGCATAGTTCGGTGACGAATATCTCCGGTGTGCCGTCGTGGTTCCTCACCGTGTTGCGCGGTGTCCTCGAACATACCGGTGCCTCCACCATCCACGAGGTGTGGCCCGGCCTCGAAGTATTCTTCCATGGCGGCATAGCCTTCGGCCCATACCGCAGCCAGTACGATGCCATCACCGACCCCTCGCGCATGCACTATATAGAGAACTACAACGCCTCCGAGGGTTTCTTCGCCGTACAGGATACTGCCGACGCTGCCGACGGTATGCGTCTGCTCCTCGAC
Organism: uncultured Porphyromonadaceae bacterium; assembly: GCA_947174915.1. Taxonomy (GTDB): domain Bacteria; phylum Bacteroidota; class Bacteroidia; order Bacteroidales; family Muribaculaceae; genus CAG-873. The sequence goes on along the minus strand of CAMWKV010000119.1, from coordinate 2,577 downwards.
GCAGGCGTGTTCTTCGAGTTCATCCCTGTGGAGCGCTACGTGGAGCCTGCCGACGCTGCCGACAACCCCGTCGCTGCCGGCGAATATGCCCTGCCTGCATGGGAGGTGGAGCCGGGTCGCACCTACGCCCTCGTGGTCACATCGTGCAACGGCCTGTGCCGCTATGTCATAGGCGACACCGTCACGGTGCTGTCCGTAGAGCCGTTGCGAATAGCCATCGCCGGACGTACCAATGCCTTCATCAACGCCTTCGGCGAGGAGGTGATGGTGTGGAACACCGACGAGGCTCTCAGCCGCGCCTGCGCCGCCACCGGTGCCGAGGTCGCCGACTATACCGCCGCCCCGGTCTATACCGCCGAGGGCACCAAGGGTCACCACCAGTGGCTCATAGAGTGGCGCCACGAGCCCGCCGACAAGCAGGCCTTCGCACGTATCCTCGACAGCGAGCTGCAGGCAGTCAACTCCGACTATCAGGCCAAGCGCAGCGGTAATATCTTCCTGGCGCCTCCGGAGATTGTAGATGTTCCCGCGGGCACCTTCGACCGCTGGCTCGCCGCCACGGGCAAGCTCGGCGGTCAGCGCAAAGTACCACGTCTCGCCAACGACCGACACATAGTCGACGCTATACTTAAATTAACATTAGATACACATATATGAACTTCAAACATCTTCTTGCCGGCGCTGCCCTCATGGCCGCCTGCACAGCAGTGGCGCAGCAGCCGCGCTACATATTCTATTATATAGGCGATGGTATGGGCATGGGTCCCGTCACCGCGGCCCAGACCTACAACCGCACCATTCTCGGCAGCGACAAGCCGCTCACCATGATGCAGTTCCCCGTGGCAGGCATTAGCCTTACCTATAGCGCCAACGCCGACATCACCGACAGCGCCGCCGCCGGCACAGCCCTCTCCACCGGCAATAAGACGAAGAACGGTATGCTCGGTATGAATCCCGACTCCGTGTCCGTCACCTCCATCGCCTCCCGTCTGCACGACATGGGCTACGGCGTGGGCGTCACCACCTCCGTAGCTGCCGATGACGCCACCCCCGGCGCATTCTACGCTCATGTGCCCTATCGCAAGATGTACTATGATATCGACAGACAACTGATTCAGAGCGGTTATGAATTCGTAGCCGGCGCAGGACTTGGCGGCATGGTGGTCGACGGCGACACCACAGACATCGCCTCCCGTCTGGCCGACGCCAAGGTACAGTTGGTGCGCGGTCCCGAGCAGATAGCATCCATTAACTCCGAGCGCGTAGTGCTCCTCAACCCCGAAGGCACACCAGCCTACAACATCGGTTATACCATCGACTCCATCGCCGGCGTCCTCACCCTGCCGCAGATAGCAGAGACCTGCCTCGCACACCTCGAGCGCACGAGCCCCGACCGTTTCTTCATGATGGTAGAGGGTGGCAACATCGACCACGCACTCCATGGCAATGACGGCGGCGCCGCCATCAAGGAAGTGCTCAACTTCGACCAAGCCCTCGCCGTAGCATACAACTTCTACCTCGCTCATCCCGACGAGACACTCATCATCGTCACCGCCGATCACGACACCGGCGGCATGGTACATGTACATCCCCGCGGCGCCATGGGCGGCCTCCGCAACATCGACTTCCAGCGCGTGTCCAAGGAAGAATTCAGCGCCTTCTGCAAGGGTATCCTTCGTTCGCGCCGCATGTACACCTGGGAAGATATGAAGGAATACCTCGAGGAGAACCTCGGTTTCTACACCCACATCAAGGTGACCGACCAGCAGACCGAGGACCTCAAGGCGCTCTTCGACCGCACCTTCGAGCAGCGCAACAGCGCCGACCAGCAGACGCTCTATGCCTCCTTCAACGAATTTGCCGTAGAGGTGTTCCGCATCTTCAACGACGCCACCGGTCTTGCCTTCACATCTACCGGACACAGCGGCAACCCCGTTCCCGTCTTTGCCGTCGGTGTGGGAGCTGACGAATTCCGCAGCCTCAACAACAACACCGATATCCCCGCCGCCATCATGCGCCTTATCGAGGAGTCCGGGAAATAATCCCTCGCCGCTATCTATATCAGCCTTCGGCTGATATTATAATAGATTCTCGGACGTAGGGTCGCTCCATGGAGCGACCCTACGTCGTTAGCTACCTCTATATTTTGACACACGGTCTTGATTTGCGACCTTTGTCGGGAGGTTTATTCCCGGGGTGGGAGAAAGTGCGGAACGGGGGAGGTGAGGCGGTGGTATTTTTGTGGCAAAAAAAGCTATGACACGCCCATCTTTTCAACTCGTCTGCGGTATCGCTATGGTAGCGGTAGGTGCAGGACTGCTCATCGCCGGTTTTATTGTTCCACCTACGGGAGAGATACATTCGTCGGTCCTCGTTGCCGTGGGGGAGGTGCTCACCTTCGCCGGCTCGCTCCTCGGCATTGACTACCACTACCGCTTCAGCAAGTAATCGCCCCGTCCCCGTACGGTGCCTTCTCGCGGCGCATTTCCCGCAATGCTCTCTGCGTTCCTCTGCTCCTCTGCTGGATATTCTCAACAAATTGACCCCCTAAGGATTATTTAAATTGACCCCCGTAGA
>CAMWKV010000118.1 GCA_947174915.1 uncultured Porphyromonadaceae bacterium | reverse complement strand
TTGAACACAAGGCCGTCGGTAGCGACCGGCAGTTCCTTGCGGGCTTTGTCCCAGTGGTTGATGAATGCGTCAACTTCCTTGATGCTGTGCAGGCAAGTCATGGCTTCGGACACCTTGAAGCCCCAGCGGCGCGCGGCTACCATATTGTCGTAGTGATTGTCGTAGGGTAACTTGGGTCCGAGGAGGTAGTAGAGGTATGCGTCAAGTTCTCGGCGTCCTGTCTCGGCAGGGTCAAGGAGCTTAAGGGTACCGGCAGCGGCGTTGCGGGGATTGGCGAAGGGCGCTTCGCCATCTGCTATGCGGCGCTCGTTGAGCTTGTCGAAGGCAGCCCACGGCAGTACTATCTCCCCGCGAATCTCGAAGAAATCCGGATAGTCTGAGCCCCGGAGAACGAGCGGTATTGACTTGATGGTGCGGACGTTGGCTGTCACATCGTCGCCTTTTTCGCCATCGCCACGGGTGACGGCACGCACGAGGCGCCCGTGCTCATAGATGAGAGAGATGCCCGTGCCGTCGAATTTCAGTTCACCCACGATGGTGACTTCCTGGCCGGAGAGTGCCTCTGTGACGCGGCTTGCCCATGCGTCGACGTCGCCGATGGAGTAGGTGTTGGCAAGCGACAGCATAGGGTATATGTGAGCTACCTGATTGAATCCGGAACTGATGTCTGAGCCTACGCGCTGCGTGGGCGAGTTCGGGTCGGCGAGTTCGGGATGGGCGCGCTCGAGGGCTTCGAGTTCTTTGAGGAGGGTGTCGAATTCGAAGTCGCTTATCTCCGGACTGTTCTCTACATAGTAGAGGTAGTTGTGTCGGTGCAACTCGTCGCGGAGATGGTGAATACGTTCTATATCAGTCATTTTATCGTGTAGGTGCTATTTTGTCGGGATTACGGGCTATGAATTCTTTCCAGGATTTAGGACCTCGGGCGATGGCCGGTTTGGACGACTCGTAGAAGTGGCATAGCGCTGCTGCGAGGGCGTCGGTGGCGTCGAGCTTGAGGTTCATGCTCTCCTGCGGTATGTTGAGGATGCGTCGGAGCATCTCAGCCACCTGCTCCTTGGAGGCGGCGCCGTTGCCGGTGATGGCGAGTTTGATGGACCGGGGCTCGTACTCTGTGATGGGTACCTGTCGGCTGAGTGCGGCAGCCATGGCGACACCCTGTGCGCGGCCGAGCTTGAGCATGGACTGGACGTTCTTGCCGAAGAAGGGTGCCTCGATAGACAGCTCGTCGGGGCAGTACTGATCTACGAGCATACTGACGCGCTCGTATATGCGTCCGAGGCGGGTGTAGTGGTCACCAAGTTTGGCGAGCTCTATGACACCCATCGCTATCATGGCGGGTTTACCCCGATATATGCCCACGATGCCGTAGCCCATTACTACGGTGCCGGGGTCAATGCCGAGGATGATGCGGTCGGCTTCCTTGATTTTAGTGTCCATCTACATTATAATATATAAGGGAGCATTTATTGTCAGCCTGGGTGCGACGTCACTTGGCATCGTCGGCGGTCCATATTATGTCGATGGCCGTGGTGAACATTGCTACACCCGTACCGAACTGCTCCATGAGTTGAGCCATGAGGGCGGGTTCGATATTGGCCATATAATTCTTGAGGACGAGGCGCGAAGGGGCGTACATTTGCAGGGCGTAGGAGCTTGCCGGCTGGCCTGTGATTGCATTGACGTCGCGGGCGCCCTGTATTGCTCCGAGGCTGATGTGCTCCATGCGTCCGTGCTTGGCGGCAGGTGCTATGACGTCGGCCACGAAAGTTTTGAAGCGCTCCAGGACGTTGTCGTCGATGGAGAAGGTGGTATTGAGAAGGGTCATCATGAGAGTATGTTTCGGTTGGACGTGCGGCGGCGTTTGAGTGCGCGGAATACGAAGCCTATGTGCCGCCCTATGGTGGGGAAGAGTCCGTAGTAGAACGACATGATACGAAAACGTTCCCACAGTGATGCACGGCGGTGACGTGTGGTAAGGCCTTCGCTGAGGTAGTCGATGAGGACTGTGTCGGTAAGCCCTACATTTTTTCGCGAGTGCTGAAGGCAGCGTATGCACCACTCGTAGTCGGCGGAATATCGGTACTTGCGGTTGTAGAATCCGGCTATGCGGCGTAGTGCCACGAAGGCTTGATGGCATACCACCATACCTTCGGCGAAACTGGCAAGATTTAGTTCGTCGGGAGCTGTGAGATGGCGCGGGCCGATGTAGTTGCCATCATTATCGACGAGCACTGTCTGACCGTAGACGATGCCTGGAGTATCGTTGCTGTTGATGGCATCGGCGATGATGGCGAGAGAGTCCCGGCTGTGGAATTTGTCGCCGGCATTGAGGAAGATGAGATATCGACCTGAGGAGTAGGAGATACCTTTGTTCATGGCGTCGTAGAGGCCTTCGTCCCGGTCGGAGTAAACTTCACGGCGGCTGTTGGCGTGTGCCTGCACCTTGGTGAGAGTGTCGTCGGACGACGCGCCGTCGACGATGACGTGCTCGTAGTCGTCGAAGGTCTGCTCGTCAATCGAACGTATGGTGCGTTCGATGGTGTCCGAGGCATTATAGCACACGGTGATGATGGAGATGAGCGGATTCATGACTGTCAGTTGGCGGGTGCACACTTGAGGAATACTTCATGGATTTTCTCTGCCGCGCCGGGGGCCGACTCCTTGGCTCGCAGGCTCACACCGAAGCGACGGTTGGTGAGCTTGTCGCCGCTGCAGTCGGCAAAGGCCGGGAAGGACTTGGCGTCAATTATCTCGTAGGCGACGGTGTGATTGATAGGTGCTTCGTGGAAGCGGCGGGGGCTGTCCTTGAGGTGCTCCATGTCGAGGTCGTTGACGCGGATGGCACGGCGGTAGAGGGTGTCGTTGATGTCTGCCCCTATGCAGAGCACTGCGTCATCGCGGCGGGCGAGGGCTGCGAAGATGAGTCGGTTGTCGGTGTTGTAGGGAATGCTCACGTTGGTGCCGCGGCGGAAGATTTCTTCGAGGGGCACGCGGAGGATTTTCTCGCCCTCGTAGCCGAGTATGAGGTAGCCGCCTACCATATCGTGCGACACGGAGAGTATCTGACGGATGTCGTCTTGGCCCGGGTCGAGCCATTTGTCCTCCTCGGAGAAGGTGATGGTGTCGTTGTCGTAGAAGTAGAGGTAGCCGTAGGGCGCTATATAGTCGTTGTTGTAGTCGTGGAGGACGTTGGGACGCCAGGTAGAAGTAGGTATTATATTGGAGGCCGCGGTGTCTGCTACGGGCACGAGGCTTGTCGTGTCAGTGGTGCCGACGGCGGTCGCTTCGGGAGTGGCTACTTCGGTGATGTCAGCTACTGCTGTCTCCGCATTGATGGCGAGGGCCTGCTGGCGCTCGGCCTGGAGTTCTTCGCGCTCGCGGACGAAGGCGTCGATGTCTTCGCCGTGGTACTCGCGTGTGGACTGGCCGCTCTGACGTACATAAAGTCGTCCGTCGAGGAAGACAGGTTCGAGTGACTGCTCTATCTCTATGCGGATAACGCCCTTTGTGGCCTCGTCGTCGGAAGAAATGGAGACTTTGCGTGCTGTGGAGTGTCCGAAGGCTTGGTCGACGAGGTCTTCGAGGAATACGCAAAGGCTGTCGAGGTCGGATACTTTGTGGGGATGCTTGCCGGCGAAGAGGGGTATGCGGCAGCGGTCGTAGTAGCGGAAGTCCTCGGCCATACCCACTTCGTAGCCGTCATTGTTGACGCCGATGTAGAGCTGTCCGCCTGCGGCGTTGAGGAATCCGGCGATGCGGGAGAGTATGTGCTGCTGCTGCTCCTTGGGGGATTCGCGGCAGTCTTCGCCAGGTTTGCCGGCGGGGAATACGAGAGAGGTCTTGAACTCGAGGTATTTGGATTCTGAGCCGTAGTACTTGCCGAGTCGTGTCTCGTTGTTGACATTGAGCTTCTGCATGATGCGACTCTTGATGTCGTTGGAGATGGAAGAGGAGTCGTCGGTCTGCGACTTGTGTATCATGTTGTAGGCGAGCACCATGGAGGCGATGGCGCCTTCGAGTTCGCTGGAGGGGTTGACGGTGGTGTCGTAGAGGTCCTGGTTGTGCTCGGTGCGGTCGAGCCACGATACTATCTCGAGGCGATGGTATATGACCTTGAGGAAGGGGTCGGCAAGGGCTACGGGAGCGAGCTCGGCGAGCTTGTCGGCATCCAGGCGGCTGTTGGTGGCGAAGTACTGGTGGAGGGTGAGGAGTGCGGCGTGGGCCGAGAGCTTCTCGGCAAGAGAGGAGTCTTCAATGGCCAAGGCGAGGATACGGGCGAAACGCAAGTAGTCGTAGGCCTTGATAAGATCGGTCTCGGAGATGGCCTTGAAGCGTATGATTTCGATGATTTCGCGGATGGTCTCGACCGGCATGAGGTCGAAAGTATCGACGGATTCCTCGCGGAATTCTTCCTCGTCTTCGGGCTCGCCGTTCTCACCGATGGCTGTGAGGAGGCGTTCGAAGACGGTGTCCTCGGTGTAGAAGACGTCCTTCATGTCGTCGCTGTAGTCTACGAAAGCACCTTTGAGAGTACCCTGCGGGCCGATGTGTGTATAGCGGAACCGTACAAAGTCGCCCTTGGAGAATTCCGGTTGGTCCGGCCGGCGCTCAAGGAAGAGTCCGAGGCCCTGGGTGGAGATGGCGCTGTAGTCGCGGTCGGAGGTGGCTTTGATTTTGGCAACGTAGACGTCCTCGTAGTTGAAGTTTTCGTCGATGTAGCGGTCGATAACGGGGCGAAGTGAGAAGCGGTACTCGGTGTCGGTGATTTCGTCGGTGACGACGGTGGCGAGGAATCCGCGTTCGGCGCCGGTCTCGGTGCGGGTAGCGTGGAGGGATGGGTGTACGACGCTGTAATCGACTATCTGATTGTGGTGTATGGTGCCGGATACGCTCTCGTAGTCATCGTCCTGCACATGGCAGGAGTAGGTGGGCGTGTGGGTGTTCATGCCGTCGACGATGCCGTCGATGACGATGTAGACTTCGTCGCCCTTGGTGGGGCGACTCTTTTGGTTACCCACGGTTTTGCAGGTCTCGTCGTGGTAGAGCACGGCCTCTATCTGGTGCCACCAGGTGTTGTGCTCGGCGAGCTTGCGCAAGCGTGAGCCGGAAAGACTGCGCGCACCGTTGACGTAAATCTGAGGATTGAGCCAGCTCATGAGTCCGTCCGGGATGGCACGCTCGGTGATGTCCTGACGACCGTACTGGCGGATCGAGATGCCGTCGGCGTTGATGGCTATCTCTACGCCGTTGCCGTAATAACGGTGGGTGCCCTGGATGCGTTGGAATATGTCGCCCTGCGGCATGACTGTGGCACGAGTCATCATCATCATGGGTTGCTTGAGCTCGTCGTATGTGAGGCGGTTGTTGATGGCAGCGCCCATGAGGCTGAGGAAGGCTTTGGTGAGGAGAGTCTCGGTGTTGAGAGGACGAAGGAGGGATACGTAGCGGTAGAAAAGTGCCCAGAGGCGCGAGGTATCGGTGTCGTCGTAGGCCAGAATGAGTTGGAGCGCTATGGCGGTGATGATGTTCTCGAGGTTGGTCTTGGCGGTACGGCTTTCGGCGATGGGGAGGGCGTCTATGTCGCGTCGCGCCTGATTGACGTAGATCTGGAATTGTTCGAGGAAAGCGTCACGGAATGGTTCGCAGCTCCAGTTCTCTATGTCGCGGCCGAAGATGCTCTCGAAGATACGGCTCAGATACATGGCAACTTTCTGGGGCTGGAGCCGGAATATGAGCATGAGGACGGCGAAACGACGGGCGGGATGATAGAGGTAGCCGGAGAGCCTGAGATGGTCCAGGAGGCGCTCGATGAATACGTTCTCTTCCTGGCGTGCTATGAGGCCGATGGTTTCTTCGTAGGGGTCGAGGTTGTCGGCGATGTCAGTGAGCTGGTGTTGGAGCGCTCGTCGCTGATCACCGGAGGTGGCGTTGAGATAGCCGGAGTCTTCGAGGAGGTAGAGGATGATGCGGCGGAAGGCCTGGAGGAGTGACAGGAATTTCTTGTTCTTTCGGCGGAGGTCGGCGCGGAGGAACCACTCCGGGAGATGCTGCATGACGGCCAGGATGGCGGTGACTATCCAACGGGCGTTGCCGCAGGCTACCTCACGGCGTGCCTGGTCGAGCTGTGGCGACTCGGCTATAAAGCGGCGGATGAAGCTCTGAATAGTCGCCGGGAGGTGGGTCTCGCGCAGGATGGTGTCGAGCGTGATGAACTGTAGGTGACCTGGCTGATTGTAGAGGGCTATGCTAAAACTCGTGGGCGTTAGGCGTGTGAAGCGACATACGAGTTGCTGACCTTTGGTGAAGAGCCCCTGCGGCTCGGAGAGGTGGAAGAAGATACCGTTGTCATCGACGATATTGTAGGGTTCGTTGACGGGGTTGTCCGGGACATTCTTTACACGGCAGATGAATGGCTTTTCGGAAGCAAAGGTGTCGCGGTAGAGTTCGTAGACGTAGTGGACGATATCGGGGACAACGATGGGGAGTCCGGTGTCGGCATCGGTGCCTCGGACGCGACCGAAAATCACTGTGGCGTTATAGCCTTCGCGTCGCTGGAATGGTAGCTTTTTGAACTGGACAGTCTCGGGTCCGTTGGGGCCTTCGACGTTGATAAGAAAAAATTCATCGGCAGGATTATAGCCGCCTACTATTGGAAATTCGTAGTTCCGGTCGGGTTGGTAGGTCATGGGATAAGGGTGTTTTACAGTGAAAAAATTTCATACTGCAAAAGTACGGAAAAATGACCTATACACCATCCCCGTCGCAGAACATTTCGCAAATTTAACTATTGGCTGAAGATTCGTAACTATTCAGCGAAAGGGCAAAGCGTAAGGAGGCACCCCATCAGATTAA
>CAMWKV010000117.1 GCA_947174915.1 uncultured Porphyromonadaceae bacterium | reverse complement strand
CATTTGTTTTATGATTGATTCCTTAAGTTAGTGACATTGCTCCATGGAGCGACCGCCCCCGAGGTATGTGCCCACCTGAAAGTCAATTGGTTGCAGCCTGAAAGCGGTCACTCCATGGAGCGACCCTACGTCATAATGCCCGCTTACTTTATCACTCATAACCCATAACTCATACTTATCAAATGCTCTCTGCGTACCTCTGCTCCTCTGCGCTCCCTCTGCGTGAGCCTATTCCAAAGGTGCGGCGCTGCGAGAGCCTATTCCATCCGGCTCGGAAAAGCCGCCGCGAGAATTTGTCTCACGCAGAGGAATCGCAGAGGAGCAGAGGACCGCAGAGGTTTAGATGGGTATGGGCGATGGGGCATTAGGTAGGACTGGTTACAACTTGTAGGCTCCTTTCCCGCAATGCTCTCTGCGTACCTCTGCTCCTCTGCGCTCCCTCTGCGTGAGCCTATTCCAAAGGTGCGGCGCTGCGAGAGCCTATTCCATCCAGGTCGGAAAAGGCGCCGCGAGAATATGTCTCTCGCAGAGGAAGCGCAGAGGAACAGAGGAACGCAGAGGGCGTTGCTGTCGGCGGTCACTCCATGGAGTGACCCTACGTCATAACGCCCCGCCTCCTTTATCACCATCACTCATCACTCATAACCCATAACTCATAACCCCTCCGTGGAGTTACATTTTATTAATTACGGGGTGGATTTATGATTTTTTATGATTGTATTTTGTATTGTCACGTAAATTTTTGCTATCTTTGCGTCTCTATATTTACAATTGAAGTAAACAAAGACTGTTTTATATAGCAATGAACAAATATCTTATCACAGCACTTGTGCTTGCCGGAGGTCTCAGCGCAGCAGCGCAGTCCAAGGTCGACCTTCCTCTGGCAGCCATGATTGGCGAGCGGACTCTCACTCCTCGAGCCCTCGCCCGTTCCGCCGAAGCATCTCCTGAACAGCCTGTGGCAGTGATTGTCACCTTCGCCGATGCCGCCGCCGCTGCCGACTATGCAGCTGACAACGACGTGATTGACTGCCGCGCCGATATGTGCGTGGTGGCCCTCACCCCCTCTGAAATCAACGCCCTCGCCGCACGCAGCGACGTACGCGCCATCTCCGCCGGCGTCGTGGCCGAGCCCAAGCTCGAAGTAGCACGTGCCGCCACAGGCGTCAGTGATATACAGGCCGGCACAGGCCTCGACCACGGTTATACCGGCAAAGGCGTTATCGCCGGCCTCTTCGATACCGGTCTCGACCCGAACCATGCCAACTTCCAGGCCAATGACGAAAACCGCGTCAAGGTCCTCTGGACCATCACCGGTAACACCAGCGCCGTGACCACCTACGATACAGTCGATAAGATTGCCAAATTCACTACCGACAGCAAGACCGAGACTCACGGCACCCACGTGCTCGGTATCATCGCCGGCGGCTTCAAGGGCAACGCCCGTCTGGCCTATCTGAACGACCGCGGTATCAACACCGTGTCGAACCGTCGTGCCGTGCCCTACTACGGCGTGGCCACCGACGCCGAGCTCGCCGTGTGCTGCGGTACCTTCGAGAGTACCAATACCATCACCGCCGCCGGTCTCATCGCCGACTATGCCGCCAAGCGCGGAATGCCCGCCGTGATGAACCTCTCGCTCGGCAGCAACATCGGTCCTCACGACGGCACCTCCGCCACCAACCGCTACCTCGCCGAAGTGGGCAAGGATATGATCATCTGTATGTCGGCCGGCAACGAAGGTGGTACCAACATCTACCTCAACAAGACCTTCACGGCCTCCGACAACAGCATCAAGACCTCTCTGAGCCGCAACTCCTCCGTGAGCACCAACATCGATATCTGGGCTTCGAACTCCGATGTAGTGACATTCAAGCTCGAAGCATACAACACCGTGACCGGTGCCGTACCCTTCAGCGCCACTTACAGCACCAATCTCAACGGTGGTGCTATATGGCTCGGCGGCGCCACCATGGGTAGTTACTCCAACATCACCTACAATGATGACCTTAACAAGGTGTTCGGCGCCAACGCATCCTTCCGCGTGTCCACCAACGTTGACCCCATCAACAACCGCTACAATGTATATGTAACCCTTGATCTCGGCGCTGGTGAAAGCTCCCGCAACGTCGTGCCCGTAATCACCGTCACCGGTAAGGCCGGCCAGCGTGTGGACATGTACACCAACAAGGCCACCTTCATGAGCAACGGCATCGCCGGTTGCGTTGACGGCAACGACCAGGGCACCATCTCCGATATGTCCTGCGGCGACAATGTACTCTCCGTAGGCGCCTACATCAACCGTGCCGAATTCCCCACCCTCTCCGGCAAGTCGGGCTACGGTGGCAAGGCAGGCGACATCGCCCCCTTCTCGTCCTACGGTAAGCGCTTTGACGGTAAGCAGCTCCCCGACGTAGTAGGCCCCGGCATGGGCATGATTTCGTCCTATAGCTACTACTATGTGCAGAACCTCCTCGGCGGCAATGTCACCGACCCCGAGCAGACCGGTCTTACCGCTAACTATACCCACGACAACCGCGCCAGCTACTGGGCCGAGATGAGCGGTACCTCCATGTCGTCGCCCTTCGTGGCCGGTGTGATGGCCCTCTGGCTCGAAGCTGATCCCACCCTCACCATTGACCGCGTGAAGGAAGTGCTCGCCGCCACCTGCGACAAGGACGCCTCCGTCAACGCCGCTCCCGAACGTTGGGGCTACGGTAAGATCAACGCCCTTGCCGGCATCAAGTACATCCTCAACGGCGCTGCCGTGAGCGATGTTGCCACTGAGAGCAAGGTGATGGTGAACCAGATCTCCAACGGTGTCTTCGACATCTACGGTTCGGGTGCCACCGGCCTCAGCGCCACCCTCTACAGCCTCGGCGGTTCGCAGGCTGCCTCGGCTACCGCTTCCGGTACCGAGCTGACTCTCGACGCCTCGCACCTCGCAGCAGGTGTGTATGTACTCCGTGTGCAGGCCGGCAACGACACCGACACCCGCAAGGTAGTCATCCGCTAATACATCCTTTTTACATACTCCCGCGAGGGTGTGCCCCATCGGCACACCCTCGCCATTTTTACGCATACATCTTTTGTACGCACACTTCGGAGTGGCGTATTTCGCGCCATGCAAGGAATTGTCTCACGCAGAGGGAGCGCAGAGGAGCAGAGGAACGCGGAGAGGTTTGATAAGTATGGGTTATTTGGCGCACCCTGCGGTGTCGTGTCGGGTGAGGGTTGTTTGTCTTTGGGTGGAGTGAGAAGAAATATAGGCAAAATGGACGAAACAGCGACAAAAGTATTGGATTTTAGTAAATATTTACTTAACTTTGTGCTCGTTGTCCAATAGACAGTCTAATCCACACTAAAAACTTACTCATAGATCAATGAAAAAACTTTCGCTAATCCTCGCCGCGTCAGCTGTCTTTGCCGGTGCACCGAGTGCATGGGCTCTCGATGCCGGCTATGTGCCCGATGATGTATCGGATCTGTCGGCAACCTGGAATTTCGCCACTCAGTCCTTCGACATCAGCATGACAGCTCCCTCGCGTTCTGTTTGCGATGACTTCTGGAGCACCTCCTACGGCGCTCTGGAGTCCATCGACCGCATCGTGGTATACGAATATACCGGCTACGGCCAGCAGCCCGTAGAGCTGTACACCTTCACCGACCCCGCCGTGGGCGCACCGCTCACCTGCTCGGTAAGTACACTTGCCGCCGGCAAATCCTATATGTTCGAGGTCATCGTATATGCCGACGGCGAAGAGTCCGAAGGCCGCTATGTGTACGAAGCCCTTGCCGGCGGCTATCCCGCTGCCATAGCCACTCCCACAGTGACCACCACCGACGGCGGCATGCCCATCACCGTCAGCTTCACCGCCCCCTCGGTCTACAAAGGCACCGACTATCCCCTCGACGGCCTCAGCTCCATCAAGCTCTACGGTGTATCGTCGAGCTACTGGGATCCTGATGTAGTGCTCTCCGAGCTCACCAATCCCGAGCCCGGCAAAGCCTATGAAATGACCGTCAACGACCCGTCCGTACAAGGCAAGCAGAACTGGTACCTCGTCGCCTCCAATACCCTGGGCGACTCTGAGAAGACCGAGTTCAGCATCTTCGTCGGCATGGATACCCCCGGTGCCGTAGGCTCCCTCAAGGCTGTAGAACAGACCGACGGCTCTGTCCTCGTGAGCTGGGAAGCTCCCACCAAGGGCGCCAACAACGGCCAGTTCAGCACCGATGGCCTCACCTACGACGTATATCTCCGCACTCCCGGCTCGTGGGGCGATGACTCCTCACTCCTCGAGAGCGGCCTTACCGCGACTTCCTACCTCTATGCTCCCGGCGTGCAGACCGAAATCAAGGAAGTGGCCTTCGCCGTGACACCCTCCAACGCGCAGGGCGCCGGCACCATTTCCATCACACCGAAGATGTTCATCGGTCCGGCCTACAGCCTTCCCCTCACCGAGACCTTCGATACCGAAGCTGCCGGCGGATATGGCGTAGAACCCGACTATCGCTGGGCTTCGTCAACGACCATCACCGAGAGCTATCCTCCCACATGGCGCTACAGCAACTATGTATATGCCGGCTCCACTCAGGTGACACCCGAATCCGGCAACGGCGGTCTTGCCTACCTGTCGACCTACGACTATACCCCTGCCGGTGACTTCAGCCTCACCTCCGCGAAGATTGCCCTTGACGGCGCGCCCGCAGTGAGCCTCTCCTTCCTCACCTACGAAGGCGCCGCTCCCGCAGGTACTTCCGTGACAGCAGAAGTCAGCTTCGACATGGGCGCTACCTTCGTGCCCGCCGCCGAGTTTAAGTTTGCCGCCGGCAACACCGGCTGGACCAAGGTGAGCGGCGACGCCGTGGCTCCCGCAGGCGCCGAGTACGCCATCCTTCGCCTCAGCGCCCACACCATCGCCGGTGCAGCCGCCACCTTCGTTATCGACCAGATTATGGCACAGGCCGGCGACGCTCCCGTGGTAGTCTACCCCGCCTCCGTGAGCGACTTCACCGCCGTCCTCGCCGACGATGAGGAATCCATCCTCGTATCTATGGTGGCTCCCGACAAGACTCATCCCACCCTCGGCGAAGTCAACGGCGAACCCCTCACGTCCATCACCAAGATTGTCCTCGGCCGTCAGATCGGTTATGGCAGCGACTACGCCACCGTCCATGAGTTCGTCAACCCCGCTCCCGGCGCACACCTCGAGTACCTCGATACCGACCTCGCACAGGGCGGCGAATACCGCTATCGTGCTCTCGTATATGTAGGCGCCAACAGTGACTACGGCGACTATACCGAGACACCCGTCACCGTGGGTCAGATACCCGCCGAAGTGACCGACTTCACCGCCACCAGCTCGCGCGGCGCAGCTCCCGTGGTGCTCACCTTCACCGCTCCCGCTGTCGACTTCCAGGGCAAAGCACTCAAGACCGTCAAGGCCATCACCGTGACCCGCTACGACTCTGAGACATTCGTCTGGAACGTCATCGCCGAGCTCACCGAAGGCCTCGAGCCGGGCAAGACCGAGACCGTACAGGACGCCACCGTCCGCTCCGGCGAAGTATATGAATACCGAGTGTCTGTCACCGGCACCGCCGGTTCGTCCTACGGCGTTACCCGCTCAGTATATGTAGGCGTCGACGAGCCCATGCCCCCCACAGACATCCGCGCATCCCTCGGCGCAGACGGCAAGGTAGTAGTGGCCTGGACAGCTCCTGAGGGTGGCCTCAACGGCGGCTATATCGATGTTGGCGCCCTCACCTACGACGTATATCGCGGCAACGGCTACAGCGACTACTCCGCAAGCCTCCTCGCACGCGGCGTCAAGGAATGTAGCTACACCGACCCCACAGTCTTCACCGACGAGGAGAACGTCCGCTACTTCGTCAAAGCCAACAACGGCGGCCTCGCCGGCATCAGCGCTTCGTCGGGCCTCGTCCTCGTGGGCAATCCCTCCGCGCTGCCCTATGTGGAGAACTTCGACCGCGTAGTCGACGGCTACATCGAACCCGAACACGGCGCATGGACCACATCGTCGAATGAACCCACCTCCGTATGGGCCTACGCCGAACTCGGCTACCTCATCAACGAAGGTCAGGTGCAGCCCGTCAACGGCGGCGCCGGTCTGGCCTACGCTTACTATGGCCCCTACAACTCCGTAGAGCGCTACGACTACCTCACCTCCGGACGCATCGCAGTAGACGGCAAGGCCGAACTCACCCTTGAGTTCTACTACTACGGCGTACCCTTCTACGAGACCTCGCTCGATGCTCAGGTGTCCTTCGACGGCGGCGAATTCGAGTCTGTCAAGTACATATACTTCTGGGAGTTGCAGAAAGAAGGCTGGGAGAAGGTGAGCGTCAAGTTCCCCGTCAAGGAAGGCGCCTCCACCATGCAGCTCCGCATGGTAGCCCACAAGGGTGCTTACTCCTGCTCTGCCATCATCGACAACATCCTCATCACCGATGAGGCCGGTGCTGTCGATACCGTCCTCGCTGCCGATGCCACAGTATATGCCGAAGGCAATGCCATCGTAGTAGAGGCCGCTGCCGAGCAGCAAGTAGTGATTGCCGACCTCGGTGGCCGCGTGCTCTACACCGGCACCGGCGCACTCCGTCGCACTGTAGCCCCCGGCGTGTACATGGTGAATGTCGCCGGCCGCACAGTCAAGCTCGCCGTGAAGTAATCCCTCGGAGAGTCAGTAATATAACGCCTTATCACACCCAGGGCCACTCACTCGAGTGGCCCTTTTTGATGGTTGTCAGCGCTCGACATCGTTATGCGCTATAAAGTAATCAGCAGGACATTATGACGTAGGGTCGCTCCATGGAGCGACCGCCGACGATGTATGCTACCACTTGAAAATCAATTTGTTGCAGCCTGAAAGCGGTCGCTCCATGGAGCAATGTCACTAACTTAAGATTATAAGCCCCGTTTGTAA